>JBFILX010000081.1:0-8902 GCA_041612035.1 Gemmatimonadales bacterium | reverse complement strand
CGCCGGCATCGTCCCAGGTGAGGTCGCCCCGGTTGCGGAAGGCCATGTTCGGCAGCGGCAGGGTGGGAAACGCCCAGCGGGCCCGCTGCCAGGGGAGCCCGGCCAGGCGGTTCATGAGCCGCTCCTGGGTGTCGGCGTCCATCACGTCCCACAGGTGTCCGGTGGTGACCAGAATGTCCTGCCAGCCGTCGAGGTCCACGTCCAGGAAGAGGGTGGACCACGACCAGCCGGTGGCCGATAGCCCCGCGAACTCGGCAATCTCCTGGTAGGTCCCGTCGCCCCGGTTGAGGGAGAGGGTGTTCCGCTGCATCTGGCGCTGGGTCTCGATCTCCCCGGGCGCCTTGGGGGTGGGGGAGTGCGTGGGCATCTGGGTCTTGAGCCGCCGGGTGTCGCGGCTCAGCATGTCCACCTCGAACAGGTCGGGGAGGCCGTCGCCGTTCACGTCGGCGACGTCGAACCCCATCCCCGAGTTGCTGGTCTGCCGGAGCACGCGCCAGTCGGCCAGACGGAAGCGGCCCGCGCCGTCATTGAGCCAGAACTCGTCGGGGCCCTCGAAGTCGTTCACCACGTACAGGTCGGGGGCCCCGTCGCCGGTGAGGTCGGCGAACCGGGCGGCGAGTCCGAACCACTCCGGCTCTTCCTCGAGCCGTCGACCCTCGGCATCGGTGAACCGGTCGGAGGTGACCGGCACCCGGACGAACCGGCCTCCCTCGTTCAAGTAGAAGTCGTCCGGCCGGGCCCGCTCCACCAGGTTCCCGCTCCGGCCGTCGGGGTTCATGACCACCTTGAACTCGTGGCGGTAGGCGGGCCGGACCTCCATGCGGGTGGGACTCACCTGGTGGGCCACCTGGTTGAACGCCATGAGCTGCGGGGCGATCGAGTCGGCCGCCATGTAGGGCTTGTAGGTGGCCACGTACAGGTCGAGATCGCCGTCGCCGTCCACGTCGGCGAGCGCGGCCGTCGTGGCTCCTCGGCCGGCCGGCTCGAGGCCCAGATCGCGGCGCTCGGTGAACCGGGCGGTGCCGTCGTTCAGAAAGACGGCGTCGGGGCCCGCGATGGCGAGCAGGACCAGGTCGAGGTCGCCGTCGCCGTCGAGGTCGGCAAAGGTGGCGCCCGACGACGCCCGATCGGGGGCGGCGACCCCGGCCCGGGCGGTGACGTCCTCGAAGCGCCAGCCCCCGAGATTCCGGTACAGCGCGTTGGGGCCCTCGGTCCGGGCCAGGAAGAGGTCCACCAGCCCGTCCCCGTCCACGTCGCCCAGCGCGATGCCGGCGCCCTGGGCCAGCACCCGGCTGCCGATCAGGGCCGAGTCGCTCACGGTGTTCCGGAAGTCGACCCCCGTCCGCCGCTCGGCCATGGCGGTGAACCCCGGCTGGCCGGAGGGCACCACCAGCTCGCGCCAGCGGTAGCCGTCTTCCTGGTGCCACTCGGGCGGGGCTGCCGGGGCGCACGCCCAGAGCCCCGCCCCGAGGAGCAGGCCCGACAGCCGCGCCACCCCGACTCTCACCGGAATGCCGTACCGCCCAGCCGGGCGATCACGGTGGCCCCGATGCAGCGGCCCAGGTCCTGGCCCCCGGTGTTGCCCACGGGGAAGTGGAGCCCGCCGTAGATGCGGGAGAGCCCAGCCTCCTCGGCCGCGGCGTCGAACGAGGGGAACCGCCGCACCGGGTGCCCGATGTAGAGCCCCGTGCTGTCGTCGAAGGCGACCGTCCCCAGCAGCGCGGTCAGTACCGAAGCGGCCGCCGCCGACTGCGTGCTGTGGCCCGAGGGGTATTCGGGGAATGGGGGCGTGGGGATGAGGGGCTCCCAGGCCGGGTCGATGAGCCGGCGGATGTAGGTGCGCGGGCGGATCAGGTTGAACTCGTACTTGTAGCCCCAGCCCGCGATGAAGGCGTCGGCCTGCGCCGTTGCGGTCGCCACGAAGAGCCGGGCCGCCTGCGCGGCGGTGAGGCCGCGCTGACTCACCATCTGCCCGCCGATCGCCAGCCAGTGACCGGCGGGGGTGCCGGTCTCCCCCGGGTTGTCGGCCCAGTACAGGGTGATCTGCCGCTGCTCGTCGGTGAGCCCGCGCATCGTCTCGACCACCGCCATCGCTTCCTGGTGGAGCGGCGACCCCGGGGCGCGGTCGTACGGGGGTGGGGGCGGGAGCGGGCACTCGTCCCAGGTGCGGAGCACGAAGGGGCGCAGCGTGCCCCAGAAGGGCTCGGTCGCCCCGGCGGGGTTGGCGGCCGGCAGGTCGCGCTGGCCGGCCGGCTTGGGCCGGCCCAGGATGAGGTCACGGTCGCTGGCCGCGCCAGCCCGGAGCTGGTTGGCCGGGTTGTCGAGCGCCACCGACTGGGTGGCGCCCGAGCGGCTGGTGGCGGTGTAGTCGCTGGTCGGGGTGTCGTTGACCCAGAGGCCCGGGCCGACCGGAGGCGCGTAGGGCCGCCCGCGCGTGGCCTCGAAACCGTCGGTGCGGGACCAGGCCACCACCGCGTTCCCGATCCGGGCGCCGAGGTCGGCCGACCGGGTTCGGATCTCGGCGGCGACCCCCAGCGCGATCCGGGCGTCGCGGAGCGAATCGGCCAGCCGGGCCAGCGCCGCCCGGGTCGTGGGCAGGCCCCCCGCCAGGAGCGAATCGAGCACCACCCGCTCCGCTTCCACCGCCACCAGGGTGGCGTCGTGCCCGGCGGGGTCGTCGGCGGTCGGGAACTCGGGGGAACCGGTGAGCGTGGCGGTGAGCGGGGGCAGGGAGGGGTCCAACGCCGCGAGCCCCTGGTAGAGCGCCACCGAGGCGTAGCCCAGCAGGCGGGACGCGACCGGCGGGCTCAGCCGCTCGGTGCGGACCATCCCGTACAACTGGTGCATCCACTCGGCGACCATCCCGGGGTCCGCGGACGGCCCCGCGGGGGCGCACGCCAGCGCGAGGGCGGCCAGGAGCGGGGTGGTCCGCCCGGTAGCCGGCTGCCGCCTCATCGCCCGGCCAGCCGCTCCCGCTCCTGCCGCACGTACCACTCGGCCTCGCGCAGCAGGGCCTGGGCGTCGAAGACCACGCCATCCTTGATGGTCCAGGTCACGCCGCCGTGTTGCCACTGGCGGTCGCGCGGGACCAGGCCCGCCAGGCCATAGCCCCGGCCGTACATCACCTTGAAGTTGTCGATCGGGTTGCCGTTCACCACCGCGAGGTCGGCCACGCAGCCGACCCGGATCCCGCAGTGCCGGTCCCACCCCAGCGCCGCGGCGGCGTTGGTCGTGGCCACGCGGACGACGTCGATCGGGTGGAGCCCCGCTTCCTGCAGCAGCTCGAGTTCGCGGATCATCGCGATGCCGCCGATCCCGCCCTCGTCGCTTCCCGCGGTGAGGAGGCCCCCCTTCTCGTGGAACCGCTGCACCCACTTCATCCAGATCCGGAAGTTGCGCTTCCAGTTGATCTCGTCCGAGGTCTTCCACTCGCGCTTGAACGCCCCGTGCACCGACGAGTCGGGCCCCGCGGCGATCTCGCTCGGGTGCACCAGGGTCTCCCGGATGGGCACGCCGAGGCTCCGCCAGACGTCGCGGTTGTCCTCGTACACGGTCATGGTGGGGTTCCAGTTGGTCCCGTTCCGCACCATCAGGTCGAGCACCGCCTCCAACCGGTCGGGGTGCCGGTCGGCCTCGGCCCAGAGCAGGCCGGCGTAGCGGAACCGGTCGAGCTCGTCCCAGTAGTTGTAGTCGGCCGGGAACTGCTGGGAGCCGGTGAGCGCGGCGTCGGGCACGCCGTACCAGTGCTCGATGCTCCGGACCCCGGCGCGGGAAGCCACGGCGGCATCGGACTCCGACACCTTGAGGTCGGTCATCACGAACATGCCGAGGGTGTGCGCCTCGGCCACGATGGCCTCGAGCACGTCGGGGTACTGGCCGGGGCTCTTGGACACCTTCACGCAGTCGGCGCCCAGGGCCTTGAACTGCCGGACCATGGCTCGGGCCCGCTCGGGGGTGTGGCCCTCGTCCCACTCCCGCAGGGGCAGCGGCCAGCGCTGGCAGAGCACCAGGCGCGGTGCCACCAGCTGGTTGGCGTCGGCCAGGCGCCGCTGCTCCGCCATGAGCCGCATCCCGGCACCGGTACCGGCGTCGCGGACCGTGGTGACCCCGTGACCCAGGTAGAGCCGGTAGGCGAAGTCCAGGCTGCGGGGCCCCAGGTCGCCGCCCGGCCCCGGGAGGTGGGCATGCATCTCCACCAGGCCGGGGAGGACGTACATCCCGGTGGCGTCGATCACCAGGTCGCCGGTGGCGCGGGCTGCCCCGCGGCCGTAGCCCGCCGCGTTGACCGGATCCATCGGGATCATGTCCACGATGGTGTTCCCCTCGATCACGATGTCCACCGGGCCCTCGGGGGGCATTGCCCGGTTGGACCCGGGCACCCCGCGGCCGGAGACGATCGTGCCGCCCCGGATCACCAGCCGGCGGACCCGCTGGCCGGTGGTGGTGCCCATGGGGAGCGGGTCGGGCCCGTTGCCGGGGCGCGCCACCGTTTCGGGCGCCTGGGCGTGGGCGGGATGGGGGACGGCGGTGCCCCACGCGCCCCAGAGCGCCAGGCCGGCGAGGACAGCCAGGCAGCGGGCGGTCATGCGGTCCCTCCGCGTGCAGGGGTCTGGGGCAGCCGGACCTCGACGGGCGGGGCCGCCACCAGCTCGAAGGTGGCCGAGGCCAGCTGCACCTTGCCGCCCGAGGCGTCGATCCCGTCGAGCAGTTTGTCGAAGATGCGGTCCCGGGTGCCGCGGCGGCGCTTGAAGTCCACCACGTAGCGGGCCGTGAACTCGATCCAGTTGTCGTTGGGCAGCATGGTGATCATCGGCTCCACGCTGGCGTCCTCGATCCGGTAGTGCTTGACCATCTCCTCCCACGACTGCTTCGCGAAGACGGCGTAGTCGCCCACCACCTCGGTGACCGCGTCGGTGATGAGCTGCCGGGCCAGGCGGTGGTCGGACCCGTAGCGCACCGGCACCGTGATCTCGTCCCAGAGGAAGGGGAACTCGCCGGAGTAGTTGAAGACCGGTTCCTTGAAGACGAAGCTGTTGGCGACCCGCACGATCCGGCCGTTGTAGAGGTCCCCCTTCACCCAGTCGCCGCATTCCATCAGCGTGGTGCGGAGCACCCCGATGTCGATCACGTCGCCCTTGATCCCGCCGACCTGCACCCGGTCGCCGGGGTCGTAGAAGCCGCCCAGGGAGATGGCGATCCAGCCGGCGAAGGAGGCGATCACCTCCTGGAGCGCGAAGGCGATCCCGGCGCCGGCCACGCCGAAGGCCACGGTGAGCTGGCCCAGCCGGTCGGAGAAGATGCCCGCCAGCACGAGGCCCGCCGCGATCCAGCCGGCCAGCGCCACCAGCTTGCGGAGCCGGTACCGGGTCTCGCCCGACTTCACCTGGTTGCTGACTCCCCGCTGGACCAGGAAGACCACCAGCCAGATCAGGACCAGCGCCAGGGCGGCCCGGAGGAGCTTCTGGGAGAGGGCGCTCTCGAACCACGACGTCAGGAAGTCCATGCGGTCACTTGACGGGGGAGCAGGTCATTTCCAGGCGCGGACGATCCGCGCCGAGAGAATCCGGTCCAGCGCCGGATAGCGCTGGTCGAGCCAGGCGTTCCCCCCGGCCACGATCGAGTCCTGCTGCTGGGAGGGGGCGTTTCCGTACCCCGGATGAAAGCGGTCCACCGCCTCCATCCCGCGGACCACCTCCCCGAAGGGCGGGTAGCCCACGATGCCGCTCACCGTGAGGGTGTCGAGCCGCGGGGTGTTGTCGGCCAGGTTGATGAAGATCTGGACGCTGCGGGTGGCGGGGCCCGCCCGGGCGAACGCCACCCGGCCCCGGGCGTTGATGCTCCGCACCGGCTCGTCCGGGAGCCCCTGGGTTCGCCAGGCCCGGTTCACCGCGGTGTCCCCGGTGAGCCCGAACTGGACCACGTACCCGGTCACCACCCGGAAGACCCGGACGTCGTCGTAGTGCCGGCGGCGGACGAGGTCGTAAAACCGGTCGGCCGCGAGCGGCGCCCAGCTCCGGTGCACCATCACCTCGAAGGGTCCTTGGGAGGTCTGGAAGGCCACGAGGAAGCTGTCGGGGGCGGCGGCGGGGGCCGCGCCGGGGGCCGGGGGCATCCGGGACGGGGTCCCGGCGCAGCCCGCGAGCCAGAGCGCCAGGCCGAGGGCGGAGAGGCGAGGAAGCATTCGGGCGGGGTCGAGGTTCGGGCACCCGAAGGTCGAGCCGGTGCCGTGACCCGGAATAGGCACCGGGCGGGGGGCGGGGGCAAGCCCCGCCGCCGGGTCGCCGCCCGATTGCGGGGTCGTAATGAGAGAAGTATCCTCTCTCGCCACCCCACCAACCCCCAGGAGGATCCATGCGACGCCTTGCCCCCGCGCTGTTCGTCCTTGCCGCGGCCTGTCCGCCCGCCCCTGCCCCGGTCGACACGGCCGCCGACGAGGCGGCGGTCCGCGCCGTCCAGGCCCAGGAGGCCGCCGCGCTCAACTCCCGCGACACCACCATGGCCTACGTGTCGGACGACGTCGTCATGATGCCGCCGGGCGGTCCGGCCGTCGTGGGCAAGGCGGCCACCCAGGCCTGGGTCGGGGAATTCATGCGGATGTTCGCCGCCGACGTGAACTACACCTCCTCCAACGTGATGGTGGCGGGTGACCTGGCGGTGGAGCACTACACCGGCACGCTCACCATGACGCCCGTGGGTGGGGGTCCATCGATGAGCGAGACGGTGAAGGGGATCCACGTCTACCGCCGGCAGGCCGACGGTTCGTGGAAGATGACCCACGACGTCTGGAACGCGGACGCCGCTACCCAGTGATCTGATCGCCGGTCGGCCCCCGTGCTGACCGTCAAGGGCGCGCTGCTGGGCGCGCTGGGAGCCGTCGCGCTCGGGTTCGCACTGAACTGGGCGCGGCGGCTCCGCGCCGTCCGGGGCGCCGGGCGGCTCGACGCCCCGGCCCGCCCGACGGCGTTCGAGACCGGGGTGGGGTTCGTCACCAACTTCTTCGACACCCTGGGCATCGGGTCCTACGCCCCGACCACCGCCATCTTCAAGCTCCGGGGGATGGTGCCGGACGAGCGGATCCCCGGCACCCTCACGATGGGGCACACGCTCCCCGCCGTGGCCCAGGCGTTCATCTTCATCTCCATCGTCGAGGTGGAGATCACCACTCTGGCGCTCCTGATCGGCGCGTCCATCCTGGGCGCCTGGCTGGGCGCCGGGGTGGTGGCCCGGTGGCCCCGCCGGAAGGTCCAGCTCGGGATGGGGTGCGCGCTGCTGGCCGCGGCGGGGCTCTTCATCCTCAAGAACCTGGACGAGATGCGGGGCGCCCCGGTCTTTCCCGGCGGAATGGCCGTCGGGCTCGACGGCCCGCTGCTGGCGGTGGGCGTGGCGGGGAACTTCGTGCTCGGCGCGCTGATGACCATCGGGGTCGGGCTCTACGCCCCCTGCCTCATCATGATCAGCCTGCTGGGGATGAACCCGCGGACCGCCTTCCCGATCATGATGGGCTCCTGCGCCTTCCTCATGCCCGTGGCGGGCGTCAAGTTCGCGGCCGCCGGGAGCTACAGCGCCCGCCCGGCCCTGGGGCTCCTGCTGGGCGGCGTCCCCGCGGTGCTGATCGCCGCCTTCATCGTCAAGGAGTTGCCGCTCACCGCCCTGCGCTGGCTGGTGGTGGTGGTGGTGCTCTATTCGGCGGGGATGATGCTGCGGTCGGGGTTCGCGGAGCGGCGGGCGGCGGCCACGTTCTAGGCCCGCCGCGGGGCCTCGCCGTCGCCTCGTCCCCGGTCACCGTCCCAGGGATTCCCGGAGGAAGGCCACCACCCGTCGAACCCCGTCTGCCTGGGCGGCCCGGTTGCCCGCTGCGGTGCCCCCGAGTCGGCTCACGTCAGCGTCCTGGATACGGGAGATGAGGTGGCCGGCGTCGGGGTAGGCGATGTGCTCGACCGGATGGGGGAAGGCGCGGGCCCGGAGCCGGGCGACCACCTGCTCCGACATCAGAGTGGAGGGCCAGAGGGTGTCGTCCCGCCCGCTCAACAGCAGCACGGGGCCGTTGAGCCGCTCGACCGGGATCGTCGCCCGCGCCACGGCCGCCGAGTTCTCGAGGCCCGCGAGGTAGAAGTCGACGATCGCGCCGGTGGCGGCGGTGCCATAGGGGACCCAGGGCAGCTCTTCCCCGCCGGCGGTCCACGACCCGGTGGACGGGAAGCCGGGGGCGATGCTCTGCCAGACGACCGAGGAGGGGACGTAGGCCGCGACCGCGCGGATCTCGGGGTGGCGGGTGGCCAGCAACAGGGCCAGTTCGCCGCCCTTGGAGACCCCCACGACGGCGATCCGCGCGGGGTCCACGGCGGGGTGCCCCCGTAGGAAGGCCAGCGCACGCTCGAAATACTCCAGCGGGATGCGCTCCAGCTCCGCGGGCAGGCCGTCCATCCGGAAGTAGGCGAGGGCCAGCGCGGTGAACCCCTCCCTCGCCAGCAGTTCGGCGTACCAGTCCTGCCAGCCGATCCCCCCGCCCGATCCGCCCACCAGGAGCACCGCCGGGCGCGGGCCGGGCTCCACCGGCGTGAACAGGTGGGCCACGAGCCCGTCCGTCGTGACCTCGACCCGCCGGGGTTCCTGGCCCGACGCCGGCACGGCGAGGACACCGGCCAGTGCCACATGCGCCATCAGGCGTGCCGTGGTCCTCATCGTCATACCTCGCTGATCGCCTGGATCGGGTCGAGCTTCGCAGCGCGGCGCGCGGGATACCAGCCGAAGACCAGCCCCGCCAGCAGGGCGAATGCCAGCGCGAGTCCCACCGCCGGCAGGTTGACCGGGATCACGAACTGCTTCCCGAACTGGGCCCCGATCAGCTTGGTCACCATGATCAGGCCGCTCCCGCCGCCGATGCCCAGCAGGGCGCCGATCG
>JBFILX010000080.1:0-8929 GCA_041612035.1 Gemmatimonadales bacterium | reverse complement strand
GCGCGGCTGGACGCGGCGCTCAACCGGCTGTACGGGTGGCGGTTCAACCCGCTCTACCAGAGCGGCACGATCACCGTCCTGCTGCTGCTGGTGCTGCTGGTGACCGGGATCTGGCTGCTGCTCTTCTACCGCATCGGCGCCCCGTGGGCCTCGGTGGCGGGCATCACGGCCAGCCCGTGGACCGGCAACTGGGTGCGCGGGCTCCACCGCTACGCCTCCGATGCCGCCCTCGTCGCGGTGCTGGTCCACCTGGTGCGCATGTTCGCCCAGGACCGTGCGTGGGGCCCCCGTGCCCTGGCGTGGGTGTCGGGCCTGGTGCTGCTGGCCGTCCTGCTGGTGAGCGGGTGGACCGGCTACGTCATGGTGTGGGACACCTTCGGACGCGAGCTGGCGGTCGAGGGGGCCCGCTGGCTCGACGCGCTCCCCGTGCTCTCCGAGCCGGTGAGCCGCGCCTTCAGCGGGGAGCGGCCCCTGCCGGACGCCTTCTTCTTCCTGAACCTCTTCCTGCACGTGGCGCTCCCGCTGGGCATGGGGCTGCTCCTCCTGGTGCACGTCGGACGGCTGGCGCGGCCGGCGCTCTTCCCGCCCCGGTGGCTCTCGTGGACCATCGTGGGGCTGCTGACGGCCGTGGCGGTGCTGTGGCCCCTCGACATGGCCCCCGAGGCGGACCCGCTGGCCCTCCCGGCCAGCGTTCCGGTCGACTGGTGGTACGCCTTCTGGCTCCCGGTCACCCGGCGGCTGCCCGTGGCGGCGGTCTGGGGGATGGGCGCCGGCCTCGTGGCGCTGCTGACCGCCGTTCCGTGGCTGGTGCGGCCCCGGCGGGAGCGTCGGCCTCCGCCCTCGGTGGTGGATCGCGACCTCTGCACCGGGTGCCGACAGTGCGCCCTCGACTGCCCGTGGGAGGCGATCGCCCTGGAGCCCCGGACCGACGGGCGGGCCGACCTGGTGGCCCGGGTGGATCCGGACCGCTGCGTGAGCTGCGGGATCTGCGCCGGCTCCTGTGCCCCGATGGGGGTCGGGCCGCCCGGCCGGACCGGACGTGCCCAGCTGGAGGTGATCCGGGGGTACCTCGCCGCCCCCGACCGCCCGGCCGGCCGGATCGCGGTGCTCGTCTGCCGGCAGGGGGCCGCCGGCGTGGCGGCCGCGCTGGAACGGGCCGGGGCCGACGTCCACCCGGTCGACTGTGCCGGCAACCTGCACAGTTCGGTGATCGAGTTCCTGGTGCGGGGCGGGGCCGCCGGGGTGCTGGTGGCCGGGTGCCCGCCCCGCGACTGCCGGAACCGGGAGGGGCCGCGCTGGCTCCACGAGCGGCTCTACCAGGAGCGTGAGGCCGAGCTCCAGGCGCGGGTGGATCGGGACCGGGTCCGCGTGGTGCACGCCGGGGCGGCGGAGGGTCGTGAATTGCTGGCTGCCCTGGGCGAGTTCGCGGAGGCCCTGGCGCGGAAGGCGCCGGCGACGGCCGAGGCGGACCTGACGGTCGAGGCGGTGTGCGACCCGGTCGAAGTGGGGGAGACCTCGTGAGCGGCGGGCGGCGGGTCGGCGCGGCGGTGGTGGCGGTGGCCGCCACGCTGGCGATCGCGGCCGGGTCGCGGGCGCCGGCGCCGGTCCATCCCGGGGTCGAGGGCCGCCTGCGGGTCGCCATCGGGGCCCGGCCCGAGCGGGTGGAGGTCTGCCGCCGGGTGGATCCGGAGGACCTGGCCCGCCTGCCGGCCCACATGCGCCGGGAGGTGATCTGCGAGGGCCGCGCCGCGCGCTACCGGCTGGAGGTGCGTCGCGACGGCACGGTGCTGATGGACGCGCAGGTATCGGGTGGCGGGGCCCGCCACGACCGGCCGCTCCACGTATCGCGGGAGTGGCCGCTGACGCCGGGTCCGCACCACCTCATGGTCCGGCTCGTCCGGCTGGACTCGGTGCCCGCGCCGAGGCCCGGTGGCATCGCCATCCCGCCCGACCTCGTGCTGGCGCTCGACCTCACCGTCGCCCCGCGCCGGGTGATCCTGGTGACTTACGATCCCGGCCAGCGCAGATTGGTGGCGGCTTTTTCCGGGTCGTCGCGATGAACCCTTCCTTCGGTCCCACCGATCCCGCCCTGCGCCGCCGCGTGGGTCGCTGGCTGGCGGTATGGGCCGTGATGGTCCTGCTCACGGTGGTGGTGGGCGGGGTGACCCGGCTCACCGAGTCCGGCCTCTCGATCACCGAGTGGAAGCCGGTCTCCGGGGTCATCCCCCCGATCGGCGAGACCGCCTGGGAAGAGGAGTTCGCCAAGTACCAGCGGATCCCCGAGTACCGGGAGATCAACGTGGGGATGGACCTGGCCGGCTTCAAGCGGATCTACTGGGTGGAGTTCGTGCACCGGTTCTGGGCCCGGATCGTGGGCCTGGCGTTCGCCATCCCCCTGGCGGTCTTCCTGGTGCGGGGCGGGCTCGGGCCGCCACTGACCCGACGGCTCGTCGGGCTGCTCGTGCTCCTGGGCCTGCAGGGATTCATGGGCTGGTGGATGGTGGCGAGCGGGCTCACCGAGCGGACCGACGTGAGCCAGTACCGGCTGGCCGCCCACCTGGGGCTCGCCCTCGTGATCTTCGGCATCACCGTGTGGACCGCGGCCGACCTGCTGCGCACCCGGGGCGATCCTGCCGCCGCATCGTCGGGACTCCGCCGTGGGCTGCTGGGGTTTCTGGGGCTGGTCTCGCTCACCGTCCTGGCCGGCGCCTTCGTGGCGGGCCTCGACGCGGGCCACGCCTACAACACCTTCCCCCTGATGGGAGGGCGCCTGGTCCCGCTCGGCTACTTCCAGATGGACCCGTGGTGGGTGAACGCCTTCGAGCACGTGACCGCGGTGCAGTTCAACCACCGCGTGCTCGGCGTGCTCACCGCGCTGGCCGCGCTGGCGGTCTGGTGGGCCAGCCGGCAGGCGACGCCTGGAGTCCGGGTGCTGGGGATGGCGGTCGGGCTGACGGGGCTGGCCCAGGCCGGGCTCGGCATCGCGACCCTGCTGCTGTTCGTGCCCATCTGGCTCGCGGCCCTGCACCAGGCGGGCGCCGTGGTCCTGCTGGGGCTGGCGCTGCTGCAACTGCACGCGCTGGGGAGCAGGGATACCCCGCCGGCGAAGTCGGTGAATTGAGGCCGAGGGGATCTGGCGGGATCCCCGGGCGTGGCCGATATTCGCGCTCGGCGGAGTCCCGCGTTTGACGACTGACCGAATCACCTTTCCGGGGACAAGCGAGATACCAATGCGGACGTGGAGCAAGCGAGGTTTCATCCTCGCGCTGGGGGTCGTGCAGGCGCTCGCCACGGCGTCGGCGGAAGCGCAGATCGGCAACCGCATCCGTTCGCGGGTGCAGAACCGGGTGGATCAGGCCGTGGACCGGGCAGTCGACAAGGCGGTCGATGCCGTCGTCAACCCGGCCGCAGCGGGCGACCCGGCCGCGGGCTCCGACGTCAATGGGGAGCTGAAGCCCGGCGAAGGGGCGTGGGCCAACTACGATTTCGTCCCGGGCGAGCGCCCGCTCTTCGTGGAGGACTTCGCGACAGACCGGGTGGGAGACTTCCCCCGCCGTCTTCGCATGGTGCGGGGTGCGATGGAAGTCGTGGAGTGGCGCGGAGGGCGGTTCCTCCGGGTGTCCAGCGACAGCGACTTCGAGGTGGTCCTGCCCCAGGCGCTGCCGCCCCGGTTCACGGTGGAGTTCGACCTCTATCTCCCGCGCGGGAACGGCTACCCGCTCGAACTGCGCGTGGAGACCGGGGATGACCGGCCCGGCTATCGCGGATCGGGCCTGCGGGCCCGCTATGGCGTGCTGTACTGCGGGGCCATCATGTCGGGAGTCCAGCAGGGCGACATGGAGGCGGTTACCCGGCTCAGCGACGTCGTGACCCGGACCCTGGTGCCGTGCCGCTTCATGGTGGACGGACAGCACGCGAAGGTGTACGTGGCGGACCGGCGGGTGGCGAACGCCCCGCAGGTGGAGCTCGGCCGGACCGAACGGCTGCACTTCTACGTGCCGGCGTCCGAGGGGTACGAGGCCCTGGTCGGCAACCTCCGCGTCATGGCTGGCGGGCTCCAGCTGTACACCGCCGAATCGCAAACGGCTCCGGCCCCCCCCGCCATGGCGGACGTCCTCATGGAGAAGGGTCGGGTGGCCACCCAGGGGATCCTGTTCGCCACCGGCCAGGACCGCATCCGGCCGGAGTCCACCCCGACCCTCACCGAGATCGCGGAGGTGCTGCGGGCCAACCCGCAGCTGCGGCTGCTGATCGAGGGGCACACCGACAACGTCGGGGCGGACGCGGTCAACCTGACGCTGTCCGAACGCCGGGCGGCGGCGGTCAAGACCTACCTGGTGACCGAGGCCGGAATCGCGCCCGAGCGCCTCGAGACCAAGGGGTACGGGGAGGACCGGCCGGTGGCGCCCAACGACACCCCCGAGGGCCGGCAGCAGAACCGGCGGGTGGAGCTGGTCCGGCAGTAGGCCGGGCGGGGGGTGCCCGTCGGCCTGGACCCAGGGTCGGGTGGGATCCCTGCCGACTGGGGTGGTCAGGGCCATCGAGGTCACGCTGGAGAAGCTCGGAGCGGAGGACGTTTCCTTCGTCGTCGCCCGCCGCTGAGCGCGAGCAGCTACTCGTCCGTGGCCCTGAGCGTCGCCGCGTAGAGCACCTCCGCCCGGCGCCGGGCGGAGGGGTCCCCGAAGATCTTCTCGCCGTCGTACCGGCCGTTCTCGATGAACACCTCGGAGATGTTCCGCCCCGAGGCGGCGCTCCCGGCCAGGTAGACCCCCGGCACGTTGCTTTCGAGCGTGGCGGGGTCGAGGGCCGGCCGCATGGTCTCGGGCTCCATGGCGATCCCCAGGGCCCGGAACAGCTCGAAGTCGGGGTGATACCCCGTGAGCAGGTAGACCCGGTCGGCCGGGAGCCGCTCCTCGCGCCCCTCCGCGGTCCGGATCGCCACTTCCCGCGGCGTGATCCCCGTCACCTCCGCCCCCAGCCGGGCCTCGATCTCCTCGGCCTTCACCCGGTTCTCGAAATCGGGGCGGAGCCAGTACTTCACGCTGGGCTTCAGCTCGGGGCGGCGGTACACCAGGGTCACCCGGGCCCCCGCGCGGAACGCGAGCAGCGCGGTCTCGATGGCCGAGTTCTTCCCGCCCACGATCACCACGTCGAGCCCCGCACACCGGTGCGGCTCGTCGAACCAGTGGGAGACGTGGGGCAGGTCCTCGCCCGGCACGCCCAGCAGGTTGGGATGGTCGAAGTATCCGGTCGCCAGCACCAGCCGGTCACAGGTCATGGCCTCTTCGCCCAGCCGGGTTCCCAGCCGGCAGCGGAGCCCGTGGCCCTCCCGGGCCGCGCCAAGCAGCCGGGTGTAGGTCCGGACCCGGATGCCTTCGGCCCGCGCCACGCCCCGGTAGTACTTGAGCGCTTCCTCGCGCGTGGCCTTGGCGCCGGCCGTCACCAGCGGATGCCCGCCGATCTCGAGCCGCTCCGGGGTCGTGAAGAACACCATCCCGATCGGGTACCGGACGATCGAATCGGCGATCGCGCCGGCGTCGATCACCAGCGGATCGAGCCCGCGACGGCGGGCGGAGATCGCGCAGGCCAGGCCGATCGGGCCGGCGCCCACGATGAGGTCGGGTTCGTGCGGCAGGGCGGGCATCGCGGGCGGAATCTAGCCCGGTCGGGCCGGCCCCGGCCCTCACCGCCGGTTCACCACGATTTCATGATGCCGCGCTCATGATTCCGGGCGATCCAGTCCGGGAGGCCAGCATGTCCGACCAAGACCGCTTCTCCGTCACCCTCCGCCGGGAGGAACGCTTCCGGTTCGGCGTCACCTTCGGGGACGGGTCGGTGGCCACGCTCACCATGGACGAGCCCGCCCCGCTGGGGGACGACCAGGGGCCCAACGCCTCCGAGGTGCTCGCGGCCGCGGTGGGCAACTGCCTCGCGGCCAGCCTGCTCTTCTGTCTCCAGAAGGCCAAGGTGCCGGTGACCGACCTGGAGGTGACGGTGCAGGGCCGCATGGCCCGCACCGAATCTGGCCGCCTGCGCATTGCCGAACTCGCGGTCCGGCTGGCGCCGGAACTGGACGGGGAAAGCCCCGGCCGGCTGCAGCGCTGCCTGGACCTCTTCGAGGACTTCTGCATCGTGAGCCAGTCGGTCCGGGCCGGCATTCCCATCGCCGTCACCGTGACCCCGGCCCCGGCCGGCGCCACGAGCGACGCCCCGACCGGGTAACCATCCCATCCGTTGACCCGCCGGCCGGGCCGCCTTAGCGTGCGGCCCGGCTCCATGTCATTGACGATCGCTACCTGGAACGTGAACTCGGTTCGGGCGCGGCTCGACCGGCTCCTCGCCTGGCTCGGCCGGGCGCGGCCGGACGTGGTCTGCCTGCAGGAGCTCAAGGTGACCGACCAGGATTTCCCGTTCGAGGCCCTGGAAGGGGCAGGCTATCGCGCCGCCGCGCACGGCCAGGCCACGTACAACGGGGTCGCGATCCTCGCCCGCGACGCACTGACCGACGTTGGGGTGGGGCTGGACGACGGCGCGGTGGACGGCCAGGCGCGGCTGATCGCGGCGACCGTCCGCGGGGTCCGGGTGGTGTCGGTCTACGCGCCCAACGGCCAGACGGTGGGGTCGGACAAGTGGGCCTACAAGCTCGACTGGCTGCGGCGGCTGGGTGGGTGGCTCGCCGACCGGCACGCCCCGGCGTTGCCGCTGGCGCTCTGCGGCGACTTCAACGTGGCGTTCGATGACCGCGACGTGGCCCGGCCCGACGAGTGGAGCGGGTCGGTGCTCTGCCATGAGGCGGCGCGGGCCGCCCTGGGTGGAGTGGTGGCCTGGGGCCTCCACGATGTCATCCGGCGGCACCACGACGGCCCGGGCCCCTACTCGTGGTGGGACTACCGGATGCTGGCCTTCCCCAAGGGCAACGGGCTGCGCATCGACCACATCCTGGTCACCGAGCCCCTCGCGACGGCCTGCTCCGCGGCCTGGGTGGACCGGGACGAGCGGAAGGGGAAGCAGCCCTCGGACCACGCCCCGGTGCTGGCCAGCTTCAGCCTCTGACCCCGGTCCCGCGTACATTCCCGGCATGCCCAGACCATGGTGGCACCAGGGAGTCCGGTTCGAGTGCCAGGGAACCGGCCGGTGCTGCATCTCGCGCGGCCGGTACGGCTTCGTCTACCTCACCCTCGAGGACCGGCGGCGGCTGGCGAAGCACTTCGGTCTCTCGACCCAGTCGTTCACCCGCCGCCACTGCGCCAGGACCGAGGGGTTCTTCCACCTGAAGACGGTCGAGGGGCCGTGCCAGTACCTGGAGGGGACGCGGTGCGGGGTGTACGAGGCGCGGCCGGGCCAGTGCCGCACCTGGCCGTTCTGGCCGGAGAACATGTCGCCCAGGATCTGGAACCGGGAGATCGCGCCCTTCTGCGCGGGGGTGGGGAAGGGCCCGGTGCGCAGCGAAGCCGAGATCCGCCGCCTCCTGGTGCTCGGCCAGTAGGGCGGAAACGCCGCGGGCAGCCTGCCGGCCGCCCGTCCGGTCCGGCAGTACGCCCGTTTCAGCGATTGGAGACCCGGCGGGCCGGCGCGCAGGCCGGCCAGCCCGGGAGCGTTCGCCGCTCGCGCGAGACCCGCTCGGGGTCCTCCGACGCCAGGTAGGCCAGCATCGCCGCCAGGGTCGCGTTGTTCCGCAGGTCGTCCAGCACCACCTTGTCGAAGGTGTCGCGGTTGGTGTGCCAGGTGTACTGCCGGTAGTCGGGGTAGTGCGACTGGAGCCGGAACGAGGGGGCGCCCGAGCAGAGGAACGCCACATGGTCGCTGCCGCCGGTTTCCGGCACGCCCGGCAGGTCGAGCGTGATCGCGCCGGTGATCTCCGACGGGATGCGGCTCAGCCAGCGGGCGAACGAGGCGCCCGCGTCGGTCAGCCCCATCATCCGGAGGTACTCGATCCGCCAGGTGCCGTTGTCCTGGTTCAGGGCCACCTGCAGGTTGGCCACCACCTCGGGGTGGTCTTCGGCGAAGGCGCGGGAGCCGATCAGCCCCTGCTCCTCGCCGCCCCAGTGGCCGACCAGGATGGTGCGGCGGGGGCTCGGGTAGGCCAGCCGCAGGAGCCGGGCGGCCTCCAGCATCATCACCGTGCCGGTCCCGTTGTCGGTGGCGCCCGAGGCGGCGTCCCAGGAATCGAGGTGGGCGCCCAGCAGGACGTATTCCCCGGGGCGCTCGGTGCCCCGCATCTCGGCCACCACGTTGAACACGGGCACGGTGCCCAGCGCCTCGGCGCGGGCGTCGAGCCGCAGGCGGGGCCCCTGGGCGTTCCGGGTGAGACGGGCCACCAGGCCGTAGTCCTCGCAGCTCAGGCTCAGCGCCGGGATACGGCGGGTCGGGGCGTCGAAGATCTTGGTCACGCCCCACCCCGCGGTCCAGCGGGCCTGCGGCCCGTCCGACCACCGGGTCGTGAGCACCCCGGCGGCGCCCGCGTCGTCGAGCCGGCGCACCGCGCCGGCCCCCGCCCGCGCGATCCGCGCCGCCCAGGCCCGCCGATCGGCCTCGCGGGTGGCCCGGAGCCGGTCGACGCTCCCGGGACGGGCCAGCCGGTCCCAGTTCTCGTCCGGGCGGCAGGTCGGTTCCGGGAACGACACCAGCACGAACCTGCCGCGGGCCGCAGGCAGCCAGGCGGCGTACTCCGCCTCGCTGGCCACGTCGGGGAACTCGACCACCTCGGCTTCCACCGGGCGGGTCGTGCCCGGGCTCCAGGCCATCATCGTGGCCTCCAGGGTGCGGACCCGGGGGGCGACGAGGTCGAGGTGGGTGTGGCCGCGCCGCCAGCCGGTCCATGTGCCGTACTGCTCCCGCCGCACCGGGATGTCCCAGGCGCGGTAGGTGCGTTCCAGCCACTCCACCGCGGCCAGGTGACCCGGGGAGCCGGTGAGCCGCGGGCCAATCG
>JBFILX010000079.1:0-9028 GCA_041612035.1 Gemmatimonadales bacterium | reverse complement strand
GGCCTCGTCCCGTGCGGCCTCCGCGGCGGGCGCATCGGCCACGCTCTCGCCCAGCAGGTCGAGCGTGACGGTGATCCCCCGCCCCGCGAGCCCCCGGGCCGCCTCGATCGCCTCGTCCAGCGTCTCCCCCGCCACGAACCGGCGGGCGAAGCCGCGGGCCAGCCGGTTCCGCCGGGCGAAGCGGAACACGGCGGGCTGTTCGGAGAGCCAGAGCAGGGAGCGGCGGAGCAGATCAGCCCCGGTAGTAGTGGCCGTTGGCCCGGGCCAGGTCCACCAGCGCGGGCGCGGGGGTGAACCGCTCGCCGTAGTCGCGGGTCAGCCCCTCCAGGGTGCGCACCACCTCCGCCGCGCCCAGGGCGTCGATGGTCCGCAGGGGGCCGCCGCGGAAGGGCGGGTAGCCGATGCCGAAGACGGCCCCGATGTCGCCGTCGCGCGGAGAGCGCACCACGCCCTCCGCCAGCGCCATTGCGGCCTCGTTGAGCATCAGGTAGGCGAGCCGGCGCTGCACCGCCTCGACGTCGGTGCCCGCCAGCGGCGTGATGCCGGCCAGGGCGTAGACGGTCTCGTCCACCCCGCCCCGCTTGCCGTTCTTGTAGCTGAAGAGCCCGCGCCCGTTCTTCCGGCCCAGCCGGCCGTCGGCCACCAGGGCGGCCACCAGCCCAGACGGCTTCAGCCGCTCGCCGTAGGCCGCGTGCATCACGCCGCCCGCCTTCTCCGCCACGTCGAGCCCCACCTCGTCCAGCAGGGTGGCGGGCCCCACCGGGAAGCCGAACCGGGTCATCGCCCGGTCCACCACCTCGATCGGGGTCCCCTCCTCCAGCAGGAGGCCGGCCTCGTTCATGTAGGGCGCCAGGATCCGGTTCACCCAGAAGCCGGGCCGGTCGGCCACCACGATCACGGTCTTCCCCATCCGGCGGCCGAACCGGACCGCGGTGGCGATCGCGGTGGGAGCGGTGGCCGCCCCGGGGATCACCTCCAGCAGCGGCATCCGCTCCACCGGCGAGAAGAAGTGCATCCCCAGGATCCGGTCGGGGTGGCGCGCGCCCTCGGCGATCCGTCCGATGGGGATGGTGGAGGTGTTGGTGGCGATCACGGCTTCCGGCGGGAGCACCTGCTCCAGTTCCGCCACCACGGCCCGTTTCACGGCCAGGTCCTCGAACACCGCCTCGATGACCAGCTCCGCCCGGGCGAACCCGGTGTAGTCGCCGGCGCCCGAGACGAGCGCCGCGAGCCGCTGGTGCTGGTGCCGGGTGAGGCGGCGCCGCTTGAGCCGCGCGTCCAGGATGCCGGTGGCGGCCTTGATGCCCCGCCCCACCCGCGGCAGGTCGGCGTCCTTGAGCCGGGCCTCGACCTCCGCCTGCGACACCGCGGTGCCGGCGATGCCGGCCCCCATGAAGCCGGCCCCCACCACGCCCAGCCGGGTGACCTCGCGGGCCGGGGTGCCGGGGGGTACGCCGTCGTCCTTCTTGAGCGCGGTGGTGGCGAAGAAGATCCCGATCAGCTGGCGGGCCACGTCCGACACCGCCAGCTCACCGAACTTCCGGGCCTCCACCTCGAGCCCCGCCACCAGTCCCCGCTCGAGCCCGGCTTCCACCGCGTCGATGGCGGCGAGCGGCGCCGGGTAGTGGCCCCGGGTGCGCTTGCGCACCGTGGCCCGGGCCTGGCGGTACACGATCCGGCGGCCGATCGGGTTGCGGTCGAGCAGGAGGCCGGCGAGCCCCCCCTTCGCGGGCCGGGCCGGGCGGCCCTCGCCCGCCAGCCGGAGCGCGGCCCGGATGGCGGTCTCGCGCAGGATGGCCGGGTGCACCAGCTCGTCCACCATCCCCAGGCGGAAGGCCTTCTGGGCCCGCTCGCTCTTGCCGGCCAGGATGATGTCGAGCGCGGCCCGGAGCCCGATGGTGCGGGGCAGCCGCTGGCAGCCGCCGGCCGCCGGCAGGATCCCGATCTGCACCTCGGGGAGCCCCAGCACCGTCTTGGGGTGGTCGGTGGCGATGCGCCAGGCGCAGGCCAGCGAGAGTTCCAGCCCGGCGCCCAGGCAGGCGCCGTGGATCGCGGCCACGATCGGCTTGGGGTAGGCCTCGACCCGGTTGATCAGCTCCTGGCCGGTGCGGCAGAGCGCCTCGCCGTCGGCCGCGGTGCGGATGGCGAGGAACTGGTCGATGTCGGCGCCGGCGATGAAGTTCTCGGGCTTGCCGGAGCAGAGCACCAGGGCCCGCACCGCGCCGTCCGACTGGAGCCGGCCGAACACCGCCGCCTCGAACTCCCGGACCACGTCGGGACTCAGCTTGTTGACCGGCTCGCCCGGCAGGTCGATCGACACCAGGGCGACGCCCTGCTCGATGGTGACCGTGATCGCGCTCATCGCCGCCTCACACCCGCTCGAGGACCATCGCGAACCCCATCCCGCCCTGGGCGCAGATGGAGACCAGCCCGAACTGCACGTCGCGCCGCACCATCTCGTGGGCCAGGGTGGTCACGATCCGGGCCCCGGTGGCGCCGAACGGGTGCCCGATCGCGATCGAGCCGCCCATCACGTTGGTGCGGTCCCAGTCCACCTCGCCCAGCGGCGCCGCCCGGCCCACCCGCTCGGCCCAGGCGGGCGAACTCCAGGCCTGCACGTTGGAGAGCACCTGGGCCGCGAACGCTTCGTGGATCTCCACCAGCCCCAGCTCCTTCCACCCGATCCCCGCCCGGTCGAGCGCCATCGGCACCGCCCACGCCGGCCCGCTGAGCAGCTGCCAGCCGGGGTCGACCGCGGCCACCGCGTAGCTCCGGATCGCGGCCAGGGGCCGGTAGCCCAAAGCGAAGGCCTTTTCCGCCGCCATGAGCAGCACCATCGCGGCGCCGTCGGTGAGGGGCGAGGCGTTGCCCGCGGTGATGGTGCCGTACCGGCGGTCGAAGACCGGCCGCAGCGCGGCCAGCGCCTCCAGCGAGGTGTCGGCCCGGATCCCGTTGTCGCTGGTGACGACCTCGGTGAGGTCGCGGCCCCCGAACCAGGGCGCGATCTCGGCGGTGAGCCGCCCGTCGGCGGTGCCCGCGGCGGCCCGCTGGTGGCTCATCAGCGCGTAGCGGTCCTGGGCCTCGCGGCCGATCCCGTTCTCCTTGGCCATCCGCTCGGCCGACTGGCCCATCGTCTCGCCGGTGGAGGGCTCCGCGATGGCGGGGGTGACCGGCACCAGGTCGCGGGGCCGCACCGAGGCGAGGAGCTTGAGTTTGGCGCCCACCGACCTGGCCCGGCTCGCCGCCACCAGCACGTCGCTGAAGCGCCGGCTGTGCAGGATCGGGATGTCGCTCAGGGTCTCCACCCCGCCGGCCAGCACCACGTCGGCGTGGCCCAGCACGATCTGGTCCTGTCCGGCGGTGATCGCCTGGCCCGCGGAGGCGCAGGCCCGGTTGAGGGTGTGGGCGGGGATGGTGCGGGGCAGCTGGGGCAGCAGGCTCACCTCGCGCGCCACGTTGGGAGCGAGGACCGAGGGGATCACCTGGCCCACGATCACCTCGTCCACCTCGCGGCCGTCCAGCTCGGTGCGGTAGAGCAGTTCGCGGGCCACCGCGCGCGCCAGGGCGGGCGCGGTCGCGTCCTTGAGGACGGTGCCGCTGCGGGCGAAGGGCGACCGGAGCCCCGCCACGATGACGGCGCGCCGGTTGGGGGGAGTGGAGCGCATGGTCAGTGTAGTTTCCGGGCCACGACGCTGGCCACGGCGCGCCACTGGGCGCCCGCGGCCGGCTCGTGGACCTCGCGGCCGAAGAGGACCTGCAGCGGTTCGACCAGCGCGGCCAGCTCGCCGCGCTGCAGCAGGTGGTCGGGACTGGTGGGCCCCCAGCCGAACTCGCGCTGGTCGTCCAGGAAGGTCTCCATCAGCAGCAGCCCGCCGGGCCGCAGGAACTCCACCAGGGCCGACAGCCGCTGGCGGTCGAGATAGTTGAACAGCAGGATCGCGTCGAACGTGCCGAGCGGCGGGAGCGCCCCCGTGAGATCCCACTCCACCCAGTTGACCGTGAGCCCCAGCGCGCGGGCCGCCTCGCGTCCGACCGCGAGCCGCTCCGGGTCGTGGTCGACCGCGGTCACCTCGGCGCCCAGCAGCGCGGCCGCGAGCCCGTGCCGGCCGGTCCCGCAGGCCAGGTCGAGCACCCGGTCGCCCCGATGGACGAGGTGCGCGTGGGACAGGAACCAGGTGCTGGGCCGCGCGGGCGGGGCCAGGGTGTCGGCGGGGCGGGCATGGGGCTGAGACAGGGTCCGGATGCCTCCGTGCGCGCGCGGCTCGAGGAGCTGGCCGCCCGCGAACTCGACCTGCTGGTGATCGGCGGCGGCATCACCGGGGCCGGCATCGCCCGGGACGCGGCGATGCGCGGGCTGGCCACCGGCCTGGTGGAGATGGCCGACGTCGGTGCCGGGACCTCGTCCCGGTCGAGCCGCCTGGTGCACGGCGGCCTCCGCTACCTCGAGCACTTCCAGTGGCGCCTGGTGTTCGAGGCGCTGGCCGAGCGGCGGGTCCTGCTGCGGATCGCCCCCCACCTGGTCCGGCCCCTGCCGTTCCTGCTCCCGGTCCACCGCGGCGACCGGGTGCCCCGCTGGAAGCTGGCGGCGGGCCTGGCCCTCTACGGCCTGCTCGCCGCTGGCGGGAATGTGCCGAGGCCCCGGATGATGGGCAAGGCGGGGGTGCTGGCCCTGGAGCCGAACCTGCGCGCGCGCGGGCTGCAGGGCGGCGGCCTCTACTACGACGCCCAGTGCGACGACGCCCGGCTGGTGCTGGCCACCCTCCGCTCCGCGCTCGCCCACGGCGCGCTGGCCGGCACCTACCTCGAGGTGACCGCCCTGCTGCGCGACGCGGGCCGGGTGGCCGGCGCGCAGGTGCGCGACCGGCTGACCGGCGCCGAGGCCGCGGTGCGGGCCCGGGTGGTGGTGAACGCCACCGGGCCCTGGACCGACCGGATCCGCCGGCTGGAGGACCCCGACGCCGCGCCCCTGCTGCGGCCCACCCGGGGCTCCCACGTGATGCTGCGGCGCAACCGGATCGGCCACACCCACGCCATCACCCTCACCAGCCGGCTGGACGGCCGGGTGATGTTCGTGCTCCCGTGGGGCGACTTCTCCTACATCGGCACCACCGACACCGACACCCGCGACGACCCCGCCCGGGTCCACGCCGACCAGGCGGACGTCCACTACCTGCTCCGCTCGGTGAACGCGCTCTTTCCGCACGCCCACCTGGGGCCCGAGGACGTGCTCGCCGCCTGGGCCGGGCTCCGGCCCCTCCTGGCCGCCGACCCCGCCCTGGCCGCGAGCGCGGTCCCGCGCGAGCACCGGATCCTGACCGGCCCGCTGGGCCTCCTCTCGGTGGCGGGCGGCAAGCTCACCACCTACCGCCGGATGGCGGCGGAGACGGTGGACCGGGCGGTGCGGGCCCTGGGGGCCGACGCGCCCGCCCGCTACCCCGCCCCGCCCACCGACACCGAGCCGCTGCCCGGGGGCGAGAGCGCGTCGGTCACCCCCTTCCGGCTGGCCGCCACCGAGCTCGGCCTCCCGGCCGCCACGGTGACCCACCTCCTCCGGCTGTACGGCACCGAGACCGCCGCGGTGCTGAACCTGGCCCGCGACGACCGGCGGCTGCTCCAGCCGCTCCACCCCGAGCACCCCGCGATCGGCGCCCAGGCGGTCTACGCCGCGCGCCGCGAGCTGGCCTGCCGGGTGGAGGACGTGCTGGACCGCCGGCTCCACCTCACCACCGAGACCGCCGACCAGGGGCGGGCCGCGGCCGGCACCGTCGCGGCCCTCCTGGGAGGGGTGCTCGGATGGGATCCCGACCGGGTGGCGGAGGAAGCCGCGCGGTTCGACCCGGTCGCCCCGCCCGCGGCCGGGCCCGCGGGATCGGAGCCGGGTTAGGTTTGGGGGTTCGCCCGGCCGCGCGCCGGGCCCCTGCTTCGGCCTGGACGAACCCGTGGCTTCCAACATCGACGTCAACGTCTTCGAGACCGCCAACGCCGGCTTCGCGCAGGCGCTCTACGAGGAGTTCCTGCGCGACCCCGACTCGGTCTCGCCCGAGTGGCGGCGCCTGTTCGAAAGCGGGGTCGTGGGCGAACGCCCCCCCGCCGGCGGCAACGGCAGCGCGCCGGGGCTGGCCGCCCCGCCCCCCGCCCCCGCGGCCAGGCCGGCCGAGGCCGGGGCGGCCCCGGCCGGCGCCACCGAGATCAAGGGCCCCGCGCTCCGGCTCGCGGCCAACATGGAGGAGAGCCTCGGGGTCCCCACCGCCACCACCTTCCGGCAGTTCTCGGCCGCCACGCTGGAGCGGCGGCGCACCGAACTCAACGCCGCCCTGGCCGCGGCGGGGCGCGGCAAGAAGATCTCGTTCACCCACCTGATCGCCTTCGCCATCGTGCAGGCGGTGAAGCGGCACCCGGCGATGGGCCACACCTTCCAGCGCCGGGACGGCACCCCCTACCGGGTCGCGCCGGAAGGGGTGAGCCTGGGCCTCGCGGTGGACATCGAGCGGAAGGACGGCTCGCGGGGGCTCGTGGTGCCGGTGATCCGGCACGCCGAGACGATGGACTTCGCCGGGTTCCACGCGGCGTACGAGACCCTGGTCGAGAAGGCGCGCGCCAACCGGCTCCTCCCCGACGACTTCGCGGGCGCCACCATCACCCTCACCAACCCGGGGGGGCTGGGCACCTCCGCCTCGGTGCCGCGGCTGATGGCGGGCCAGGGCACCATCATCGCGGTGGGCGCCATCACCGTCCCGCCCGAATTCGCCGGGCTGCCGAAGGCGCGGCTCGCCGAGCTGGGGGTGAGCAAGGTGATGACCGCGTCGAGCACCTACGACCACCGGGTCATCCAGGGGGCCGAGTCGGGCGAGTTCCTGCGCTCGCTGGAGCAGTACCTGACGGGCGAGGCGGAGTTCTACCCGCCGGTGTTCGGCGCCCTGGGGCTCGCCGGCGGCGCGACCGGCCCGGCGACGGCGCCCGCGGCCCGGCCCGCGGCCGCCCCGGTGGCGGGGCCCGCGCCCTCGGCCGGCGACCTGGGCCTGGTGGCCGGGGCGATGCACCTGGTGGACCACTACCGGACCCACGGCCACCTGGCGGCGCGGCTCGACCCGCTGGGAAGCGAGCCCCTCGGCGACCCCGGGCTCGACCCCGCGTATCACGGGCTCACCCCCGAGGTGATGACGCGGATCCCGGCCGGCGTGCTCAAGGTCTGGGTACCGGGCGAGACCCTGGCGGAGGTGCTCCCCAACCTGGAGGCCACCTACTGCGGCACCCTGGCCTACGAGGTCGAGCACGTCAGCAACCACGAGGAGCGGACCTGGCTGCGGGAGACGATCGAGTCGGGCGCGCACCGGCGCCGGCTCGACCCGGCCGACCAGGACCGCCTGCTCCGGCGGCTCACCCAGGTCGAGGCGTTCGAGCGCTTCCTGCACAAGGCCTACCTGGGCCAGAAGCGGTTCTCGATCGAGGGGCTCGACCTGCTGATCCCGATGCTCGACCTGGCCATCGAGGCCGCGGCCGACACGGGGGCCCGCGAGGTGGTGCTGGGGATGGCGCACCGCGGCCGGCTCAACGTGCTGGCCCACACCCTGGGCCGGCCCTACGTGACCCTGTTCTCGGAGTTCGAGGGCAAGCCCGACACCACCCACGGCACCACCACCGAGCAGCCGGGCACCGGCGACGTGAAGTACCACCTGGGCGCCGAGGGCGCCTACGTGACGCCGGCCGGCAAGGCGATCACCGTCACCCTGGCCCACAACCCCAGCCACCTCGAGTTCGTCTCGCCGGTGGTGACGGGCCGGGCCCGGGCCCGGCAGACCCAGCGACTGGGCCACGAGGCCCACGTGGACCACGCCACGGCGCTCCCGGTGGTGATCCACGGCGACGCGGCGTTCGCCGCGCAGGGGGTGGTGGCGGAGACCCTCAACCTGCACGCCCTGCCGGGGTACCGGACCGGCGGCACCCTGCACCTGATCGCCAACAACCAGGTCGGCTTCACCACCGACGTCCGCGACGCCCGGAGCACTCTCTACTCGAGCGACCTGGCCAAGGGGTTCGACGTGCCGATCGTGCACGTCAACGCCGACGACGCGGAGGCCTGCCTCGACGCGATGCGGCTGGCGATGATGTACCGCTCGCGGTTCCGCCAGGACGTGGTGATCGACCTGGTGGGGTATCGCCGGCACGGGCACAACGAGGGCGACGAGCCGGCCTACACCCAGCCGGTCATGTACGACGCCATCGACGACCACCCCACCGCCCGACAGCGCTACGTGGGCGCCCTCGGCCAGCGGGGGAGCGTCACGCCGGAGGGCGCGGAGGCGATCTACGAGGAGGCCTACCAGCACCTGGTGCAGGAGCACCAGGGGCTCAAGGCCAGCCTGGGGGCCGCGCCCGCGGCGGAGCCGGTGCCCCGCAAGGTGGTGGCCGGCCCGGAGCCCGCCACCGGGGTGCCCGCCGAGGCGCTGGTGGCGCTCAACGAGCAGCTGCTCACCTGGCCCGAGGGGTTCACGGTCCACCCGAAGCTGCGCCGCCAGCTGGAGCGCCGCCGCGCCGCCCTGGCCCCCGACGGGCGGATCGACTGGGCCCACGCGGAGGCGCTGGCCCTGGCCTCACTCCTGGCGGAAGGGGTGCCGATCCGGATGACCGGCCAGGACACCGAGCGGGGCACCTTCAGCCAGCGGCACCTGGTCCTGCACGACGCGAAGACCGGCGACACCTGGAGCCCGATCCGGCGCCTCCCGGGCGCGCGGGCGCCGTTCGAGCTGCACAACAGCCCGCTCTCCGAGCTGGCCACCATGGGGTTCGAGTACGGCTACAGCGCGGCGGCGCCCGAGGCGCTGGTGCTGTGGGAGGCCCAGTTCGGCGACTTCGTGAACGGGGCCCAGGTGATCCTCGACCAGTTCGTGAGCGCCGGCCTCGCCAAGTGGGGGGTCACCACCCGGCTCACCCTGCTCCTGCCGCACGGCTACGAGGGCCAGGGCCCCGAGCACTCCAGCGCCCGGATCGAGCGGTTCCTCCAGCTGGCGGCGGAGGGGAACATCCAGGT
>JBFILX010000078.1:0-9066 GCA_041612035.1 Gemmatimonadales bacterium | reverse complement strand
GTCATCCCGATGAGGCGCACCACCAGGTGGTACTGGCCGCCCCCGTCGGGGAAGAGGATGGTGTACCGGCCCCGGGCGTCGGTCCGGGCCGACCGGGTGATCCGGGTGTCGAGCGAGGTGGCCTCCACGATCGCGTCCACCACCGGGCGGCCCTCCTGGTCGGCCACCACGCCCGTGAGGATGTCGGTGGTCGAGCCGACCTGGGCCCGGGCCACGCCCGCCCAGCAGAGACCGACGAAGGCCAGGGCCAGCACCCCGCGCAGGGGATGGCGAAGTGCGCTCATGCCGGGACATACGCCCCCCCCGACGACCCCGTTGAGCCGGGCCCCTCCCCGTCGCCGGGGCCCGGGCGTCATCCCGCTGCGGGCCGGGGTCTTGCAGGGGTTTCCCTCCCGGCCCCGACCCGCAACCTTTCGGGGACTCCGCCGACACCCCCGTCATCCGGCGCTCCAGGAGGGCCCCTGGCCGAGCTGCGCACCGCGTCTGCCCCCCCCGACCCCGACACCGGGGAGCGGAGCCGAGGGCTCCTCGCTCTGGTGCCCGCGCGCTACCGGGCGGGGTTCGGCACCAAGCACCTCGAGCCCGAAGTCCGGGACGACCTCGCGCGGCGGCTGCTCGAATCCGGGCCCGGCGTGGAGCTGGTGCACGTCGTGCTGGCCGCCACCGTGGTGGCGCTGTTCTGGGACCGGGTCCCCGACGGCCTCCTGCTCCCCTGGGTGGTCGGGCTGAGTGCCGCGGTGGCCGCCCGCATCGTCGCACGGCACCGGCTGCTCCGGCAGGGGGTCGGCCGCCGGGCCCGGTGGCCGCTGCGGTGGGGCGCCTGGATCACCGCGATCGCCTGGGGCCTGGCCCCGCTTCTCTTCGGGCCGTGGCTCTCCCTCGCCGACATGCTGCTGCTGCTCGTGGTGGCGGCCGGGCTGGTGGCCGGCGGCAATTCCACGCTCGTCTCCGACCCGCCCGCCTACTACGGGTTCACCGGGCTCATGCTGGGCGGCGTGGCGGCGGGACTGGTGCTCCACGGCGCCACCCGGTTCCACCTGGCGGGCCTGGGGATGACGGCGCTGTTCTTCGTGGTGATGGCCCGCGTCTTCTACGGATCGCACCGCCAGCTGCTGGCGCTGACGCGTGCCACCCGGCTGGCCCGGGACGCGGAGGCGATGGCCAGCCGGGAGCGGGGGTTCCTGGCGGCGCTCCTGCGGAGTGCCCCCACCGCCATCACGACCCTCGACCCCGAGGGCACCGTCCTCAACGTCAACCCCGCATTCGAGCGGCTCTTCGGGTACCCGGCCGCGGAGGCGGTGGGCCGGAAGATCGACGACCTCGTCGTGCCCGACTGGGGCAGGGAGCAGGCGGTCCAGATCCACGAGCAGCTCACCGAGAACCGCGCCGCCTTCCTGGAAGCCGTCCGGCGGCGGAAGGACGGCAGCTTCGTCATCGTGCGGATCGCCGCGAGCAAGGCCATGGAGGCGGCCGGCGCCATCTTCGCGATGTACGACGACGTCACCGAGATGCGCGCCTCGGAGCGGCGCCTGCGCGAAGCGGAGGGGCGCTATCGCACCATCGTGGACTCGGCCTCCGACCTGGTCTGGCAGGTGGACCGGGAGGGCCGCGTGCTGTTCATGAACCCGACCTGTCGGGTGATCTACGGTCTCGACCCCGAGGAGCTGATCGGCCACCCCATGGCGGAGGTGGTCCACCCCGAGCGGCTGGAGCGGGACCGGGCGGCGTTCGGACGGGTGCTGGCGGGCGAGGAGCTGCGGAACTACGAGACCGTCCACCGCCACGTGGACGGGACCCTCCGCCACCTGAGCATCGCCGCCCGCCCGGTGCGGGACGAGCGGGACCAGGTCATCGGTGCCACGGGCATCGCCCGCGACGTCACCGAGCGGCTGGAGGCGCTCGAGGCGACCGAGGCGGCCCGGCGGGCCGCCGAACAGGCCGCCGCCGCCAAGGGCGCCTTCCTCGCCAACATGAGCCACGAGATCCGCACGCCGCTCAGCGGCATCATCGGCATGGTGGAACTGCTGCTCGACACGCCGCTCGACCCGGAACAGCGCCGGGCCGCCGAGCTGGTGCGGGACTCGGGCGATGCCCTCCTCACCATCATCAACGACGTGCTCGATTTCTCGAAGCTGGAGGCGGGCCGGGTCGAGCTGGAGGAGACCGAGTACGAGCTGCCCGCGCTCATCACCTCGTCGGCCGGCCTGCTGGGGCCCCGGGCCTTCGACAAGGGGCTCGAGCTGGTGGTGGACGTGCGGCCCGGGGTGCCCAGCCGCGTGAAGGGCGACCCGGGCCGCCTGCGCCAGGTGCTCACCAACCTGCTGAGCAACGCCATCAAGTTCACCCGGGAGGGCACCGTCACCGTCACCGCCAGCACCGCGCGGGCCGACGACGAGACCGCCTGGGTGACGCTGGCCGTCCGGGACACCGGCATCGGCATCCCGGCCGACAAGCTGGCCCACATCTTCGAGGAGTTCACCCAGGCCGATGCCACCACCACCCGGGAATACGGCGGCACCGGGCTGGGCCTCGCCATCAGCCGGCGCCTGGTCGAGACGCTGGGGGGCGAGCTCACGGTGGACAGCACCCCGGGCGCGGGGAGCGAGTTCGCCTTCACCATCCCGCTCCAGGCGCTCGAGGCCGAGGGCCACCTCCTGACCCGGACGGGGCGGTCGCTCCACGACCTGCCGGTCCTGCTGGTGGACGGCAACGTGACCAGCCGCCGGCTCGTGGCCGAGATGCTCCGGACGGCCCGGATGGAGGTGAAGGAGGCGGACGACGCGGAGGCCGGGCTGGCGGCCGCGCGGCGCGCGGCGGCGAGGGGCCACCCGCCGGAACTCATCATCCTCGAGGGCCGGATGCCGGGGATGGAGGACTTCGCCCTCGCCGCCCAGCTCCAGCGGGAACCGGGCCTGGGCCAGACCCGCCTGATGATCCTGACGTCCGCGGGGCAGCCGGGCGACGGCCATCGCTGTCGCGAGCTGGGCATCACGGGGTACCTGACCAAGCCCGTCAGCCGGGCCGACCTGCTCGAGACCGTGACCGCCGTCATGCACGGCGACGAAGCCGGGGGTCGCCCCCTGATCACCCGTCACCTGATCCAGGAGAGCCGCCGGCAGCTCGACATCCTGCTGGTCGAGGACAACCCGGTGAACCAGCAGGTGGCGGCCACCATGCTCCGCAAGCGGGGCCACCAGGTGGAGATCGCGGACAACGGCCGCCGGGCGGTGGACGCGGTCCGGACCGGCCGCTACGACCTGGTCCTGATGGACGTCCAGATGCCGGTCCTGGACGGGCTGGCCGCCACCCGCGCCATCCGCGCGCTGCCCAACGGCCGCCTGCCCATCATCGCGATGACCGCCCACGCCCTCCGCGAGGAGCGGGAGCGCTGCCTGGCCGCCGGCATGGACTCCTACCTGGCCAAGCCGTTCAAGCCGCACGAGCTGTTCGCCATCGTCGAGGGGTGGAACACCGGGTCGGACGAGGCCTCCGCCCCCTACGCGAGCGCGGACCCCGCCGCCCCGGTGGACCTCGATACCTTCCGGACCTCGATGCGGGAGGCCGGGGTCGAGGAGGCCGTGGACGCGATGCTGGAGGTCTTCCTGCGGGACGCCCCCGGGCGGCTGGCGTCCCTGGAAACGGCCCTCAACGCCGGCAATCACCGCGAGGTGGAGGCCACCGCCCACGCGTACAAGTCGGCCTCCGGCACCATCGGCGCCCGGCGCCTGGCCGACCTGCTCGCTGCCGCCGAACAGGCGGGCCGCACCGGGCAGCTGGCCAAGGCCCGGGACCTGCAGGCCGCCCTGCGCGAGGAGCACGAGAGCGTGATGACCTATCTGCACACGATGCATGGAGGCAAGACTCAGCGTGTCTGACCCGCGACCGTCCACCCACTGGCTCCGCACCGTGGTGGAGCGGGCCGACCTGGACCCGCTCCCCGCCGACGCCCTGCCGGCCGGCATCACCGCCGTCGCCGCCTGGGACGCGGTGTGCGAGGCCACCGGCCTGTCGCACACGGCCCTGGCCCAGCGGGTCGCCGACCATTACCGGCTCGCCCTGGCCGACCTGACCAAGGTGGAGGCCCGCACCCTGCGACTCATCCCGGACACCTTCGCCCGCCGGCACACCGTCGTCCCCCTGCGGGAAACCGACCGCGACCTGGCCGTGGCCACCTGCGACCCGACCGACCTGGAGGCGGAGCAGAGCCTGGCCTTCGCCTCGGGCCGCCGCCCCGTGTTCGAGATCGCCACGCCCGACGCGCTCGCGATGGCGATCGAACAGCATTATTCCCCGACCCGGGTCGTGGCCTCGCTGCTGGAAGGGCTCCGCCAGGAGGACGCCGACCTGGTCCAGCTGGTCGAGGCGGGCCCCGCCGAGGAGGTGGGGCTGGAGGAGGTGGAGGCGGAGCCGGTGGTGCGGCTCACCAGCCTGATCCTGCGGGAGGCGATCCTGCAGCGGGCCAGCGACCTGCACTTCGAGCCGGGCCGCGAGGGGGGGCGGGTGCGGTTCCGGGTGGACGGCGTCATGCGGACCCATATGCAGCTCCCCATGCCCGCGCTCAACCGGGTGCTCTCCCGCCTCAAGATCATGGGCCGGCTCGACATCGCCGACCGGCTGCGGCCCCAGGACGGCAAGGCGCGGATCGTGGTGGAGGGCCGGGAGTACGACCTCCGGATCTCGACCGTCCCCACCCGGGACGCCGAGAAGGCCGTGCTCCGGGTGCTCGATACCGGCGCGGCCAAGGCCCTGGGCGAGATCGGGATGCCGCCCGAGGAACTGGACCGGTTCCGGGCCTTGCTGGGCCAGCGCGACGGCATCCTGGTGGTGACGGGCCCCACCGGCTCGGGCAAGAGCACGACCCTCTACGCGGCCCTGCGGGAGATCGCCACCGAAGAGGTCAACATCATGACCGTGGAGGACCCGGTCGAGTACGAACTGGCCGGGATCACCCAGATCCAGGTGGAGCCCAAGCGCGGCGTCACCTTCGCCGCCGCCCTGCGCTCGATCCTCCGGCAGGACCCGGACGTCATCCTGGTCGGCGAGATCCGCGACCTGGAGACGGCGGAGATGGCCGTGCAGGCCGCCATGACCGGCCACCTGGTGCTGGCCACCCTGCACACCAACGACGCGGTCGGCGTGGTGCAGCGCCTGCTCGACCTGGGACTGGAGCGGCCCGCCATCGCCGACTCCATCCGCGGGGTGCTGGCCCAGCGGCTGGTGCGCCGGGTGTGCGAGGCCTGTGCCCGTCCCGCCGGCGACGGCCCGCTGCCCGAGGACGAGGCGCGGCTGGCCGAGCGCTACGGCCGGCGGCCGGCCCGGGTGGCCGCCGGGTGCGAGAAGTGCGCCCAGTCGGGGTACCGCGGGCGGCTCCCCGTCACCGAGCTCATGATCGTGGACGAGGCGATGCGCCGGATGATCGCCCGGGGGGACGAGTCGGGCGCGATCCTCGGCGTGGCCCGCGCGGGCGGCATGCGCCTGCTCGACGAGGTGGCCCTCGACCACGCCGCCGCGGGCCGCACCACCCTGTCGGAGATCGGCCGGGAACTGGGCGAGCCCGCCGCGGTGGGCCCGCAGGCGGAGGACGGCGACCAGCCGCACCTGCTGCTGGTGGACGACGACGCGGTGAACCGGACCCTGGCCCGGACCCTCCTCGCCAAACACGGCTACCGGATCACCGAGGCCGGCGACGGGGTCGAGGCGCTCGAGTGCCTGGCCGGCCGCGACACCTTCTCCCTCATGGTGCTCGACCTCGACATGCCCCGGAAGGGCGGCCGCGAGGTGCTCCAGCAGGTCCGCGCCACCGTGGCCACCGCCGGCCTCCCGGTGGTGGTGCTGACCGGGACCCACGACGAGGCCTCGGAGATCGAACTCATGGACGCGGGCGCCGACGACTACATCCGCAAGCCGATCGACCCGCCCCGCTTCGTGAGCCGCATCAAGGCCGCGCTCCGCCGCGCCGCCGGCTAGTCGATCAGCTGCAAGTTCTTTTCTACCAACTGGTTACAACTCAAATCATCGCGATATATCTTGACATATCGTGCGATATATCTTACGATATATCCCAGCTTCCACGGAGACGACGACGATGGGCCGGCACGACTGGTTCGACGAGATCCTGAACGAGTGCAATCCCGAGCGGTGGTTCACCGACTGGCAGCGGTCGTCCCGCTCCCGGCGCGGCCGGCGCGAGCCGGTGTTCGAGTCGGGCGAGATGAAGTTCATCATCCTCCGGATGATCCGGGAGAAGCCGCGCCACGGCTACGAGGTCATCAAGGAGCTGGAGGAGCGCTTCGCCGGCTGGTACAGCCCCTCCCCCGGCACCGTCTACCCGACGCTTCAGCTGCTCGAAGACCAGGGGTACGTCCGGGCGGAGGAGCAGGAGGGGAAGCGGGTCTACCACATCACCCCCGAGGGCGAGGCGTTCCTCGACGAGCACCGGGACACGGTGGAGGAGATCCTCGACCGGGTGCGCGACACCCTCCGCTCGGTCTTCGGCGGCTCGCTGGGCGACCTGAACGAGGCCTTCGCCGGGCTGGCCCGTGAGGTGTACCGCGAGGCGTGGCGGCGCGGGGCCGACGAGGCCACCGCCCCGCGCATCGTGGAGATCCTGAAGCGCGCCGCCGCCGAGATCCGCGCGTTGCGCGAACGCCCGGCCGCCTGATGTCCTGGATCGTGATCGTGGTCGTGATGGCGGTGTGCATGCCGATGCTGTCGCGCGGCTGGCACGGCGGCCGCCGGCCGCGCGGCCTCCCCGCCGAGCGCGAACGCATCGAGGCGCTCGAGGCGGAGCTCGACGAGCGACTCGAGGCCCTGCACCGCCTCGAACAGCGCGTCGCGGAGCTGGAAAACCGGCTCGACTTCGCCGAGCGGGCCCTCGTGCTGCCGCCCCCCCCGCGCACATAACACCCGCCCGGACCTGCTTGCCCTCGCGCCGTTTTGGGGGCACCTTCGCTGTATCCGGTTGCCCACGAGATCCCGTCGTGAGGAGACCTGCCGCCCGGCGACTACCCATCGTTTCCGCTGCCTTGCGCCGCACAGGAGGATTCATGCCCATGTCACATACCGCCGCCCGCCTCACCCTGGGGCTTGCCGGCCTCGTTTTCATCGCCGGATGCGGGTCGGGCGACTCGGGGTACCTGGACCGCCCGGCGGCCCAGGTCATCATGGCGATTCCCGTCAGCACCTCGTCCGACGCCGCCAAGACGCACTTCCTCCAGGGCATGGACGCCCTCGACATGGCACGCGGAATCGATGCCCGCGAGCATTTCGCCCAGGCCGTCGCGGCCGACCCGGCCTTCGCCCTGGGCTACCTGGAGCTGGCCGGCGTGGGCTCCTCGCTGCAGCAGTTCACCAGCAACCTGCAGAAGGCGGAGGAGCACGCGGCCTCGGCGTCCCGGCCCGAGCAGCTGATGATCGAGATCACCCGCAAGGGGTCGAACAACGACGTCGAAGGCCAGCTCCGCGCCGCCGAGGAACTGGCGCAGGTGGCCACCGAGAGCCCCCGGGCGTGGATGATACTGGCCGGGGTGCAGAGCACGCTCAACCGGCACGGCGAGGCGCGGGCCTCGCTCGCCAAGGCCATCGAACTGGCCCCCTCGCTCGCCGCGGCCCACATCCAGCTCGGCAACTCGTACCTCTTCAACGAGCCCCGTGACCTGGCCCAGGCCGAGGCCCACATGCGGCACGCGGTGGAGCTGCGGCCCGAAGAGCCCAACCCGTACGACTTCCTGGGCGACGTGCAGCGGGCGCAGGGCAAGCTGGCAGACGCCCGTCAGTCCTACACCATGGCGGCCGAGCGGTCGCCCAACGACGGCTCGCCGATCCAGCAGCGGGCCCACGTGAACAGCTTCCTGGGCGACTACGCCGCGGCCCGCGCCGACTATGACAAGGCCATCGCCATGGGTCGGGCCAACCAGGCGCCCAACTACGCGATGTACCGCGCCTTCGTGCACCTGCACGAGGGGAACCCGCCGGGCGCCGTGGACGAGCTCAAGCAGCTCATCGCCCGGGTGGACGGGATGAACGTGCCCGAGCCCACCGGGGTGAAGATCACCCTCACGGCCAACGCCGCCTGGATCGCGCTGCGGCAGGGGAACACGGCGGAGGCGGCGCCGCTGGTGGCGTCCCTGACCGACCTCATGCGGCAGCAGATCGCCACCGTGGGCACCGACGAGTTCCGCCGGGGGCAGGAGTCGGGCATCGCCTACTTCGAGGCCCTGCTGGCCCTGAGCCGGAAGGACTACGCCGCCGCCACCCGGAAGGCCAACGAGATCGCCTCGCTGGTCGAGCCGATGGCCAACCCGCGGAAGATGGAGCCGGTGCACGAGCTGCAGGGGATGGTCTCCCTGGCCCGGGGCCGTCACGCGGAGGCGGCCGCGCACCTGCGTCAGGCCAACCAGAGCGACATCTACGTCCGCTACCTCCTGGCGGAGGCCCTGGCCGGGGCCGGCCAGACAGCGGAGGCCCGGCAGATCTACACCGAGGTGGCGAACCACAACTTCAACAGCGCCGCCTTCGCCATGATCCGGAAGGACGCGATCGCGAAGTCCACCGGCTGATCCGGCCGCGCGCGGGGGGCGGCGGTTACATTCCGCCATTCGCCCCATGACCGTCGCCCCCGCGCTCTCGCTCCACCAGCTCCGCAAGTCGTACGGCCCGGTCGAGGCGGTCCGGGGCCTCGACCTCGCCGTGCAACCCGGCGAGTGCTTCGGCCTGCTGGGCCCCAACGGGGCCGGCAAGACCACCACCATCGAGATCTGCGAAGGACTGCTCGCGCCCGACGGCGGCACGGTGGAGCTCCTCGGCCGCCGCTGGGATGGGGACGCGCCCGACCTGCGCCAGCGCATCGGGATCTCGCTGCAGGAAACCCAGCTGGCCGAGAAGCTGACGGTGGAGGAGACCGTCGCCCTGTTCCGCAGCTTCTATCACCGTCGGCGCGCGGTGGACGAGGTCTTGGCGGCGGTGCAGCTGGAGGAGAAGCGCTCGGCCCGGGTCGGCCAGCTCTCCGGCGGCCAGAAACAGCGCCTCGCCCTGGCCACGGCCCTGGTGGGCGACCCGGAGCTGTTC
>JBFILX010000077.1:0-9222 GCA_041612035.1 Gemmatimonadales bacterium | reverse complement strand
GCCAGGACCGTCTTGATCATGGTCTGGCCCGTCTTGAAGTCCTTGCCGCCGATGGCCACCCCCCGCTCGCGGGCGAGCTGCTCCAGGGCCGGGACGTCGCAGGTCAGGTTGGGCGCCCCGTTGGCGAAGGGGACGCCTTCCATGATCGCGGCCCAGGCGTAGAGCATCGAGGGCGCGATCGCCGGGTCGTTGGCGGCCATCGCCTGCTCGAACGCGGCCAGGGTCTGGTGGGCGGGCCCCGGCGCGATGAAGACCTCGGTCGAGGCGCACCAGATCATCACCAGCCGGTCGCAGCCGTTGGCCTTCCGGAAACCCCGGATGTCCTCGCGCAGCGCCTCGGCGAGGTCGCGCTTGGTCTTGCCCTGCTTGACGTTGGTCCCCTGGAGCCGCTTCACGTAGGCCTGGTCGAACACCGCCGGCATGGGACGGATGCCCTTCAGGAACGCGGCGATCGGCTCGACGTGCTCGTGCTTGTCGAGCACCCCCGCGGTGAGGCAGGACTGGTAGGCGTCCTCCGGGATCGGGTCCCAGGCGCCGAACACCAGCTGCTCCAGCTCGGCCAGCGGCACGAAGTCCTTGATCAGGGGCGCCCGGTTCTCGGTGCGCCGGCCCAGCCGGATGGTGCTCATCCGGGCCAGCGACCCCACCGGCTGGGCCCGGCCGCGGCGGACGTTCTCCACCCCCGCCATGAAGGTCGTGGTCACCGCGCCGAGCCCCACGCAGAGGACCCCGAGCTTGCCTGTGGCCGGAGCGATCTGGCCGCCGAATTTCTGAGTCACTGCCCTGTTCCTTTCGGGAGAAGAACCTGCGCCGGGCTCAGCCCGCCCCCGGCGGGGCGGCCGTCACCCGACGGACGTAGAGAAACCGCTGCACCACCGTCACCGTGGAGCCCAGCGCGAGCAGGGCCACCACCACCAGCAGCACCGTGGCGCCCGGGCCGGGGCCCACCACGAGCGCCGGGAGCCCGATGAGCAGGATCCGCTCGGCCCGCTGCACCACCCCCACCTTGCACTCCAGCCCGAGCCCCTCGGCCCGGGCCCGCGCGTAGGAGACCAGCAGGGAGGAGAGGATCGCCACCATGCAGAGGACCGCGCCCGGGACCCGGTACTCGACCCCCGGAGCCGTGAGCAGGAAGACCGCGAGCCCGATGAAGGTGGCCCCGTCGCCCAGCCGGTCGAGAGTGCTGTCGTAGAACGCCCCGAACGTCGAGGTCTGGCCGGCGGCCCGGGCCACCTGCCCGTCGAGCGTGTCCAGCACCCCGCTCACCAGCAGCAGCGCCGCGCCGCTCCGGATCCATCCGGCCCCGAACCCGACCGCCGACAGGACCACCAGCCCCGCCCCCGCGGTGGTGATCGCGTTGGGCGTGACGCCCGCCCGGATCAGCCAGTCGGCGAGCGGGCGGGTGGTGGCGTGGTAGCCCCGCTGGACGGCGGCGCTCACCAGTTGCAACGGTACCCCCTGGTCGAAACGCGGAAGCAACGCGGGGAACCGCGTTGCCGACAGCCCGGAATTATATCCGGGAGCGGGGCGCCCGCCAATTCGGCGGGTCCGGGCCCTCAGGGGTAGAGGAGGACCGCCCGACGCCGCTCGCGGAACCGTTCGAGGGCGGGGCCCCAGTCGGCCACGATGGCCGCGGGCGGGGTCCCCGCCTCCAGCGCCCGCCGCAGGCCGTCTCCCCCGGCCAGCCGGTCGAAGCGCCGCGCCTCGAGGCCGATCCGCCGCGGGTGGACCGCCCGGACGGCGTCGAGCAGGACCACCGCCGTCGCGGTGGGGTCGTAGGCCGCCGGGTCGGTGAGCACCGCGCGAACCCCCGCGACGAGCGTGTCGGCGAACTTCCCGTCACCCGGCGCGACCGGCCGGAAGGAGGCCCCCTCGAACCGCACGCCCGGCAGGGCGGCCTCGCGCAGGCGCGCGAGCACCGCGGTGGTGTCGAGCCAGGGCGCGCCCACCTGCCGGAAGGGGGCGTCGCTGCCCCGGCCCACCGAGAGCGCCGTCGCCTCGAAGAGGCAGAGCCCCGGGTAGTGGTAGAGCGCCTCGAGGTCCCGCAGGTTGGGGCTGGGGGGAACGAACGGGAGCCCCGTCCGGTCGAACGGGAGGTCCCGTCGCCAGCCGGCCGCGGGCACCACCCGGAGGTCCACGGCGAGCCCGAGGTCACCGTGCGCCAGCCGGGCCAGCTCGCCCAGGGTCAGGCCGTGTCGCATCGGCACCGCCAGGCGTCCCACACTCGAGGTGTAGGCCGGGTCGAGCACGTTGCCCTGCACCGCGCCGCCGATCGGGTTCGGCCGGTCGAGCACCACCACCGGGATGCCGGCGGCCCCGGCGGCCTCCATCACCGACACGGTGGTGGCCAGCCAGGTGTAGTAGCGCGCGCCCACGTCCTGCAGGTCCACCAGCAGCACGTCCACCCCGCTCAGCATCTCCGGGGTGGGGGCCGTGATCCGGCCGTACAGACTGTAGATTGGGAGCCCGGTGGCCGAGTCCGTGCTCGACGCCACCGCCTCGCCCGGCGCGGCCAGTCCGCGGAAGCCGTGCTCGGGGCTGAACAGCGCGGTGAGCCGGACCCCGGCGCCGCGGAGCACCTCCACCGCGCCGACGCCGTGGCGGTCCACGCCGGCCTGGTTGGAGACCAGCCCGACCCGCCGGCCCCGCACCAGGTGGAGGCTGTCGGTCAGCAGCACCTCGAGGCCGGGTCGCACGGCCGCCGGCCCGGGCGGGGCCATCCCGTCGGCCGGGCAGCCGGCGCCCAGCGCCAGCGCCAACCCTGCGAGAGCGAGTTGCCGGTGCGTCATCGTCGTCCCCTGATCCTGCCGTTGCTGTTCGGTGCGCTCTGGCCCGCGGGGCTCGGGGCCCAAGGGGCTTCCCCGGTGGACAGCCTGCTCGCCGGCCTCACCGATCGCCAGAAGGCGGCCCAGCTGGTGATGCCGTGGGTGAGCGGGGCCGCCATCGCGGCCAGCTCCGCCGAGTACGCCCGGGTGCGGGGCTGGGTCGAGTCGCTCGAGCTGGGCGGCGTCATCGTCTCCATCGGGACCCCGCGCGATATCGCCGAGAAGGTGAACGCCCTCCAGCGCACGGCGGCCCTGCCCCTGCTCGTCGCCGCCGATCTCGAGGGGGGCACCGCCTTCCGGTTCCGGGGCGGCACCGACTTCCCCACCAATATGGGCGTGGGCGCCGGCGGGCGAGAAGCCGACGCCTACGCCATGGGCCGGGTGATCGCGGAGGAGGGCCGGGCGGCCGGAATCCACATCACCTTCTCGCCGGTCGCCGACGTCAACAACAACCCCGCCAACCCGATCATCAATACCCGGAGCTTCGGGGGCGACCCGGCGGCGGTGGCCCGCCTGGTCGCGGCCCAGGTGCGCGGCACCCAGGAGCACGGCCTGGTGGCCACGGCGAAACATTTCCCGGGCCACGGCGACACCGAGACCGACTCCCACCTGGCGCTGCCCGTGGTGACCGCAGACTGGGCCCGGCTCGACACGCTGGAACTGGTCCCCTTCCGGGCCGCGATCGCGGCCGGGGTGGGCGCCGTGATGTCGGCCCACATCGCGCTCCCCGGGGTGGACTCGGGGCTCCGCCGCCCGGCCACGATGGCGCCCCACCTCCTGACCGGGGTGCTGCGCGACTCGCTCGGTTTCCAGGGGCTCATCGTCACCGATGCCCTCGACATGGGCGGCGTGGTGAGCGGCTACGGCGACGGCGAGGCCGCGGTGCAGGCCTTCCTGGCCGGGGCCGACATCCTGCTGCAGCCCCGCGATCCGCGACGGGCGGTGGACGCGCTCAGCGAGGCGGTGGCGTCCGGGCGGGTGAGTGCCGCGCGGCTGGACGAGTCGGTTCGCCGGGTACTCACGCTGAAGCACCGCCTGGGACTGTTCGACCGGCGGGAGGTGGACCTCGACCGGGTGCGCGGCGCCATCGGCCGGCGGTGGGCCCGGGACGCCGCGCGCGAGGCCACCACCCGGTCGCTGGTGCTGGTGAAGGACGACGCGGGGGTGGTGGACAGCCTCCGGGCGCGGCGCCGCACCGTGGCCCTGGTCACCTACGGCGAGGCCAACGCGGAGACGGTCGGCCGGGAGCTGGCCGGGCAACTGGAGCGCGCGGGCCACCGGGTCGCCACGGTGCGGCTCTCGCCCCGGAGTGGCCCGGCGGACTTCGCCGCCGCGGCCGAGGCGCTGCGGCGGGCGCCCTGGCGCCTCCTCGCCATCGCGGTGCGGGCGCGCGAGTCGCGCGGCTCGGTGGCCATGCCGGCGCCGCTCGCGGCCCTGGTGGAACAGGCCGCGGCGCTGGACGGGACCCTCGTGGTGTCGCTGGGGACCCCGTACCTCCTCACCCAGGTGCCCTCCATCCCCGCCTACCTGCTCGGCTGGACCGCCAACCCGGTGGTCGAACGCGCGGTGGCGGCCGCCCTGCGCGACGCGCCCATCACCGGCCGGCTGCCGGTCGACCTCCCGCCCGGGCACCGGATCGGCGACGGGCTCACGGTGCCGGCTCGGCCGTGACCCGGTGCGGGCTGGCCCTCGTCGCGCTCGCGGCCTGCGCCCCCGGCCCCGGGGCCCCGCCCGGTGTGGTTCCCTCCTGCGCCGCCGGGGTCTGCGACTGGTCCCCCCTCGTCCGCCTGCTCGATTCGGCGGTCGCCGCCGGGGCCGCCCCCGGGGCCGTGGTGGCGGTGAGCGTCCTGGGCCAGCGGTTCATCCACGGGACCGGGCGGCTGGCCGGGGACGACCCGCGCCCGCCGGGCCCGGGCACGGTGTACGACCTCGCCTCGCTCACCAAGGTGGTGGCGCTCACCACCGGGCTGATGCTGGCGGTGGACGACGGCCTCCTCGGGCTCGACGACCCGGTGGCGCGCCACCTCCCGTCGTTCCGGGGCCCGGGCAAGGAGCACGTCACCATCCGCCACCTGCTCACCCACAGCGCCGGCCTGCCGGCCCACCGTCGGCTGTGGACCGAGACGCCGCACTGGTCCACCGCGCTGCTGCTGGTGAACGCGACGCCGCTCGACACGGTGCCCGGGGCCCGCACCGTCTACTCGGACCTGGGGGCCATCGTGCTCACCCAGGTGCTGGAGCGGGTGACGGGCCGCCCCCTGGACGCCTACCTGGCGGAGCGGGTCTTCCGCCCGCTGGGGATGCGGGCCACCCGGTTCCGTCCCCCGGTGGCCTGGCTCCCCCGGGCGGCCCCCACCGAGGACGACCCGTGGCGCGGGCGGGTGCTCCGGGGCGAGGTGCACGACGAGAACGCGGCCTGGCTGGGCGGGGTCTCGGGCCACGCGGGGCTGTTCGGCGACGCCCGCGACCTGCTCCGGTTCGGGGAGTGGCTGCTGGCGGGGGTGACCGGAGGGACCGGCGGCGGGACGACGGACTGGCCGGTGCCGCCCCCCCGCTCGGCCCGGGAGTTCGTCCGGCGCCAGGCGGTGGTGCCGGGCTCGAGCCGGGCGCTGGGGTGGGACACGCCTTCGCCGGGGAGCAGCGCGGGAACCAGGCTCTCGCCCGCGAGCTACGGGCACACCGGGTTCACCGGCACCTCGATCTGGACCGACCCGACCCGGGGGCTGGTCGTGGTCCTGCTCACCAACCGGGTCCATCCTTCCCGGGCCAACCAGCGGCACGCCGCCCTGCGGCCCCTGGTGGCCGACCGGGCGGCGGAACTGGCGGACGCCGCGGTTCGTTGACTCTGGTGGGCAGGGCTCTAGCTTTGAGACGGGGCGGGCGCCAGGCCCGCCGGCAGCGAGGAGACGACATGAGCAGCGTGGACACCACCGGCATCCAGATCAACCTGACCGACGCGGCCGCGGCGGAGGTGAAGAAGTTCTTCGAGGCGGAACAGCTCGGGGCCGACACGGCCGGGCTCCGGGTGGCGGTGCTCCCCGGCGGGTGTTCCGGGTTCAAGTACTCCCTGAACCTCGAGGAGCAGGCCCAGGAGGACGACATCGTCCTCGACGTCACCGGCGTCCGGCTGTTCGTGGACGGGTTCAGCCTGCAGTACCTGAACGGGGTGCGCATCGATTACGTGACCTCCATGCAGGGCTCCGGCTTCACCTTCGAGAACCCCAACGCCACGGGGGGATGCGGCTGCGGCACCAGCTTCACCGCCTGACGCCGCGTTGCGGCCACCGGTCCGCGGCGGGATGAGCCACGTCCCGCCGTCGGCCTCCAGGGCGACCCTCCCGGTCGCCCTTTTCGCACGCGGGCCCGCCGGGATCCTGCCCGCCCCATGATGCCCGCGCCCGACCTGGCGATCATCGCCGGGTACCTGGTGCTCACCCTCGGGGTGGGGCTCTGGGTCTCCCGCCGGCAGACCACGTCGTCGGACTATTTCCTGGGCGCCCGCGACCTTCCCGCCCTCGCGGTGTTGCTCTCCATCGTCGCCACCGAGACCTCCGCGCTCACGGTGATCTCGATCCCCGGGGTGGCCGCGCGCGGCTCCCTGGGCTTCCTGCAGCTCACCTTCGGCTACCTGCTGGGCCGGGTGGCGGTGGCCGCCTGGCTCCTCCCGGGGTACTTCGCCGGCGAACAGGAGACCGCCTACCGGCGGCTGGAGACCCGGTTCGGACCCGGCACCCGCCGGCTCGTCTCCGCCACCTTCCTGGTCACCCGGTTCCTGGGCGACGGGGTGCGGATCTTCGCCGGGGCCATCCCCCTGGCCCTGGCCACCGGGTGGACCATCCCCGCCGCCATCGTGGTGATGGGCGCGGTGACCCTGGTCTACACCTGGCTCGGCGGGCTCCGGGCCGTGATCTGGGCCGACGTGATCCAGCTCGCCATCTACCTCACCGGCGGCGCGGCCGCCCTGTGGATCGCCTGGTCGCTGGCGGGGGGGCCGGCCGCCTCGCTGGCCCTGTCGCTGGAGGCGGGCAAACTGCAGGTGGTGGACCCCGTCCTCTCCTTCACCCGGACCTACACCTTCCTGGGCGGGCTGGTCGGCGGCGCCCTGCTGTCGGCGGCCTCGCACGGCACCGACCATCTGATCGTGCAGCGCCTCCTGGCCACCCGGTCGCTGCGGGACGCCCGCGTGGCGCTGGTGGGATCCGGGGTGGTGGTGATCGGTCAGTTCCTGCTCTTCCTGCTGCTCGGCTCCGCCATCTGGGCCGCGGGATTCGCGCCCGAGGGGATGCTGCCGGACCTGATCTTCCCGACCTTCATCATGGAGCACCTGCCGGTCGGGCTCCGGGGGCTGCTGATCGCCGGCATCCTGGCCGCGGCGATGAGCACGATCAGCTCCTCCATCAACGCGCTCGCGTCCTCGGTGACCTACGACTTCTACGCCGGATGGACCGGCCGGAGCGATCCGGTGCACCTGCTCCGGGTGGGGCGCGTGGTCTCGGCGGTGTGGGGCGTGGGACTCACCGCGGCGGCCGCCGGCTTCGCGCTCACGGCCTCCCGGCTGGACACCCCGGTGGTGGTGCTGGCCCTCTCGATCGCCTCGATCACCTACGGCGCCCTGCTTGGCACCTACGTGCTGGCGGCGCGCTGGCCCCGCGCCAGGGGTCCCGACGTGGTCGGCGCGGTGGTGGCCAGCATGGCGGTGATGCTGGTGGTGGTGTTCGCCCGCCCGCTCGCCCTGGCCGGCGCCGCCTGGCTGGAGCCGCTGGGGCGGCTCGCCTGGCCATGGTACGTTCCGCTCGGCACCCTCCTCACCTGCCTGGTGGGCGTGGGCCTGAGCCTGACCCGAGCGCGGAGCGTGTGATGGGAGCGATCACGGTGGGGGCCGACGTGGGGGGGACGCGCACCCTCGTGGCCGTCGCCCGGGACGGCCAGGAGGTGGCCCGGCACGAGGGGCCGGGCGCCGCCGTGCGACCCGGGCGGGCGATGAGTTCCGCCGCCACCGTCGCCCGGGTGGTCCGGGAGGCGCTCAACCGCGCCGGGCACCTCCGGGGAACGGTGCTGGTCGTGGGCGCGGCCGGGGCGGGCCGCGAGCCCGAGCGGCGCGGGCTGCGCGACGCGCTCCGGGTGGAGGACCTGGCCGACCGCCTGGTGGTGACCACCGACGTGGAGCTGGCCCTCGAGGGCGCCCTCGGCGACGGTCCCGGGATCGTGCTGCTCGCGGGCACCGGGAGCATCGCGGTCGCGCGCCTGGCCGACGGCGCCCGGGCCCGACAGGGGGGCCATGGGTGGCAGCTGGGGGACGAGGGCGGCGGCTACGCCATCGGCCGCGCGGCCCTCCAGGCGGCGGGACGGGCCCACGACGGCCGCGGCCCGGCCACCGACCTGCTGGCCGCCGTCATCCAGGCCACCCGGGCGACCGACTTCGACGGCCTGGTCCGCTGGTCTCTGACCGCCGAGCCGACCGAGGTGGCTGCGCTGGCGAAGGCGGTGTTCGCCCGGACCGACGACCCGGTGGCCGGGGCCATCCTGGACGAAGCGGCGCAGGGGCTGGCCGGGCACGTGGAGGCTCTGCTGGGGCGGTTCGACGGCTCGGGACCGGTGACGGTGGCCCTGGGCGGCGGGCTGCTGCGGCAGGCCCCGCTCCGCGAGCGGGTGGCGGCGCGGCTGGCCGGCCTGGAGCGGGCGAGGGTGGCCGACGGGCCGCTCGACGCCCTGGCGGGCGCCTTCCGGATCGCGGCCCGCGAGGCCCCCTGATCAGAAGGTGACGCGCACCGTGGTCACGCCGGGCGTGGGCTCCCCCGACGCGGACCGGGCGGGACGGAACCGGTAGTTCATCATCACCGCGGTGAATCGCCGGGCGAAGCCCCGGTCCTCGATCTCGGGCTCCAGGGCCACCTTCTCCACCGTCCCCCGCACCGACACCCAGAACGTCACCGCGATCGTGCGACCGCGAAGCTCCTTCGGGTAGTCGAGCGGGGGGAGGATCAGCTGCTGCGGCACCGGCGGGGCCGCCCGCCCGGTCCCCCCCGCGCCGCCTTCACCCCCTGGTCCCCCACCCGAGCCGCCTCCGCTCCCCGGCCCGGTGCCGGGGCCTTCCCCCGGCCCGGCGCCGGCACCACGGCCCCCGCCCGTGCCCGGTCCGCCCTCGCCCGCGTCGGCCACCGCGATCGAGTCGGGGGCGGGTTCGGGCGTGACCGGGTCGGGCACCGGCGCCGGGGTCGGGTCGGGCCGGACGTCCGTCGGCGGGGTGGCCGGGGGCTCGACCGCCGGAGCGGGCGGCGGCGGGGCACTCCGGAACGCGGGAAGCGCCACCTCGACCACCGAGCGTCCCCCTCCCCCTCCCCCGCCACCTCCCGCTCCGGGGCTCACCGGTCCGGCCGCGAGGATCTCCTGCCAGGAG
>JBFILX010000076.1:0-9227 GCA_041612035.1 Gemmatimonadales bacterium | reverse complement strand
GAGGCGCCGCCCTGCAGGAACAGCACCCGGTAGTCGTCGGGTATGCCGGCCAGCCGGCGGCACGCGGCCTCCGCCTCGCCGATCACCCGTTCGAAGAGCTTGCCGCGGTGGCTGTGCTCCAGGATGCCGATCCCGCTGCCCCCGATGGTCCACAGGTCCTCCTGGGCGCGTCGGAGCACCGGCTCGGGCAGGGCGCCGGGGCCGGCGCCGAAGTTGGCGATGCGGTCGGTGCCGGGCGTGGTCGTCATGGCGGATCCGGTTCCTAGTCGATGCGCCGGACTTCGGCGCTCAGGATGTTCTCGTTGCCGTCCCGGATCCGGGCCAGGGCCTCCTGGCCCGGATCGGCGGAGAGGTGGATGCGGGCCAGGGTGGCCTGGGCCCCGTGGTAGATGATGTTCTCGACCTCTTCCACGTTGATGCCGGTGTCGCTCAGCACCTGGAAGACATGCGCCAGCACCCCCGGCCGGTTCTGGTGCCGCACCGAGAGGACGTGGGTGGCCGAGCTCTTCGCCAGCCGGTTGACGCAGTTGGGCACCCCGCCGGTGGTCATGAACTCGTGCACGATCCGCAGCACCTCGTGGGCGATGGCCACCTGGGCCTGCTCGGTGGAGGCGCCCACGTGGTGGGTACCGTACACGCCGGGCAGGTCGGCGAGGGCGGGCTTGAACTCGCCGGTTCCTCCGCCCGGCTCCTCCGCGAACACGTCGAGCGCCGCCCGGATCCCCTTGGCCTTCACCGCCCGGGCCAGGGCTTCCTCGTCCACGACGGACCCCCGGGAGGTGTTGATCAGGTACGCCCCGGGCCGCATGGCGGCCAGGAACTCGTCGTTCACCAGCCGGTCGGTCTCGGCCGTGGCGGCCACGTTGATGGAGATCACGTCGCTCTGCTGGGCCACCTCGAGCGGGGTCTGGCAGTAGCCGATCGCCATCCGGGTCGCGTCGTCGATGGTGAGCTGGCGCGACCAGGCCACCACCCGCATCCCGAATCCCTGGGCCCGCTTGGCCACCTCCCGGCCGATCTGCCCCAGGCCCACGATGCCCAGCGTGCGCCCGTGCAGGCCCCGGGCCTTGGAGTATTCCGCCTTGTTCCAGGTCCCGCGTCGCAGGTCGGCCACCTGGTCCGGGATGCGGCGGTCCATGGCGAGCAGGTGACCCAGGATGAGCTCGGCCACCGCGATGCTGTTCTTGCCGGGGCAGTTGGACACGAAGACGCCGAGCCGGGACGCGGCGTCCACGTCGATGGTGTCGATCCCGGCACCCGCACGGATGACCAGGCTCAGGCCGGCACCGGCCTCCAGCACCTGGGCCGAGACCTTCTTGCTCCGGACGATGAGCACCTTGGGATCGAGGGAGCGCAGGGTGTCGGCCAGCTTGCCGGCCGACACGTCGGGCTCGTAGATGACGTTGCACCCCAGCTCGCGCAGGCCGTCGAGCCCCACCTTTTCGAACTTGTCGGCAACCAGAACCTTCATCATGGGCGATCCGGTCCTTCAGTCGAGGGAGTGCACGAACAGCCCGCTGCGGAGCTTGGGCTCGAACCAGGTGGTCTTGGGGGGCATGATCCCGCCGGCGTCGGCGATGGCCATCAGGGCGTCCACCCCGACCGGGTGCAGGGCGAAGGCCACGGCCATCTCGCCCGAGCCGACCCGGCGTTCCAGCTCGGCCGGGCCGCGGATGCCGCCCACGAAATCGATGCGCGGATCGCTCCGGATGTCGGTGATCCCCAGGATCGGCCCGAGCACCCGCTCCTCCAGCAGGGCCGCGTCCAGCGAGCGGACGGGATCGGCGGGGATCGAGTCGGGGTCGAGCACCAGGAGGTGCCAGCGCCCGTCAAGGTACACCCCGAAGCACCCGGCCCGGGGCGGGGCCGGCTCCAGGGCCGGCACCACGCGGCCCACCTGGCGGAGCCGGTCGAGGAACCCGCCCGGGGTGAGGCCGGCCAGGTCGCGCACCGCCCGGTGGTAGGGGAGGATCCGCAGCCGGCTGGCGGGGAACAGCACCGCCAGGAACCAGTTGTACGCCTCGTCCCCCGTATGCCCGGGATTGGCCGCCCGGCGCTCCGTGCCGGCACGCCAGGCGCTGGCGCAGCGGTGATGCCCGTCCGCCACGTAGGCCACCGGGATCGCCTCGAACGCCGCCACCGCCGGCGCCGGGTCCGGCATCGGCCAGACCCGGTGCCGCACCCCGTCGGGGGCGGTGAAGTCGTAGAGGGGCGTGCCCCGGGTGTGGTCGGCGATCAGCCGGTCGAGCGCGGGGGTGTCCCGCACCGTGAGGAACACCGGCTCGGCGTTGGCGTTGAGGGTCAGGACGTGCCGGGTGCGGTCGTCTTCCTTGTCCCGTCGGGTCTTTTCGTGCTTGCGGATGACGTCGGCGGCGTAGTCGTCCACGTGCACGCAGCCCACCACCCCGGTCTGGGACCGGCCGTCCATGACCAGCTCGTACAGGTAGCAGGTGGGCCGGGCCTCGCGGACGAGGACCCCATCCCGAACGAACCGGTCGAGGTTGTCGCGGGCCGCCTGGTACACGCGGTCGTCGTAGGGATCGACGTCGGCCGGGAGGTCGATGTCGGACCGGCCGACGTGCAGGAAGCTCAGGGGGTTCCCCGTCGCCAGCCGGGCCGCTTCCTCGCGGTTGACCACGTCGTACGGGGGCGCCGCGACCTGGGCGGCGACCTCGGGGCGAGGCCGCCAGGCGGCGAACGGCTTGAAGCGGATGACTCCTCCCGCGCAGTCGGGTCGGCGAGCCGGCGAACGCGGAGGCATCCTACCGCGCGCCGTTCGGCCCCGTCAAGCCTCAGGGGAAGATGCCGAGGTCCTTGTAGGACGTGGCGATCTTGTCGATGGCCGTGATGAACGCCGCGGTCCGGCTGTCCACCGCCGAGGGCAGCCGCTGCTGGGTGCGCCTGATGTCCCGCCAGGCCGTGACCATCGTCTCCTCCAGCCCGCTGTTGACCAGGTCCTCCTCGTCCGCCCCCTGCACCAGCCGCCGCCGGTCCTCGGCCGGAAACGACTGGCCGGTGGTCTTCTCCATGGCCTCGACCAGCCGGGTGAAGGCGCTCTCCTCGAACCGCTTCTCGATCCGCCCGAAGCGGACGTGGGAGAGGTTCTTCAGCCACTCGAAATAGGAGACCGTCACCCCGCCGGCGTTGACGTAGATGTCGGGGATGACCAGCACGCCCCGGACGAACAGGACCTCGTCCGCCTCCGGGGTGGTGGGGCCGTTGGCGCCCTCGGCGATCATCTTGGCCTGGACCCGGCCCGCGTTCTCCTCGGTGATCTGCCGCTCCAGGGCGGCGGGCACCAGGATGTCGCAGGGGAGCTCGAGCGCGCCGGCGGAACTGGTGATGTTGGTCGCCTCGGGGAAATCGAGCAGGCTGCCGGTATGCGCCCGGTGGGCCATGACCTGTTCCAGGTCGAGGCCCTTCCCGTTGTGGATCGCGCCCTCCCGCTCCGCCAGCCCGACCAGCACCGCGCCGGCTTCCGCCAGGAACTTGGCGGCGTGGTATCCGACGTTGCCGAGTCCCTGCACCACGACCCGCTTGCCGGCGAGGCCGGTGGACAGGCCCAGGCCCTTCATGATCTCGGGGTCCGAGCAGATCTCCCGCACGCCGTAGAAGAGCCCCCGGCCGGTCGCCTCGGTGCGCCCCCGAATCCCGCCCTGCTCCATCGGCTTGGCCGTGACGCAGGCCATCGCGTCGAGTTCGCCGGGCCGGAGCTGGGCGTAGGTGTCGGCGATCCACGCCATCTCCCGCGACCCCGTCCCATAGTCCGGCGCCGGCACGTCCAGCCCGGGCCCGATGAAGTTCTTGCGCACCAGTTCGAAGGTGTACCGCCGGGTGACCCGCTCGAGCTCCGCCTCCGAGTAGCGCCGCGGGTCGATGGCGATTCCTCCCTTGGCGCCTCCGAAGGGCACGTCCACGATGGCGCACTTGTAGCTCATCAGCGACGCCAGCGCGATCACCTCGTCCTCGTGCACCTCCGTGGCGTAGCGGATCCCGCCCTTGGTCGGTAGCCGGTGGTGACTGTGCTGGGCGCGCCACGCGTTCACCACCTCCAGCGACCCGTCGTCCCGACGGAGCGGGAAGCTGACCTGGTACAGCGCGTTGCAGGCCTTGATCTGGTCCAGCAGCCACGGGTCGTGGGGGGTGTGCCGGGCGGCCCGGTCGAAGGAGGCGTTGACGGATTCGGAAAAACTGGCGGGCGACATGATCGCTCCGGGTCAGGGAGAAGGGGCGGGCTCCTGGCCCACCAGGGCCAGGGTCCGTCCGTCAGGGTGCACGGCGATCCGGGTGATGCGGGCCAGCGCGGGCGCCTCGAACGCCGCGAGCAGGGCCCAGCCCGTGGCGCCCGGCCCCCAGCCGTAGAGCCGGTTGCCGCTCGCCGCGAGCAGGGTGCCGTCGGGAAGCCAGGCGTGGTCCTGCGCGTCACCCGGGGCTTCGATCAGCGGGGTCAGCCGGAGGTCGGCGAGGTCCAGCCGGGTGATCCACCAGGCATCGCCCGACCGCTGGGGAAAACTCATGGCCGCCTGGCCCGGGATGCGATGGAGCGACCGGCCCGCGTCGCGACCGACCACCCGCACCTCCCCGCTCCGGCGGTCGGCCACCTGCAGGGTCGGCGGGTCGCCCAGCACGAACAGCAGCAGGCGGTCGGCGTCCATCCAGGCATGGTACCCCACCGGCCGGACCCCGGCGAGGAGCAGTTCGGCCCCGCCGTCGACCGCGAGCCGCCAGAGTCGCTGCGTGGAATCGGGCTCGACCCGGACCACCGACACCCCGCCACCGGGCGCCGGCGTGGGCGAGTACTCGGAGGTGGCCGGCGACACCAGGCAGGCGGGGCGGCCGTCCGGAAGCGGCAGCCGGCAGATGTCCGCCTGACCATCGGCCCCGATGGTGGTATAGAGCAGGGTGTCCCCGCCGGCCGTGAACGCCGGCTGGTTGTCGTAGCCGGGCCGGCTGGTGACGTTGCGCGGGGTTCCGAACTCCAGGCGGCCGGCGGACACCCGCAACTCGACCAGGTGGATGTCGGTGCCGGGGACCTGCGCCGCCGCGGCGACGAGCGGCACGCACCCGACGGCGAAGAGCGCGGCGAGCGTCCTCACGACCCCGGTTTCCATCCCCGGGCCAGGGCCCACACGTAGGCGGCCACGGCGGCCAGGTCGGCGTCGGACAGCGCGGCACCGCCCCGGGGCGGCATGAGCTGGCCCGACTTCGAATTCTCGAGCGGGATCCCGGCGGTGATCTGGCGCACCAGCGCCTCGTAGCTCCCGTCGTGGTGCATCCACTTGCCGTCGGCGAGGCTGGGACCGATGCCCCCCCTGGCCTCGGCCCCGTGGCAGGCGAAACAGAGGCCCCGGCCGGTGAAGAGGCTCTTCCCGGCGGCGATCATGGCCGCCGTGACCCCCGGGGGGAGCGAATCGGGTGCCGACTGCGCCGCCGCCGGCCCGGCCAGGAGGAGCACCAGAGCGATCAGAACGCCGTGACGAAGCCGACCGTCAGCCGCGCCCGCTCCTGTTCGAGATCCCATGAGGCCTCGCCGAGGATTTTCAGGTTGGTGAGCGCAAGATAGCCGATCCCGCCGCTCGCCGTTTCGTACCGCGGCACGCCGGCCGGCCCGCCGAGCCCCACGGCCAGCAGCGGCCGCGAGCTGGTCACCAGGTTGTAGAGCGCGAACCCGTGCCAGCGACTGCCCGGCGGCCGCAGGAGGAGCTCCAGGAACCCCCCATCGGTCTCGACCGTGCCGGGGGTCCCGCCGAACAGCGGGTCGGTGTCCTCGCGGTGGAGCGCCTGGGCGTTCAGTTCGACCGCCCCCAACCCGAGCGTGACGTCCGCCCCGGCCATGGCCACCCGGTTGCGTCGGGCACCGCTCTCCGACCGGCCGAGGTAGCCGAATACCCCCACGCGGAGCGCGCCCGAGAGATCGCGGCTCAGGTGGCCGGCCAGCGTCTTCAGACCGTCGTCGTCGAACTGGCGCGCCTCGTTGACCGGGCCGATGCCGTTGCCGTTCAGCAGCTGGCCGGTGAGCGCGAAGCCCAGCACGTCGGCCGACACCATCAGGCCCCGATCGTAGGTGAGGTTGGCGGGCTCGTCGCCGACGCGCACGCGGTAGACGGCATAGTCCTCGAACTCGAGCCGCAGCTCGCGCTTGAAGAGCGGATCGGACACCTGGAACTGGCCCAGGGCGACGTCCACGGGCCGGCCGCCGACGTCGTTGGCGATCAGCAGGGCGTCCTCGAACCCGCCGAACTCGCCGCGTTCGTACAGGTTCACGTACATGTAGTAGGAGAACGTGCGGCTCAGGGGACCGCTGGCCAGCAGCTTGATGTTGTACGGCGTACCGAAGTCGGTCCTGGTCCGGCCCTTCGTGTAGGCCTGGACGTAGGCATCCACGCGGACCGCCAGGGGCACCCCGCTGGCCAGGTGCAGGAGCGGGTCTCCGGTGCCGATCGTGTCCACCGACGCCTCCCCGGCACTCATCCGGAAGCCGTTCGCCGCGAACAGGTCGCCGAACGCGTTCAGGGCCGGGACCGGGGCGTGGCAGAGGGTGCAGCTCACCCGGTAGCGCCGGGCGAACGCGGGAATGGCCCCCGCCGCCGACGGGAGCATCGCGAGCAGCAGCAGGACGAACGCGGCACGGCGGGGCATGACGGCCTCCCTGGCGGGACTCGAACCTACTCCCGGGATCGTGAATCGATCATGAGCCGTCCATGTCGCCCCGGCAGGCAGAGTCCGCCAGTCGGCCCCCGCCCCCGGCCCCCTCACCGGCCCCGTGCGGCCACCTCCCACTCCTCCACCACCTCGTCGCCGCGCAACCCCGTCACCCGGTCGAAGAGGTGGACCACCACGCAGACATGGTTGGGGATGATCCGGACCAGCTCGCCGATCCGTGGCCGCCAGCCGGTCCGGCTCAGGTCGAGGAGCCCGTGTTCCTCCGACATCGCCTTCACGGTCACCTCGGGCCGGTCCAGCAGCTCGCCGAACCCGCCGGCGCCGTCCACGCCCCGCGGCTCCCGGCCCAGGGCCTTGGTGCCCGCGTCCACCACGGCCTGGCCGCCCACCGCCGTGCTCACCACCCGCGCCAGGACGGTCAGGGCGCAGTCCTCCCGGGCACAGGCCCCCGTACCCGCCGTCGCGCGGTCGTTGTAGACGTAGGTGCCCGGCCGGAACTCGGTGACCCCGTTCACCTCGTGGGTCCGCCAGGCCGTCGGGGTGGACCCGCCGCTCACGGCCGGCGCGGGCAGCCCGGCCCGGTCCAGCGCCTCCAGGAATCCGCCCAGGGCGTCGCCGAGGGCGTCGAGGGCGGGGCCCTGGCCGGGCAGCGGCCCCCGGACGTGTCCCGGGTAGAAGAGCAGCCCTCCGAATCGGAGGCCGCGGTGGTCGGCTGCCGCCCGCGCCAGGGCGACCGCGGCGTCGGGTGTGCCGACGCCGACCCGGCCCATGCCCAGGTCGGCCTCCACGAAGACGGCCACCCGGCGCCCTCGCGTCTCGGCCGCGGCACCGAGCGCGCGCATCGCCTCCATGGAATCGAGCGCCACGGTCAGGTGCACCGTGTCCGGCAGGGCCATCAGCCGTTCCAGCCGGGGCGCGCCCACCGGCGGGTAGGCGACCAGGAGGTCGGGATGGACCGCCGCCATGCACTCGGCCTCGCGCGGGGTGGCGCAGGTCAGGCCCGTGGCGCCGCGGCGCACCTGCTCCCGGGCGATCCGGGGCGCCTTGTGGGTCTTGACGTGCGGGCGGAGGGCCAGCCCGTGGCTCGCGGCGTAGGAGGCCATGCGGTCGAGATTGGCCTCGAGCCGGTCGAGGTCCACCACGGGCATCGGGGTTGGCAGCGTGTCGAGGGGCGCCATGGCGGTCCGGGCGGGGGTCGCATGGAGGCTAGGCCGGCGGAGGGCTTGGCGCCATCCCGGCGGGGGGGCTTGGGGCGTAGATTGCAGCAGTGTCCCCTGCCTGCCCCAGCCGGCTCCTGCCATGACCGCGACCACGCCAGATTCCGCGCTCTCCCTGCCGCCCTGCTCCCACCGGCCCAGGCCCTACCGCGGCCCGTCCCGGGAGGAGGTGCTGGCCATGCGGCGGCGGTACACCAACCCCGCCATCTTCACCCTGTATCGCGACCCGCTGATGATCGTCGAGGGCCACGGGCAGTACGTCTTCGACGAGACCGGACGCCGGTACCTGGATTTCTTCGCCGGCATCGTGACCCTTTCGTGCGGTCATTCGCATCCCAAGGTCGTCGCCCGGGTGCGTGAACAGCTGGAGACCCTGCAGCACACCACCACCATCTACCTGCACCCCAACTTCCCCGCCCTGGCCAAGGCGCTGGCGGGCACGATGCCGCCGGGCCTCGACGTCACCTACTTCGTCAACAGCGGGAGCGAGGCCAACGACCTGGCGGTGACGATGGCGCGGGCATACACCGGCTGCACCGACCTCATCGCCCTGCGCAACGGATACCACGGGGGGACCACCGGGGCGATGGGGCTCACCTCGCACCACACCTGGAAGCTCCCCATCCGGTACGGCGGCGGCATCCACCACGCCGTGAACCCCGATCCGTATCGCAGCCCGTTCACCGGCACCCCCGAGGAGATCGCCACCCGCAGCGCGGAGGACATCCGCGAGCTGATCCGGTTCTCCACCCCCGGCCGGGTGGCCGGGTTCCTGGCGGAGCCGATCAACGGGGTCGGGGGCGTGACGCTGGGGGCGCCGAACTACCTGCGGGAGGCCTACGCCGTGATCCGGGAGCACGGCGGGCTCTGCATCGCCGACGAGGTCCAGACCGGATTCGGCCGCACCGGCGAGCACTTCTGGGGGTTCCAGAACTGGGACGTGGTGCCGGACATCGTCACCATGGCCAAGAGCTTCGGCAACGGCATCCCGCTCGCCGCGGTGACCACCCGGGCGGAAATCGCGCAGGCCCTGGCCGGCCGGCTCCACCTCAACACCTTCGGCGGGAACCCGATCTCGATGGCCGCGGGACTCGCGGTGCTCGAGGTGCTGGCGGAGGAGGACCTGCAGGCCAACGCGCGGGCCATGGGGGCCCGGTTGCGGGCGGGGCTCGACCGGCTGCAGTCCCGGCACGCCCTCGTCGGTGACGTTCGGGGCCTGGGCCTGATGCTGGGCTTGGAGCTGGTCGAGGACCGCGCCACCCGGGCGCCGGCCCGGGAGGCCACCGCCGCGGTGCTGGAGGCCACGCGCGAGCTGGGCCTCCTGGTGGGCCGGGGCGGGCTCTTCGG
>JBFILX010000075.1:0-9269 GCA_041612035.1 Gemmatimonadales bacterium | reverse complement strand
TACACGGAGCCACTGCCCTATGCCGCAGTACCTGATCGAACGACTGATTCCTGGCGCGAGCAAGCTGAGTGCGGAAGAGCTGCGCAACATCTCCCAGCGGTCCTGCGCCGTGCTGGCCGAGATGGGCCCCCAGATCCAGTGGGTCCAGAGCTACGTGACCGAGAACAAGATCTACTGCGTCTACCGCGCGGCCGACGAGGAACTGATCCGGGAGCACGCCCGGCGCGGCGGCTTCCCGGCCAACCATGTCTACACCATCAAGGGCCTCATCGACCCCACCACCGCGGAGGCCTGACCCCCGGAGGGTGCCGTCTGAAACCCGGGAGCGGGGCCCGCCGTCCTGAACGGGTCGGCGAACCTCGACAGAGGGGATGACATGACCTTCAAGCCGAAGATCTGGTTCCCCATCTCGACCGCGCTCAGCGTGCTCAACCTGGCCGCCGTGCCCTTCGCCGCGGCGCCCGCGGAGCCGGTGCACGCCACCATCCATGCCGTGCTCGCGGTGGCCTTCGGGCTCTGGGCCCAGCGGCTCTACCGGCAGCGGACCGCCCTCCCGGCGGGGCTCACCAGCGGCGAATGGCGGGAAGAGCTGGAGTCGGAGGTGGACGGGCTGCACCAGCAGCTGGCGGAGGCCCAGGAGCGGCTCGACTTCGCCGAGCGGATGCTGACCCAGCGGGCCGACCCCCAGTGGGCCCCTCGCGCCGAGGGCACCGGGCCGCCGGAACAGGGTGCGTGAGCTACGGCACGGCCCCGCGGCCGCGTTGCTGGCGGCGGCTCGCGAGGCGGTCGACCGGGGAAGCCGAGTCGCAGGTCGGCTCTTGTCGGCCCTCCGGCAGACTGATATAACAAGGGGCTCATCCCCCCTTTCAGGAGTTCCCCATGCACTTCCGTTCCTCCCTGGCGGCGCTCGCCGGCACCGTCCTGTTCGCCACCGCCGCGGTGGCCCAGGATGCCCCGCCGCCCCCCATCTTCCAGGTGACCACGCTCGAACTCGCGCCGGCCACCATGACGAAATGGCTGGGCGGGCTCCGGGCCCAGGCCGCCGCGGCCAAGACCGTCGGGCTTCCGCCGGCGGAGTTCGGCTGGTGGACCTACACCGAAGGCAACCGGGTCATCATCGTCATCCCCCGCGAACGCGATGCCGTCATCGCGGGCCGGCCCACGATGGCACGGATCCGGGAGGCCAACGCCAAGCTGGCCGACGAGATCGCCGCGGCCTTCGAGGGCGCCACGGTCCGTCTGGTGAGCCAGGAGCTGACGGTCCACGCCCCCAACCTCTCGTACACCCCCGCCACCCAGTACGAGCCCGGTGCGGCGGAAATCCTGGACGCGTGGATCGCCCCTGGCCAGGGCCAGGCCTTCAACGAGGCGATCCGTGAGTTCAACGAGGTGCGGACGAAGATGGGGTATCCGTACTCGGTGCAGCTGTACCGGGTGCGCCTGGGCGAGACCCGGACCCGGTTGGTGACCTTCATCGACAGTCGCGAGAACTTCTACGGCAAGAACTCGGTCGGGCGGCTGATGGCAGGCAAGGCCGACGTGCAGGCGGCCTGGCAGGCGGCGATCGCCAAGGTGCTGCCCACGGTGACCCGGTGGGAGTCCACGTCGGTGGACTACACGGCGGACCTCAGCTACCCGCCGATGCCGTAACCGGTCCCCGGCGAATCGGAGCCTCCGGGTATCTTCCGCAGGTACCCGGAGATCCGATGCCCCGCCCGCGCCATCCGCACGCCATCCTGCAGGGGCTCCTGCTCGCGCTCGCCGCGGCCGGGGCCCCGGCCTGCGTTCCCCCCGCAGAGACCGCGGTCTCGGGCACCCGGCAGATGGCCGACACGCTGGCCGCGATCCACGCCCGGGCCCTGGCCCAGCCCGACCGGAACCCGTTCCTCAACCGCCGCCGCGCGGACACCCTGCAGATCGTGGCCGCCTCGCTGGGCGGGGTCGACGCGATGCAGGTGCGCTACCTGCTGGCCCAGGAGCGCCTGCTCGCGGGCCAGAACCGGGAGGCGATCGCGGAAGTCGAAGGCCTGATGCGGATGGCCGGCGTCTCCCGCGACCAGGTGACCCCCCCGAGCAAACCCCTCTTCGACCTGCTCGGCATGGCGTGGCTCCGCCTGGCGGAACAGGAGAACTGCATCGACACCCCGGGCGCCAACGTCTGCATCCTGCCGTTCGCGAAGGACGCCGTGCACCAGCGCGAAGAGGGTGCCCGCAACGCCATCGCCATCTACGAACAGCTCCTCCGGCAGTTCCCCGACGACTACGGCTCCCGCTACCTGCTCAACATCGCCCGCATGGCCCTGGGCGAGTACCCGGACCGGGTCGGTCGCGAGTTCCTGATCCCGGGGCTCGCGGACACGCCGGGCGTGCGGTTCCCCCGGTTCAGCAACATCGCGGGCGAGCTGGGGCTCGCGGTGGACGGGCTCGCGGGCGGGCTCAGCGTGAGCGACTTCGACCGGGACGGTCACCTCGACCTGTTCATGACCTCCTGGGGGCCCGGCGATGCGGTGCGGTTCTTCCTGGCCGACGGCCAGGGGGGCTACGAGGACCGCACCGAGGCCGCGGGGCTCCGTGGGATCACCGGCGGGCTCAACACCGTGCACGCCGACTACGACAACGACGGCTTCGACGACGTGCTGATCCTGCGGGGCGCCTGGCTGGGCGACGCGGGGGGCTACCCCAACTCGCTCCTCCGCAACCGGGGCGACGGCACCTTCGAGGACGTGACCTTCGCCGCGGGGCTGGGCTCCTTCCGGCCCACCCACAGCGCCGCCTGGGCCGACGTCGACCTGGACGGCGACCTCGACCTCTTCGTGGGCAACGAGTCGATGATCCGCCAGGGAGGCGGCGCCCGGTACTCCGAGCTCTTCCTCAACCAGGGTGACGGCACCTTCCGCGAGGTCGCCCGCGCGGCGGGGCTCGAGGTGAACGAGTTCGTGAAGGGGGTGGTCTGGGGCGACGTGAACAACGACGGCCTTCCCGACCTCTTCCTGTCGGTGCTGGGCGCGCCCAACCTGCTCTACCTCCACCTGGGGAGCGGGCCCGACGGCGTGCCCCGCTTCGAGGAGCGCTCGGCCGCCGCGGGGGTGCGGGGCCCCGTCTACTCCTTCCCCACCTGGTTCTTCGACTACGACCAGGACGGCTGGGAGGACCTGCTGGTGCTGAGCTACGACCTGCGGCACGGTACCCGGATCCCCGAGGCGGCGGCCCGCGAGTACCTGGGGCTGCCGGTCGTCATCACCCACAACGGGACGCCCATCCCGGTGGAGCACTCCCGGCTCTACCGCAACAACCGGGACGGCACCTTCGCTGACGTCACCCGCCGCACGGGGCTCGACAAGGTGCTCTACGCCATGGGAACCAACTTCGGCGACCTCGACAACGACGGCTGGCTGGACCTGTACATCGGCACCGGGAACCCCGACCTCAACAGCATCGTCCCCAACCGGATGTTCCGGAACGTGGAGGGCCGCCGGTTCGAGGAGGTGACCCTGCCGGGCGGGTTCGGCCATATCCAGAAGGGCCACGGTTCCGCGTTCGAGGACTTCGACCGGGACGGCGACCAGGACGTCTACATGGTGATGGGCGGGGCGTACGAGGGCGACCGGTTCGCCAACGTGCTCTTCGAGAACCCGGGCTGGCCCGGCACCGGCTGGGTGACCCTGGAACTCGAGGGCCGCGCCGCCAACCGCTCCGCCATCGGGGCCCGGGTGGCGCTCACCGTGGCGGACGCCCGGGGCCGGACCCGCACCATCCACCGGACCGTGGGCACCGGCGGGTCGTTCGGGGCGGGGAGCCTCCAGCTGCACGTGGGGCTGGGCGCGGCCGCCCGGCTGCAGGAGGTCCGGGTCACCTGGCCCGACCGGGACCGGAGCGTCACCAGTTACCCGGGGCTGGAAATGAACCGGGCCTGGCGCATCGTGCAGGGCGAGGAGCCCGCCGCGCTGGAGCGGCCCCCGGTGCCCTTCCGGAAGCGTCCCGGCGCGGCCCACACCGGCCACTGAGCCCTCCCCGACCGCCCCGCGGCCCCCTCCCGGGCGTCACCCCCGGACGCTAGATTTCAGGCATTCGGGCGGCCTCCGCATCGGCCGCCCGGCATGGAGAGTGACGGCGAGAGCACCGGCTCCGCGACCCGTCCGCCAACCGTGTCCCACGGTGGCCCAGCCGGCTGGACCCAACCGGGTCCGGACCCATGCGCGACGATGCGGGCACCTCGTCGAAAGGACCACCCATGCTCGGCCCCATCGTCAATCTCGCCTTCCGTCCCGCCTCCTACTGGGACCACACCGACCCGCTCGCGGCCGTGCTCGGCAACATGAAGGGCCAGGTGCGGCGCGGCATGGTCAGGGACTTCCTGACCGGCCTCGCCCCGGACGAACTGGGCGAACTGGAGGAGCAGTACCTCCCGGACGCCATCGATCCGGAACTCCGCACCGAGCTGACCCGGCTCCACCCCCGCTGGATGGGCGGCGAATACCTGCCCGACTACCTGCCGGGCGAGGTCGAGATCGCCCGCCTGGTCATGGACTCGGTCACCATGGACGTGATCGCGGTGCGGGTGCGGCGCCGCGCCGGCCGGCTGCGGTACCGGGTGGTGGACGAGTACGGGACGGGGTACGTCAGCCGACGCCGCTCCTCGGCCCGTCCCCTCACCCTGGGCCAGCTGATCGAGCTGATCGAATCGGTGCACGTCGCCGATGATCCCTGGGCGAGCGGGGACCCCTTCCCCGGCGACATCCTGGAGCTGAACCTCGAGGCGGGGGTCCACCCGAACGACCTCGAGGAGTTCATCCGGATGGAGTCGTACCACTACCCCGAGCTGGGCCTCTGGTGGGCGGCGCGCGCCGCCCGGTGGGCCGAATCGAAATGCCGCGAGCTGGCGGAGACGGAGGCGGAAGACACCGAGTAACGTGGGACCGGCCCTCGGCACGCGTGAGGGGCGGGTTGGCGGGGCGGCTGATCGGGGTGTACTCTCCGTTCGGCCGCTCCTCCTGCGGCCCGCCTCGCGGAGGCGTTCTGATACGAAAGGATTCCATGATGCGGACTGTTCGCCAACTCATTCCCACCGGATTGATGACCGCCGGCCTGGTCCTCCTGGCCGGCGCCTGCCAGCCGGCCGCGCCGAACCACGAGGCCGCGCTCCGCCCCGCCGTGGACGCGATCCGGGAGGCGTGGAACGCCGGCAACATGGACGGCCTGGACGCCCACTTCAGCGCCGACGTCATGCGCCGTGCGCCTGGGGCCGCGGTCCCGAGCCAGGGGCTGGACGGGCTCAAGGCGGTCATCACCCAGTTCCGCACGGCCTATCCCGACTTCCGGATCGTCTTCGACGATGTCTGGTATACCGAGAACAACGCCTTCGCCCGCTGGACCGTGACCGGCACCAACACCGGGCCGGGCGAGACCCCGCCCACCGGCAAGGCGATCACCATCTCCGGCCTCACCCGTCTGCAGTACGAGAACGGCATGGCGGTGATGGAGGACGTCTACTTCGACACGATGGGCTGGCTGCAGCAGCTGGGCTACACCGTGTCCCCGCCCACCATGTGACGGGCGGACCGGAGATCACCCCATGACCCGGCGCTCCCTCCGCGCCCTGGCGCTCGCGGCCGGTCTCGCGCTGGCCACCGCCGCGCTGGCCGCGGCGCACGACATGTTCCTCAAGCCCGAGCGGTTCTTCGTCCCGGAGGGGGCGCCGCTCGAGCTGGCGCTGCTGAACGGCACCTTCTCGAAGAGCGAGAACGCCATCGCGCGGGCCCGCGTGCTGGACATCAGCGTGGTGGGGCCCGCCGGCCGGGAGCGGATCGACACCGCCCGGTGGCGGGCCGAGGGGGACACCAGCTTCGTGGCCATCACCACGGGGAGTGCGGGCACCTGGGTCATGGGGGTCTCCACCCGTCCCAACATCATCCCGCTGACGGGCCGGGAGTTCAACGACTACCTGGCGAGTGACGGGATCCCCGACGTGCTCGCCGCACGGCGCCGCGCCGGGGAACTGGGGCGGGACGTGCGGGAGCGGTATCACAAGCACGTGAAGGCGGTGGTGCAGGTGGGCGAGGCCCGGAGCGACCACTACGCCACCGAGCTCGGCTACCCGGCCGAGATCATCCCCCTCGGCAACCCCTACGGGCTCCGGCCGGGGGCCACCTTCCGGTTCCGCACCCTGGTGCAGGGCCAGCCGGTGGCCAACCAGTACGTGCAGTACGGGGGCCGCACCCCGCGCGGCGGCCGGATCGCGATGCGGGCGGTGCGGACCGACGCCCAGGGCGCGGGCGCGATCCGGATCACGGGCCCGGGCACCTTCTACGTCAAGTTCATCCACATGACCCGGCTCGACGACGACCCCGACGCGGACTACGAGTCGCGCTGGGCGTCGCTCACTTTCGCGGTGCGCCAGCCCTAGGGCTGGCCACCGTCCGTCGCGCCGCCCATCGGGAAGCCGAGTCCCAGCCGCAGCTGGATGTCGCGCTGCCCGAGCGACGACCGGCCACCGGTGCCCTGGTTGTCGGCGTTGTAGGCGTACAGGTCGGCGCCGCCGGTGAGCTGCATCCCCCCGAGCCGCACGCCGACCCCGCCGCCGAACACCCCCGACAGGTCACTGCGCGACGGGCTGTTGGTGAACGCGTCCCCGCTTCGCCGGACCAGCCCCAGGCCACCGTTCAGGTAGACCGTGAGGATGGACGTCCTGGGCAGCAGGAAGAGCACCATCTGGCCCGCGCCGGTGACGAGCTTGGCGTTCCGCTGGGTCGGCGACTCCGCCGCCTCGGAGAAGGCGAACGTGGTAGGGACGTAGTTGCCGGTGGCCTCGATCCCGAAGCGGTCTCCGAACCAGACGCCGAGCCGCGCGCCGAACGAGGGCCCCACCTCGAGCTCGCCCATGTCGCCGCCCGCCATCTCGACGAGGTGCTGTGTCGGGATGTAGATGCCCAGTTGAGGTGAGATGCTCGCCTTCTGGGCGAGGAGCGTCGGGGCGCTCGCCAACGCGAGCCCCAGTGCGACGGATACCACGAACGAACGATGCATGGACGGCCTCCCTGGCGTGGTGTTCCTGCTGGGCGTGCGGGGGAGACGGTACCGCCGGTCCGAAAGCCGAACAAGCACGGCACGACTCGGGATTTGGCCTGTCCGGACAAGGGGAAACCCCGGAATTGCCCTGCGGGGAGTATTACCCGATATTATCCGGTACGATGCCAAGATCAGCACGGATTTCGGTCACGATCCCGCCCGAGGTGCTCACCGCCGCCGACCAGGCCGCGGCGCGGCTCCGGCGCTCCCGGAGCTGGGTCGTGGCGGAGGCGCTCCGGCGGTACGCGGGGACGGGCTCGGGGGAGCGCGGGGTGGATTCGCCGCTGGGCGAGCAGCGCCTGCTGCAGCTCCGCGCCGATCTGGCGCTCACCCCCGAGGCGCGGGTCCGCGCGGCGGAGGCGACCGCCCGGGTGAGCGCGCTCGTCACGCCCCCCGCCGGCACCGTGTTCCGCTCGTTCGACCGGTATGAGGACTACCTGCGCTGGAAGGACCGCGAGGCGGCGGGCGGATGACCGAGCATCGCACTGACCTGGCGATGGTCTGCGCCTTGCTCAACCAGCACGGCGTGCGGTACCTGCTGGTCGGGGCCCGCGCCCTGCAGCTCTGGGGGAGCGCCCGGGCCACCCGCGACATCGACATCCTGATCGACCCGACGCCGGAGAACGCGGTGCGGGTGCTGCGCGCGCTGCGCAAGGCGGGACTCGAGTTCGCCCGGGAGTGGGCGGCCGACGAGATCGCCGCCAAGCCGGTCACGGTGGTGGGGGACCGGCCCCGGGTGGACATCCTGACCGTGGCCTGGACCGTGACCTACCGCGAGGCCTGGCCCGCCGCCCAGGTCTTCGAGGTGGAGGGGATCGCGATCCCCGCCGCCTCGCTGCCGCACCTGATCGCCTCCAAGCGGACCGGGCGGCTGCAGGATGCGGCCGACGTCGAGGTGCTGGAGGAGATCGCGCGGCTTCGCCCCGGGGCCTGATCCCGGGCGGTCTGGCCCGGCGCGGCCCCCGGGCTAGTTTCTCCCTCGTGACCGACCTGCGTCCCATCCTCGCCGCCGGCCTGGCCGGCAGCTACGCCGTGGAGGAGGAGATCGGCCAGGGCGGGATGGCCGTGGTCTTCCGCGCCATGGACCTCCGCCATCACCGCCCGGTGGCCCTGAAGGTGCTCCACCCCGGCGTGCTGAGCGCCGCGCTCGCCTCCCGCTTCCTGCGGGAGATCCGGGTGCTGGCGGGCCTGGTCCATCCCCACATCGTCCCGCTCCACGACTCCGGCGAGGTGCCGGGCCCGCCGGGGCTGCTCTACTTCGTCATGCCGTACCTCACCGGCGAGTCGCTCCGGCACCGGCTCCAGCGGGGGCGGCCCCTGCCGCTCGACCGGGTGGTGCGGCTGGGCCGCGAGGTGGCGGCGGCGCTCGACTACGCCCACCGGATGGGGGTGGTGCACCGCGACATCAAGCCCGAGAACATCTTCCTGCACGAGGGCGCGGCGCTGGTGACCGACTTCGGGATCGCCCGGCTGGTGGCCGAAGCGGCCGGTGCCGACGCGGGGGGGCGCAAGGACACGGGCCCCGGCATCGCCCTCGGCACCCCGGCCTACATGAGCCCCGAACAGGCGGCGGGCGAGGAGTACGTCGACGGCCGGGCCGACCAGTACGCCCTGGCCTGCGTGCTGCACGAGGTGCTGACCGGGGAGCCGCCGTTCTGCGGGCAGGCCCGGGCGGTCATCGCCAAGCACGTCACCGCGACGCCCCCGCCCATCCGGGCCCGCCGGCCCGACCTGCCGCCCGCCGTGGAGCAGGCGATCCTGCGCGCCCTGGCCAAGGACCCCGCCGAGCGGTACCCCGGCGCCGCCGACTTCGCCGATGCCCTGGGCTCCCCGCTCGCCGGGCTGACGCCGGACCTGGTCACCCGCCCGGCCTCGGAGATCGGGAGCATCGCCGTGCTTCCCTTCGTGAACGCCAGCCCCGACCCGGGGACCGAGTACGTGAGCGACGGGATCACCGACGAGCTCATCACCACCCTGGCCCAGGTGCACCAGCTCCGGGTCGCCTCGCGGACCTCCTGCTTCGCCCTCAAGGGAGCCCGCCGCGATGCCCGGGCCATCGGCCGGCTGCTGGGCGTGGACACCCTGCTGGAGGGCACCGTGCGGCAGCAGGGGACCCGGCTGCGGGTGACGACCCAGCTGTCCCGCACCGCCGACGACCGGCTGCTCTGGTCGGAGCGGTACGACCGCGACGCCGCCGACCTCTT
>JBFILX010000074.1:0-9296 GCA_041612035.1 Gemmatimonadales bacterium | reverse complement strand
TCGCGCGAGACTTCGGTGCCCTCCTCCACCGTGGTCTCCGCGCCGGCGGGGAGTGCGACCGACCAGGTGGCGTCGTCCGGGCCTCCGGCCACGCGGGTCAGGGGACCGGGGTTCCGCAGCACGAACACGTCGAGGATGCTCCGGCCGGACTCGGCCTCGGGGCCGCCCACCAGGAGGTAACGGGCCTCGAGCACCACGGGGGCCGTGCTCGAGGTATCGGAGACGAGGATCAGCAGTCGGCGTCCCTCCGTGCCGGCCGCGCCGAGCGGATCGGAGAAGTAGGCGAGGCCTCGGTAGGTCGTGCTGACGATGTAGGCGGCGGCCGTGTCGGGGACGAACCGGAAGGCGAACCGGCCCAGGGGGCCGGTCCGCACGGAGTCCACCGGTCCCTGGGCGGCGGGCCCGACGCGGTGCAGGACCACCAGGACGCCGGGCACGCCCACCGTGTCGCCATCGACCGCACGGACGACCGTCCCGGCCGCCTCCGACCGGGCCTGGGCGGTGAGCGCCCCGGGCCCCGCCACGGCGCAGCAGGCCGCGAGTGCCAGGCTACGGCTGGAAGCGGCCGAAATCCTGCGGATCGAGCTTCTCCAGGTAGCGCCGGAGGGCGTCGGGGTCGTCGCCCGGGGCGTCGGGCGCCCGGGAGCGGCTGGCGCTGGCGGCGCGGTCGAGGAGGTCGTCGCTGGTGAAGATCGGAGCGCTGCAGCGCAGGGCCAGCGCGATCGAGTCGGACGGCCGGGCATCCACCTGGAAGACCTGGCCCTCGCGGACGATCTGCAGCTCGGCGAAGTAGGTGTCGTCCTGCAGCGCGGTGATGTTCACCCGCTGCAGCTCCCCGCCCAGCCCGGTGACCAGGTGCTTGAGCAGGTCGTGGGTCATGGGCCGCAGGGGCTTCACGCCCTGCAGTTCCATGGCGATGGCGCTGGCCTCGCTGGTCCCGATCCAGATCGGGAGGGCCCGTTCGCCACCCACCTCGCGGAGCACGACGACCGGCGTGTTGGTGGACCGGTCCACGCCGAGGTGGGCCACGCTCACACGGATCACGGCAGGCTCCTTCCCCGGGTCGGCGCGATCAGCGGGCGGCCGATCGGAGGTCCGCCACCCGGTCCGAACGCTCCCACGGGAACAGCACGACCCGCTGGTTCCTCACCTTGATGCTGCTCGACCGGCGCCCGAAGTGGCCGTAGGCCGCGGTGGGACCGTACAGGGGGGACCGCAGGTTGAGGGCGGCGATGATCCCCCTGGGCGTCAGGTCGAACGTTTTCCGGACGATGGCCTCGAGCCGGTCATCCGGCAACGTCCCGGTGCCGAAGCTGTTCACCAGCACCGAGACCGGGGCCGCCACCCCGATGGCGTACGCCACCTGCACTTCGCAGCGCCGCGCCAGCCCGGCGTCCACGAGGTTGCGGGCCACCCAGCGGGCCGCATAGGCCGCCGAGCGGTCCACCTTGGAGGGGTCCTTCCCGCTGAAGGCGCCGCCGCCGTGGCGGGCCATCCCGCCGTAGGTGTCCACGATGATCTTGCGGCCGGTGAGCCCGGCGTCGCCGTGGGGCCCCCCGATCACGAACCGGCCGGTGGGGTTGATGAGGAACTTGGCGCGGGCATGATCGATCCCCGCTTCCTCCAGGACCGGCCGGATGACCCGCTCCACCATCGTTCCATGGATCGTCTTCTGCGACAGCGTCCGGCCGTTCACCTTCTCGGCGTGCTGGGTCGAGAGCACCACGGTGGAAACCTTCACCGGGCGATCGCCTTCGTAGACCACCGACACCTGGGTCTTGCCGTCGGGGCGGAGCCAGCTGACCGGGGCCTCGCCGCCCAGCCCCTTGCGGACGGCCGCCAACCGCTGGGCCGTCCGGTGGGCCAGCATGATCGGCACCGGCATCCGCTCGGGCGTCTCCGCCGTGGCGTAGCCGAACATCATCCCCTGGTCCCCCGCCCCGTCGCGGTCCACCCCCATCGCGATATCCGGCGACTGCCGGTTGATCGACGTCAGCACGGCGCAGGTGGCCGCATCGAAGCCGAAGGTGGCGTCGGTGTAGCCGATCTGCCGGACGGTCTGGCGGACGATGTCCGGGATGTGGACGTAGGTGCTGGTCGTGATCTCGCCCGCGACCACCGCCATCCCGGTGGTGACGAGGGTCTCGCAGGCGACCCGCGCCTCCGGGTCTTCGGTCAGGATGGCGTCGAGCACCGCGTCCGAGATCTGGTCGGCCACCTTGTCGGGGTGGCCTTCGGTGACCGATTCGGAGGTGAAGGTGTGCGGCTTGGGGGCGGCCATGGGGCTCCGGAACGGGTGGCGGACCGGGCCCGGGACCGGACACGGCCAAGAGGCCGCAACCTAAGCCGTCAGCCCGGCCTTGGGCAACGGGAGATGGGGGTCGAGCAGGCGCAGATCGACGTGGTGCCGGACGTGCTCCCGCAGGATCCCCGACACGTCCTCGGCGGTGTCCGCGTCGAGCGCCGCCTCGGCCGCGGAGGTGGCCACCGCGAGGGGCACGTTCCGGAGCAGCCAGCGGATCAGGAGCAGCGTGGGCGAGGCGATGCTCAGGCTGCGGAAGCCGAGCCCCACGAGCAGCACCGCCGCGAGCGGGTCGGACGCCATCTCGCCGCACACGCCGCAGGGGATCCCCTGGTTGCGGGCGGCGGTGAGGACCGCGCGCAGCTGGCGCAGCACTGCGGGATGGTGGGGGGTGAACCGGGAGGCGAGGCGCGCGTTGCCCCGGTCCACCGCCAGGGTGTACTGGGTGAGGTCGTTGGTGCCGACGCTGAAGAAGTCGCAGACCCGGGCCAGCCGGTCGGCCAGGAGCACCGCCGCCGGGGTCTCCACCATGGCCCCCAGGGGCACCGACTCCGCCGCCGCCACCCCGGCCTCGGCGAGCGCCGCCGCCTCGGCCTGGAGCAGTTCCCGGGTGATGGTCATCTCCTCCACCCCGGTCACCAGCGGGAGCATGACCCGCACGTTCCCCCCCACCGCGGCGCGGAGGACCGCCCGGAGCTGGGGCTGGAAGAGATGGGGATGGTCGAGGCACACCCGGATGGAGCGGTAGCCCAGGAAGGGGTTCGCCTCCTCGGGCATCTCGAAGGCGGCTGGGAACTTGTCCCCGCCGAGGTCGAACGTGCGGATCGTGACCGTGCCGTTCGGGAAGGCGGTGGCCACCCGGCGGAAGTAGGCCGTCTGCTCGTCCTCCGACGGGAGGTGGGTGCGGCCGGTCACGAAGAACTCGGTCCGCAGGAGGCCCACCCCCTCGGCGGTATGCCGCACCGCCATGTCGATCTCCTCCGGGAGGTCGAGGTTGGCGAGCAGCTCGAGCCGCTGGCCGTCCGGGGTCTCGCACGGCAGCTCGGCGACGGCCGCCAGCTCCAGCTCCAGCTTCCGCCGGCGGCGCACCTGGGTACTGACCGCCCGGAGCTCCGCCGGCGAGGGATCGACCATGAGGATGCCGCTCTGGCCGTCCACCAGCAGCACCGAGCCGGGCTGGATCCGGTCGATCGCCCCCGCGACCCCCATGATCGCCGGGATTCCGAGGGAGTGGGCGAGGATCGCGGCGTGCGAGGTCCGGGTCCCCTCCTCGCTCACCAGACCGGCCAGCACCTGCCGGTCGAACTGGACCGTGAGCCCGGGGGAGATCTCGTGGGCCACGATGACCACCTGCCCGTCGGGCTCGCTGACCGGGAGGTCCACGGTGCCCGACCCGGTGAGGGCATGGAGCATCCGGATCTGCACGGCGGTCAGGTCGGTCAGCCGCTCCCGGAGCCGGGCGCTAGGGGACCCGGTCCACGCCACCCGGGTCTCCAGGGCCTTGAACTCGTAGGCGGTCTCGGCGCTGAGCAGGTTGGTCCGGATCAGGTGCTCCACCGCACCCAGGAACTCGGGGTCCCGCACCATGAACACCTGGGCCTCGAAGATCTTCGACTCCTCGAGGCCGGCGCGGTGGGCCACCTGGCGCTGCAGCTCCTCCAGCCGCTCCGCCACGTCCTCCACCGCCTGCCGGAGCCGGACGATCTCCGACTCGATCTCGCCGGCCGTGATGGCGCGGTCGGGAACGTCGGGGAAGCGCCAGTCCACCACCATCGCCGGGGCGTAGGCGACCCCGGGCGAGACCCCGATCCCCTGCAGCACGCGGGAGCCGCTCATGCCTCGTCGAACCCGCTGGCCACCAGCTGGGCGAGGGCCTCGACCGCCTGGGCCTCGTCCGCCCCGGTCGCCCGGATGGTGAGCATGCTGCCGCACTCGGCCGCCAGCATCATCACTCCCATGATGCTCTTCCCGTTCACGCTGAGGGAGTCCTTGCTCACCGTGACCTCGGAGGCGAAGGACGTCGCCAGGCGGACGAACTGCGCCGCGGGGCGGGCGTGCACGCCCAGGCTGTTGGGCACTTCGACCCGCCGTTCGGTCACGCGGTCACCGCCTGCCAGAGGATGACGGCCGTCGCCAGGAGCACCGTGAGCTTCAGGGCCGAGGCCCGGGGGCCGAGGAGGCCGCGGGCCAGGAGGAGCCCCACGCCGAACGCCGCGGTCCGGCCCAGGTCCGCCCGCGCGGCTCCCTCGAGGAGCCAGGCGCCGGCCACCGGCAGGAGGGCGAACCCGAGCACCCCCGCCACGGCCACCGCCAGGCTCCCCGCGCGGGGCAGCCCGGTGGCGGTCACGGCCCCCCCGACGCCCAGCCCGTGCGCCCATCCAAGATCGAGCAGGCGGCGCGACAGCGCGAGCCGCCCGACGTTGTACAGGATCAGGGCCCCGGCCAGCGCCCAGAGTCCCAGGCCCAGGACCACCCCGATGAGGGTGGCGGCGACCAGGGCCGGCACCACCCCCGACCAGAACAGCCGGTCGCCCAGCCCGCCCAGCGAACCGCACAGCGCGGTGCGCAGCCGCTCGATCTGGGGCCCCGCCACCCCGTCCGCCTCGGCCCGCAACTCGGCTCCCACGGCGAGGGCCGCGAAGTAGGGATGGGCGTTGAAGAACCCCGTCGCCCGCGCCAGCGCTTCGTGGTACCGGGCCGCCGTCCCGAACAGCCCGCGGAGTGCCGGCTCGCTCGCCCACCCCAGGCCGACGCCCTGCATCCGCTCATAGCTCCAGGCGGCCTGCACGAACAGCAGCCGCAGCAGCACCCGGCGGCGCGCGGTCAGCCGAGCCATGCGAGCATCCCCCCGGCCGCCAGGCCGAGCGCCGCGGCGAGCAGGCCGCGGCGGCGTCCGGCGCGGCCGAAGGTCCCGGTCGCCGCCGCCACCAGGCCGCCCGCCACGACCACCGTGGTGAGCAGGGGCGCCAGGCCGTGCGGCAGGACCAGCACCTGCCGCAGCCAGAGCGCGACCGCGAGCCCCGCCCCGGTGAGGAGGGCACTCCGCGCGGCGTCGCCCAGCAGCCCGGCCCACACGAGCCGGGCGACCGCGCCCGGGTCCCCCTCGGCCAGACGGGGCGCCAGACGGCGGGTGTGTCGCCCGTTCACCCGCCGGAGCGATTCCATGGTGCGGCCGCCGGCCACCGCCAGCCCCAGGCCGAGCAGGACCGCGGGTCCCACGGCATCCTGCCACCGGGCGCCCGCCGCGAGCACGACCGCCGCCACGCTGGCGGGGCCGAAGTCGGGGTACCGGGAGGCCCCGACCGGCAGCACGTCGAGCGCGAAAAGCTCCAGGACCAGCCCGACCCGCAGCCCGGCCTGCGGGTCACCCAGGATCGCCCCGGTGACGCCGGCGGCGACGATCGGCCGGCTGAGCAGTCCCTGGGGAAAGCTCACCAGGTCCACCCCCACGCCGATGCCCCACGCCAGCAGGAGCAGCAGGGTGGTCGGGTCGCCGATCATGCCAGGTCGTCGAGCCCCACGGCGGGCGCGGTGGGCACGTCCTGGGCATACACCCGGGCGCCGCCCGCTTCCAGGCGACGCAGCTCGTCGACCTCCCCGTCGGAGAGATACAGGTAGCGCAGCCGCTCCCGCCGGCCGACCTGGTCGTGCACTCCCCCCAGGTTCACCCGGCCGATGCGCCCGTCACTGTCCCGGACCAGGGCGCACATGGTCGCCACGTCGCCGGTGAGGACGAACACCCGCTCCGGGCCCCCGGCCCACCGGTCCAGCCGGCCGACGGCCTCCGCCTCGGTGACGAACGCGACCTCGGTCCCCTCGGGTACGGCCATCCGGTAGATCTCCTGCTCCCAGGCGTTGGCCTGGACGGCGTCGTCCACCACCACGATCAGGTCCACTCCCATCGGGGCCCCCCAGCCGATCACGACCTGGCCGTGGATCAGGCGGTCGTCCACCCGGCAGAGCGTGATGGTCACTACCGGCTCGCGATGGCCCTGGCGCCCACCTGCTCCGCCCGCGCCGCCGCCTCGTCCAGGGGGAGGGTGCGGTGGAACACGAAGTCCAGCAGCATCGTGAGGTTCACCCCGGTGACCACCCGCACCCCGTCCCGGGCCCCCAGCGCGCTCATCGCGGCCACGAAGCAGGAGCCGCTGGGGAGGTCGGTGAAGACCAGGGCGGGACGGTCGTCCAGGGCGGCTTCCAGCCGCCCGACGAGGCGGGACCGGTCGCATTCGTCGTTGGTGACGGGCACCAGCGCGCCGGTCACCCCGGAGATGCGCTCGGCGGCCTCGACCAGCGCGCGGGCCAGGCCGCCATGCCCGAGCACCACGCCCCGCAGCTCCTCGCTCACTCGAAGTCTTCCTGGAGGTACTCCCGCAGCCCCCGCTGGTCCTTCATCCGCCGGATCAGCCTCTCGTTGAAGGCCGCCGCGGTGTCGATCCCGGTCATCCGCAGCAGGTGGTTCATCGCCACGACCTCGGACACGACCGTGATGTTCTTCCCCGGGTTGAGGAGCACGGTGACGCGCGGCAGCCGGACGCCCAGGATCTCGGTCTCCTCGAGCCCCAGGCCGGTCCGGTCGGGGTCGGTCTGGCCGGCGTTGTCCCAGTCCTCGAGATGCACCACCACCTCGACCCGCTTCTGCTGCCGGACCGCGCGGATCCCGAACAGGGCCGGGATGTCGATCAGCCCCACGCCCCGGATCTCCATGTGGTGGGCCGACAGTTCGTGGCCCTGCCCGATGAGGGTGTTGCCCCGCCGGGTCACCTGGACCACGTCGTCGGCCACCAGCCGGTGGCCCCGCTCGACCAGGTCGAGGACGCATTCCGACTTCCCGATGCCGGATCGCCCCATGAACAGCAGGCCGACGCCGTAGACGTCGGCCAGCGAGCCATGCAGGGTCGTCCGGGGCGCGGAGGCCTCCTCGACGACCGGCTTGATGCGTTTGTAGAACTCGGCCGTCTTCAGCGCGGTCCGCAGGACCGGGATGCCCTTGCGCACCGCCAGCTCCAGCATCTCGTCCGGGACGTCCTGCCCCTTGGTCACGAAGACGATGGGCAGGGGGAACCCGAAGAAGGCGCGCAGCACCTCGCCGCGCCGTGCCGCGTCCAGCGAGGCCAGGAACGTGATCTCGGTTTCGCCCAGGACGTGCATCCGGTCGGGGAGGAACCGGGCGGTGTAGCCGGCCAGGACCAGCCCGGGGCTGGCCAGGTCGGCCGAGGGCAGGGGGCGCTCGAGCCCCAGGTCGCCGGTGAGCGGCTCCAGTTCGAGCGGGTTGCCCGGCAGGTCGAGCAGGTCCCGCGGCCGCAGGGTCATGGCTTGGGCGTGGAGCGCCGCTTGCGGGTGGGCTTGGCCGCAGGCCGCTCGAGCTGGCGGCGGAGCTTGGCTTCCGCCCGGTCCAGGGCGGTGCGGTGGTCGACGGCCTCGGCCCGGGCGATCATCACCTTGCCCCCCGAGAGCCGGAGCCGCAGCTCCGCGGTCTGCTGCAGGGACTCGTTGTCGAAGACGACCCGCCCCTCCTGGGCGAACGGGGTCAGCTGGTCGAGCCGCTGCATGACCGTGCGCGCGCGCTCGCGAAGGGTGTCGGTGATCGTGCAGTGTCGGGCACTGACCGTGACCTTCATCAGACCTCCTCGGGAAAAGCCGGTGGGTTCGCGTCTTCCGCCACCACCTCGGCCAGGTGGGCCTCCGTCGCGTCGGCGGCCCGGGCCCAGCCGTGCTGCTCCGCGTACGCGCGGGCCTGGCGGCCCAGGACCTCGACCTGCCGCGGATGTTCGGCCAGCTCGAGCATCCGGCGCGCCATCGCCTCGGCATCGCCGTGGGGCACCAGGTGGCCGGTCACCCCGTCGCGGACCGAGTCGCGCAGCCCGGGGCTGTTGGAGGCGAGCGAGGGCGTGCCGCACGCCGCGGCCTCCAGGATGGTGATCCCCCACCCCTCCTTGATGGACGGAAAGAGGTTGGCCCACGTGGTGCGCAGCAGCCGGACCTTGTCCTCCTCGCTCACCCACCCCAGGAACCGCACCGCGTCGGCCTGGCCCAGCTCCCGGGTGAGGGCTTCCAGCCCGGGCCGGGCGTCTCCGGTGCCGGCGATCACGAGCTGCAGGTCCGGCCGGAGGCGCCGGGCGATGGCGAGCGCGCGCACGGCGACGTCGAGACCCTTGTACCGCTTGAGACGCCCTACGTATAAGAAGGACGGGTGCCGGGTGCGGTCAAGGCCGGGAACCGGCGCGAACCGGCGAGTGTCCACCCCGGGATGGATGACCCGGACGCGGGCGGCCGGGACCCCCCGCGCCACCAGGTCGTCGCGGGTGCTCTCGCTGATGGCGTGGAACCCCGCCCGCCGGTAGATGCGGGGGATCGGCCGCTCGGCCGCCCAGACGATCGCCGCCAGCGGCCACGCCACCTCCATGAACGCCGTCTCGCCGAAGAGATGGGGGACGACGGCGACGAACGGGGCCCGGGTCAGGGTCGGCAGGAAGAGCGGCAGCTTGTTGACGTCCTCCACCACCACGTCCGCGGGCTCCGCCCGCAGGGCCCGCCGCACGGCCCCCCGCCCCGCCAGGGCGAACCCGTGGCGGCCGGAGACCCGGGTGACCTCGACGTCCTGCAGGACCGTGCGCGGGGCACATCCCGGCCAGCCGCTGCAGACCAGGCGGACCCGGTGGCCCCGGGCCGCGAGGCGCCCGAACAGCTCGAACAGGTGGATCTCCGCCCCGCCCGCCTGCGGGTTCTCGAGGTCCAGCCAGTTGACGACCAGGATGTTCACAGGCGCCCCAGGGTGCGGGCCACGCGATCGAGGACGCCGTTGATGAACGGCACCGCGGGCGCCCCGACGAACCGGTGGGCCAGCCAGAGCGCCTCGTCGATCGCGGTCCGGGGGGGCACGTCCGGATCCTGCAGCTCGGCGCACCCGAGCCGCAGGATGAGCCGCTCCGGGAGACCGATCCGCTCCAGCCGCCAGTGCTCCGCCGCCGGGGCGATCAGCCGGTCGAGCTCG
>JBFILX010000073.1:0-9318 GCA_041612035.1 Gemmatimonadales bacterium | reverse complement strand
CGGAGGGCCCCGCCCTCGTCTGGTACTCGGTGTGGGACGAGCCCCCCTTCGCCGACCGGTTCGCCGGGCTGGCGCGCGAGGGGTTCGGCGCCAGGGCCCGGCCGGGGTACCGGGTGGCGGTGGACCGGGTGGAGGTGCTGGGGCGGGCCGGGGTGCGGGTCGTGCTGGCGCCGACGGCCTGGGACGGGTGGGGGCGGCTCCCGGCGGCGGGTCCCTAGCGGAGCGCCTGGTTCACCGCGAACGCGATCAGGCCCACGATCGCCCCGAGCAGGTAGCCGAGCCGCACGATCATCGTGAGTTCCCGCTGGGTCACCCCGCGGATGATCTCCTCCATCCGCTGGGTCGAGAACCCCAGCACCTTCTGCTCCACCATCTCCGGCACCTGCAGCTTCTGGACGACCTGGGGGACCTGGGTCTGGACCCAGGCCCACGCGGTGTCGGCCACGCCGGCGCGCACGGCGCGGGTGGTCTCGGGCCCCAGCCAGTCGGCCGGGCGCCCGATCGGCTGGGCCAGGAGCGCGCCCGCCGCGCGGCCCACCGCGTCGGCCACCCAGGCCCGTCCGGCCTCGCTCCGGAGCGCGTCGGCCACGGCGCCCGCGGCCCGGTCGGGCGGGATCAGCGCCAGCGCCTCGCCCCAGGTGCGCTCGCCGGCGGTGTCCAGCCCCCGCTCGAGCACCCGCCGGAGCGAGGACCGGGTGGAGGGGCTCCGGGCCGCGCTGACGACCCAGTCGCCCAGGGTCCGGACCATCGCTTCCCGCTTCGCCGTGTCGAGCCGGTCGAGGCGTTCCCCGAGCGGCATCCGGAGCAGGCCGAGCAGCGCCTGGTGGACGGCCCCTGCGAGGCGGGCCCGGACGGCGGGCGCGGTGATGGAGGCGGCGAACCGCTCGAAGCCCTGGCGCTCCAGGCCGTCGAGCAGCCGCTCGAAGGTGGTGTCGGTGATCACCAGCTTGGCCAGGATGCGCTCGTGCAGGAGGAGCTGCCGGGCCGCGCCGTCGAAGGCGGTGCGCAGCGCCGACGAGACGGTGTTGCGGGTCTCCGGGTCGGCCAGCAGGCCCGCCAGCCGATCGATCGCGGTGGGCAGGTAGTCGCTGATCGCCTGCTCGATGGGGGCCAGGAGGCTCTCGGGGAGCCGGTCCACGAGGGGGCGCGGGTCGTCCTGGAGCTGGGCGACCTGGTGGCCCACCCACTGCCGCAGGGTGACCTCGATCTCGTCGCCGCCCGCCAGGTTCCCCACCCAGTCGTCCACCCGCTCCGCCAGCGCGCTCTTCCGGTCGGGGGTCAGCAGGTCGCCCACCGGCCGGTCGGCCAGGTCGGCGCGGAGCCGGGTCAGCCAGTCGGCCGCCACCTGGTGGAAGGCGGGACTGGCGGCGTAGTCCGCCAGCCGGTCGGCGATCCGGGGGCCCAGGTCGGCCACGATCCCGTCCAGCACCGGGCGCGCCCCGGCCGGGAGGGCCTCCCGCAGGGGGCCGTGCTCCTCGCCCAGGAGCCGGTCCACCATCCCGTGCATCGCCTGGTCGAAGGCCGCCCGCACCGGGGGGGCGCTGAGCCGCTCCGCCAGGTCCTCGGGGGTGAGGAGCCGCTCCCCCACCGTCCGGCCGATGCTCCGGGCCAGCCGGGCCTTGTTCTTGGGGATGGCCCCCTGGAGCCGGAACAGCGGCAGCCGCCGGGGCTCGTGGGGGTGGAACAGCATCCAGATGGCGATGGCGTTGGTGAGCCCCCCCGAGAGGGCCCCCACGCCCACGGTGAGCAGGGCCGCCAGGAGGGTGGTCGCGTCCATCGCTAGGAGTATCGCCCGCAGCCCCCCGGGAGGGGGAGGGCCGACTTGTCGGGGTACCGTAACTCGGCTAGCTTGCAGGGCTTATGTTTGAGGACCTGTCGTCCCGGCTCGGTGCCACCCTCCGCCGGATCACGGGCAAGGGGGTGCTGAGCGAGGACGACGTCCGGGAGGGCCTCCGCGAGGTCCGCCGGATCCTGCTCGAGGCCGACGTCAGCTTCGACCTGACGCGGGGGTTCCTGGAGCGGGTGCAGGCGAAGGCGACCGGGGCCCAGGTGCTGCAGTCGGTGCGGCCCGGGCACCAGCTCGTCAAGATCGTGCACGACGAGCTGGTGGCGATGCTGGGCGAGCGGCAGGCGCCGCTCGCGTTCGCCTCGGTGCCCCCCACGGTGATGCTGCTGGTGGGGCTGCAGGGCTCGGGCAAGACCACCACCGCGGGGAAGCTGGCGCGACGGCTCAGGCAGGAGCAGAAGGCGCCCTTCCTGGTCGCGGCCGACGTCTACCGGCCCGCCGCGCTGGAGCAGCTGACCACGCTGGGCGCCCAGGTGGGCGTCGGGGTGCACGCCGAGCCCGGGGTGGAGGACGTGGTGGGCATCGTCCGGCGCGGCATCGAGGCCGCGGGGCGGGCGCGGGCGCGGACCGTGCTGGTGGACACCGCGGGCCGGCTGCAGATCGACCAGGAGATGATGGCGGAGCTGGGCCGGCTCAAGGCCGCCGTGGCGCCGCACGAGATCCTGCTGGTGGCCGACGGGATGACCGGGCAGGACGCGGTCCGGATCGCGCAGGGGTTCCACGAGGCGCTGGGGATCACCGGCGTGGTCCTCACCAAGATGGACGGCGACGCGCGGGGCGGGGCGGCGCTCTCCATCTACGGGGTGACCGGCGCGCCGATCAAGTTCGTGGGCGTGGGGGAGCGGCTCGAGGCGCTCGAGCCCTTCCACCCGGAGCGGCTGGCCGGGCGCATCCTCCAGCAGGGCGACGTGCTGACCCTGGTGGAGAAGGCCCAGGAAACGGTGGACGAGGCCGCCGCGGCGCGGCTGGCCAAGAAGGCGGTCTCGAAGAAGGGCCTCGACCTGGAGGACTTCCTCACCGCGATGCGGCAGATGCAGAAGCTGGGGCCGCTGAAGAACGTGCTGGGGATGCTGCCGGGGGTGAACCCGGCGATGCTCAAGGCCGCCAACCTGGACGAGCGGCGGCTGCGGCACGTGGAGGCGATCGTGCTCTCCATGACCCCGGCGGAGCGGGCCGATCCGACCGTGCTCAACGGGTCGCGGCGGCTCCGGATCGCCAAGGGGTCCGGCCGCAGCGTGCAGGAAGTGAACCAGCTGCTTGCCCAGTTCAAGCAGATGCAGAAACTCATGAAGGGCGCGGGCAAGTCCGGGACGATGCTGCCGTTCGGGCGCGGCTTCCCGGGCTGACCGCCAACCGAGGAACGATCGATGGCAACTCGCATTCGTCTGCGCCGCGTGGGCCGCAAGAAGGTGCCCCTGTACCGGATCGTGGTGGCGGAGGGCACCTCCCCCCGCGACGGCCGGTTCATCGAAGTGCTGGGCACCTACGACCCGCGCGCCGCGGAGACGCAGGTGACGCTCGACGCCGACAAGGCCCGGGCGTGGCTGGCCAGGGGCGCGACCCCGACCGACACGGTCGCGTCGCTCCTCAAGAAGGCCGGCGTCACCGCCCAGGGCTGAGGTGGAGGACGGCGCGCGCCGCCTGGTCGTCGGGCGGCTGCGCAAGCCGCACGGGCTGCACGGGGACTGCGGCGTCTTTCCCCTGACCGACGAGCCCGAGGCGGTGTTCGTCCCCGGCGCCTCGCTGTGGGTGGTGAACCTGGCCGGGGACCCGGTGACCGGCCCGCTCGAGATCAGCCGGGCCCGGCGCCACCACCGGGAGTGGCTGCTGGCCTTCCGGGGCCGCGGGTCCCGGTCGGCGGTGGAGGAACTGACCGGGACCTTCCTGGCGGTCCCCGCCGAGGCGCGGCCGGCGCCCGAAGGCGACGAGGTGTACCTGGACGAACTCGAGGGGTTCGCCGTCCAGGACCCGGCCGGGCAGGCGCTGGGGCTGGTGACCGGGTGGTACGAACTCCCCGGCGGGCTGGTGCTGGAGGTGCAGGGGCCCAGGCGGGAGTTCCTGCTGCCGTTCCGGAAGGCGCTGGTCCGCCGGGTGGATCGCCCGGGCCGGCGGCTGGAGGTGGACCTGCCGGAGGGACTGACGGAGCTGTAGGGCGGACCGCGTGAGGCGGCGATGCTGACGATCAACGTGGTCACGCTGTTCCCGGAGACCCTGGCGCCCTACCTGGCGGCCAGCATTCCGGGCCGGGCCGCCCAGGCGGGCCGGGCGGCGTACCGGCTGGTGCAGCTGCGCGACTTCGCGCACGATCGCCACGCCACGGTGGACGACTACCCGTACGGCGGCGGGGCGGGGATGGTGATGAAGCCCGAGCCGTTCGTCGAGGCGGTGGAGTCGCTGGCGCCGGCGGGCCCGGTGCTCCTGATGTCGGCGCGGGGCAGGCCGTTCCGCCACGACGACGCGGTGCGGCTGTCGCTGACGGAGCGGTTCACGATCCTGTGCGGGCACTACAAGGACGTGGATCAGCGGGTGGTGGAGCTGCTCGGCGCGGACGAGGTGTCGATCGGTGACTTCGTGCTCTCGGGCGGCGAGCCGGCCGCCCTGTGCGTGATCGACGCGGTGGTGCGGCTGCTGCCGGGCGCCCTGGGCGACCACGAGTCGGCCAGCGGCGACTCGCACTACGAGGGACTGCTGAGCCCGCCCGGGTACACCCGGCCTCCCGAGTACCGGGGGCGGGCGGTCCCCGAAGTGCTGCGGTCGGGGCACCACGCCGCGGTCGCCGCGTGGCGACGGCAGGAAGCGGAACGGCTGACGCAGGAGCGGCGCCCGGACCTCTGGGCCCGGTACCAGGAACACGACGCCCCCTGAACGGGGAGCAGGATTCGACGCGGCGCCGCGTGGCGCGGAGGAGGGACCGATGGATCAACTGGCGAAGGTACAGGCGGAGCGCCTCCGCACCGACATTCCCCCGTTCGCCCCGGGCGACACGATCAAGGTGATGGTACGGGTCCGCGAGGGCGACAAGGAGCGGCTCCAGGCGTTCGAGGGCACCTGCGTGGCCCGGCGGGGCGGCGGGGTGAGCGAGACCTTCACCGTGCGCAAGCTGAGCGCCGGGGTGGGCGTGGAGCGGATCTTCCCGCTGCACAGCCCGGTGATCGCCTCGATCGAGATGGTCCGCCGCGGCCGGGTGCGGCGGGCCAAGCTCTACTACCTGCGCGCCCTGAGCGGCAAGGCCGCCCGCATCCGCGAGAAGCGCGAGAGCTGACCCCGTGCCGCGCCGGGGGCCGACCACGAGCCGCGAGCGGGCGGCCTGGACGGACCGCCGGCTGCTGGTCGGCATCGACGAAGTCGGCCGTGGCCCCCTGGCTGGACCGGTGGTGGCCGCGGCCGTCGCCTTTCCCCCCGGGGCCCCGCGCATCCGCGGGGTGCGGGACAGCAAGGTCCTGAGCGCCGCCCGGCGCTCGCACCTGGCCGAGATCATCCGGAGACGCGCCGTGCTGGTCGGCATCGGCGCCGCCTCCCCCCGCGTCATCGACCGCATCAACATCCGCCGCGCCACCGCGCTCGCCATGCGGCGCGCCCTGGCGCGGGCCCTGGGCCACGCGTTCGACCGGCCCGACCGGCTGGGGGGCTATCACCTGGTGGTGGACGGCCTGCCCTTTCCCGAGCTGGGCGTGGCCCACGAGGCGGTGGTGGATGGCGACGCCGCGTGCTACTCCGTCGCCGCGGCCGGGGTACTCGCCAAGACGGTGCGCGACCGGCTCATGCACCGCCTGGCCACCCGCCACCCCGGGTACGGGTGGGACCGGAACGCCGGCTACGGGACGGCCGACCACCTGGCCGGGCTCGAACGGCTGGGGCCCACGGCGCACCACCGCCGGTCCTTCGTGCCGGTGGCCCAGCTGCGGCTCCTGTGACGGCCTGCGCGGGTTGTCTTTCCCCCGCCGCCGCCGCAGTTTTCCGGGCCTGGGGGCGTAGCTCAATCGGTAGAGCAACGGACTTTTAATCCGTAGGTTCTGAGTTCGAGTCTCAGCGCCCTCATCCCACAGCCTGTGAGCGGCGGCACGGCCCTCCGCCGCCGCTCCTCCCCCGCAGTCCCCCTTCGGGAGCGGACATGGCAACCGTCTGGATCGATGGCGAATGGCACGACCGGGAGAGCGGCAAGATCTCGGTGTACGACCACGGCCTGCTGTACGGCGACGGGATCTTCGAGGGCATCCGGGTCTACGACGGCCGCATCTTCCGGCTGGCCGAGCACGTCCGGCGGCTCTACGACTCCGCCAAGGCGATCGGGCTCGTCATCCCGCACGACCCGCCCGCGATGTCGGCCATCATCACCGAGGCGGTCGCGAAGTCGGGGCTCCAGGATGCCTACATCCGTCCCGTCATCACCCGCGGGGTGGGCGACCTCGGCATCGACCCCCGCAAGTGCCCCCGCCCGACGGTCATCGTCATCGTGGACAAGATCCGGGTCTGGCCGCCCGAGCGCTACGAGCAGGGACTGGACGTGGTGAGCGCGGCCACGCCGATCCCCCACCGCGAGGCGCTGTCCCCCCGGGTGAAATCGCTCAACTACCTCTGCCACATCCTGGCCAAGATGGAGGGCAACACCGCGGGCGCCGACGAGGTGCTGATGCTGGACGGCAGCGGCTACGTCTGCGAGGGCTCCGGCCAGAACCTGTTCGTCGTCCGCCAGGGCGTCGTGCTGACCCCGCCGGGCTACGCCGGCATCCTGCTGGGCGTCACCCGGAACGCGATCATCGAGCTCGCCCGCGAGGCGGGCCACGAGGTGCGGGAGACGATCCTCAACCGGTACGACGTCTATACCGCCGACGAGGCCTTCCTGACCGGCACCGCCAGCGAGGTCGCCCCGATCCGGAGCGTGGACGCCCGGGTCATCGGCGAGGGCCGGGCGGGACCGGTCACCCGGGACCTGCACCGCCGGTTCCACGAACTGGTCCGCCGTCCGTCCTGAGCCACTCGTCGCCCGGGGCCTGCCCGTGACCCGACTCCGCTTCCTCCTCGCCGTGGTCCCACCGGTTCTGTGGGCGCCGGCCCCCGCGGTCGCGCAGCAGCCCGCGGCGGAGGCGGAGGTGCTGGCCACCGTGCACGCCCTGCTCGACGTACTGCGCACCCGGGACCTGGCCTCGGTGGCCCACCTGGTGGACTCCACCACCCGGTTCACCCTGCTGCGGCCCGCGCCGGACGGCGGAACCCGGGTGGTGGTGCTGAGCGGAGAGCGGTTCCTGCAGGCCGTGACCCGGCCGGGCCCTCCGGTGGTGGAGCTGACCCGGAACCCGGAGGTCCGGATCGACGGCGACCTCGCCGCGGTCTGGGTGGAGTACCAGCTCCTCGTGGACGGGGTCGTGGATCACTGCGGCTACGATGCGTTCCACCTGGCCCGGCTGGCCGGGGTCTGGAAGGTCCTCAACGTGAGCGACAGCTTCCGCCGCGATTGCGGCCCCCCGTGGCGATCGCCCTGATCCTCCTGCTCGCGCTCGGGGCGCCGGCCCCGGACGCGTCCGCCCAGGACGTCAGGGCCGGGCTGCTGGCCGCCGACCGGGATGTGGCGGGAGTGGCGTGGCGGGAGGGACTGGCCGCCGGGCTGGCCGGGGTGGCCGACCCCCAGTTCGTGTACCTGCACCCGTTCGCCCCGGTCCTCGCCGGTCGCGAGCGGGTGCTCGGCTTTCTGCGCCGGCAATCGGGGCTCGGGCCCGCGGTCCTTTCGTGGGTGCCGCTGTTCGCCGAGGTGTCACGGGACCTGGGCTTCGGGGTGACCTGGGGCGTGACCGCCGTCGGGGCCGGCGCCGCCGGGCACGAGCCGCGGTTCGGCAAGTACCTCTCCGCCTGGCGGCACGACGGCACCGGGTGGCGCCTCGTGGCGCACGCCCAGCTGGGCCTGGCCTCGCGCGACGCGGTGACCCTCGTGGCCGACGGGCCCGGAGACCTCCGGCTGGACGAGTCGGCGACGTGGTGCGTCGATGCGGACCGGGCGTTCGCCGCCCTGGCCGCGAGGGAAGGCGCCCCCGCCGCCTTCGAGGCCTTCGCCGCGGCCGACGCCGTCACCTTCCCGTCCACCGGGGAACTGGTGCGCGGTCCGGCGGCCATTCGGGCATCGCTGGAGGACGGGCCCCCCGCCGAGTGGATCTGGGCGCCGGTGGCGGCGATGGCCGCCCGCTCCGGTGACCTGGGCTTCACGGTTGGGGAGGCCGAGATCCGGGTGCCCGGTGCCGCCGGCGCCGCGTCGGTGATCCACTCCAAGTACCTCTCCCTGTGGCGCCGTGACCCCGCCGGGGGACCTGCCCGGTTTCTGGCGGACGGCGGCAACGCCAGGCCCGCGCCGTGACCGGCCCCGAGCCGTCCGGGGGACCGGGGGCGCCGGCGGCCACCGGGGGCCGGGGTCGGGCCAGGCTGGTCTCCGTGCGGTTCCAGCGGACCAGCCACGGCCGGTGTCACACGGAGGTGACACTCGACTGGGGTGATGGCAAGGTCGTTGCTGCTGGGGCCGAAGACATGGCCTCGGCCGCGGGCGAGTTGCGCTCGGCGGCCCAGGCCGCGGTCAACGCCCTCGAGGCCGGCGGGTGCCGGCCCCGGCTCGCCCTGCTCGGCACGCGGGCCGTGCGGGCGTTCGACAGCAACGTGGTCATCGTCGCGCTCACCGCGCACGAACCCTCCGGCCCGATGCGACTGGTGGGCTCCGCTCTGGGCGAGGATGACGATCTGCCGTCCATCGCGGTGCGGGCGGTGCTCCACGCGGCGAACCGGCTCATCACGAGACCGTAATGGGTGGGCCGCGACCGATCGCGGCCGCCGGACATCGTGAAGGGAGCGAGAGGAAGCGGTTTTCAGGTTGCCCCGGCCGGGGCCGCGGCCTACCTTAGGCCCTCCTGGCCGATCATCGCGGCCGATCCACCTTTCCGCGCGCCCTGTGACCCGGAGGATGCGTTGTCCGCACGACGCGCCATGCCCTTGTTCGTCCTGTGTGCCGCCGGGTGCACGGTGATGCCCTGGTCGGCACCCCGGCCGGCACCGGACGCCGTTGCCGGCGATCGGCGGGGTGAGGTGGCCGCCGCGCCCGCGGCGGTGGTGGTGGAGTCGCTGGTGACGGTCATCGTCCCGCCGCCCGAGGTGCTGCTGGACGAGCGGGCCGCGGCCGATTCCGCGGCCGACGCCGCGGTGCTCGAGAAGCTGGCGACCGCGGTGGCGCCCGGCGCCGACCTGACGCTCCCGGAGGCCGACCCCAACGCGCCTCCCGTGGGGCTCGCCTCGCTCGACCTCACGACCTACGCCGACCACGAGCGGGTCCAGTACTACCTGTCGTTCTTCCAGGGCCCGGCTCGGGACCGGATGGCCGTCTGGCTCACCCGGCTCCCGGTCTATGCGCCGATGATCCGCGAGCGGTTCGCGGCGGAGGGCCTGCCCGAAGACCTGCTCTACCTGGGGCTCATCGAATCGGGCTACTCGAACGTGGCGGT
>JBFILX010000072.1:0-9536 GCA_041612035.1 Gemmatimonadales bacterium | reverse complement strand
GACGTCGAGCAGGCGGGCGGCTGCGGGCAGGTGGGCCTCGACCAGCGACAGCAGGATCTCGAGCCGCCCCTGGAACCACCAGTGGCGCTCCTCCAGCTCCCGCATCTGGCGGATCATCCTCGGGTCCATATGGGCTCCCTCGGCCGGCTCAGCGCAGCCCGCAGCCGGCACCCCGCCGCGGCTCGGGGCGGAGCGGCGGGCGCGTCAGCAGCGCGGCGGTGCTGTCGCAGCCCCACACCTGCCACCCCGGCTCGCGCGCCAGCTCGCTGGCCAGCGGGCCATCGGAGCGGAGCAGCGCGCGGTCGATCTCCCAGGCCAGGAGGGAGTCCCGCCACCCGGGGACGAGCCCGATCACCGCTCGATGGCTTTCCAGGTGGGCGCCGCCGTAGAAGTCGGAGCCGCCGTCGATGAAGACCCGCTGTTCGGGCCAGGCATGGAGCAGGTAGCCGCCCCAGACGAACTCGTGGAAGAGCCGCCCTTCCAGCCGGTCTCTCCGGGCCTCCCGCACGATATCCACCGGGAACCGGGCGGGGTTGAACCCCTCGCGGACAACCTGGAGGCCACCCACGGTGCCCCGCGCCAGGGTGAGCCCGCCCAGCGCCAGGAGCACGACCAGCGCGTACGGAATCGTCACCCCGCTCCGGGCCGAGGCGGCGAACCGCTGAGCGAACGGCCGACCGCCCACCCGTCGCTCCCAGGCGGAGGCCAGGTCCAGGGCGAGGAGCGGCACCGCCGTGAGCGCGAAGAAGATGATGTTCCGCTGGGAGACCAGGGCCATCGCCAGGTTGCCCGCCACCACGATCAGGTGCGGCCAGGAGGGACGAAGACTGCGGGCGAACAGGACCAGCACCCCGAGGACCGTGGCCAGGAACGGCAGGAGGTCGGGGGCGTGGAAGTCGGGGGACAGGAACTCGTGGGTCAGGTCGCGGAGCGGCGCGTCGCGGAAGAACTCCACCACATGCCACGGCAGCTGCCACCCGTACGGGTTGACCGCCGTCGCCGCGACCGCGAGGGGCAGGAGCAGGCCGAGGCGCCGGGCCCGCCCCCGGGCCTGGGCGCGTGGCCCTGCGTCCGCCGCGGACCAGGCCGTGACCAGATGGCCCACGAGGTACATCCCGATCAGGAGCCAGCCGTACACGAACCCGCCGTGCAGGTTCGACCACAGCGCGAAGAGGAAGACCACCGGCCACACCGGCGGCGGCCGGTCGCGCTCCAGCAGTGCCAGCAGCACGAGCACCAGCGGCCAGGAGAAGATGTGCGGCCGGGCGAGCCAGTGGATGTTGGTGAGGACCGCGACCAGGGTGGAGGTCGCCACCGCGAGCAGCGGGTCGGCCCCCCGGCGGATCAGCCAGGCGGTGAGCAGAGCCAGGGTCAGGGCGATCACCAGGGTGCTGAGTGCCACCAGGCCCGCGAGGCCGCCCGCCCGGTGCCCCAGCGCCAGCAGGACCTGGGTGCCGTACTCGAACCCTACGAACGGCTCCCCCGCCCGGGTGAACGAGAACGGGTCGGCCCGGATGACCCCCCCTTGGGCCAGGATCGTCTCCCCGTGCCGGATGTGTCGGGCCGGGTCGCCATCGGCGTTCACCATGGCGTCCGACTCGAACATGGGGATCAGCAGCCCCCAGAGGAGGAAGACGACCGCCGGGAGCGACGGATGCCACCGAGAGGTGCGGGGAGGGGTCATGGCGGGGGTTCAGTGGCAATGGCCTTGCCACGGCGGCCCGGCGTATCCGGGGGACGGCGTGACGGGTCGCTGACGCCTCCCACCCTATCATGGGGGGTCGGTTTGGGCCACCCTGTGATCCTCCAGTCGGACCCGGGACTGTTGCGGAAATGCGACACGCGCCGCATGTTGTGAGTCCATAATTCTGTTGCGGGCGCGCGACGCAGGACGGCAACCGATCGAGGCAAGGTGCCCGTGGTTTCAGGGCTTCGAAGGGGGAGCCCGGGAGGCACGGCGGTTGCGTTGGGGGAGGACCCTCGTCCCGTTGCGCCTCGCTCCTCAGGGGCTAGGTTCCCCCGAGGGTCGCGCGTGGCGAACCAGGGGTCCCACTCGTCCGGCTCGGCCGGTCCACTACCGCTGGAGGCAATGGTATGCGCAACCTCATCAATCGTTTTTGGCACGAGGAGTCCGGTCAGGGGCTGGTCGAATACGCCCTCATCCTGTTCCTCATCGCCATCGTGGTCATCCTGGCGCTGACCACGCTCGGCAAGAAGACCAACAACGTGCTCACGAACGTTGGCGCGGCCCTGAACGCGTAGCGACACCAGCAGTTGAGGGCCGGCCCGCGGGTCGGGCCGGTCCCGAAAGGCGCCCGTGCGACTGGTTCTCTGTGGAGGGTTCATAGGGTTCGCGCTGGCCGCCGGGGTGATGGACTTCCGCACGCGGAAGATCCCGAACTGGCTGACGCTGGCCGGGGCCGCGGTTGCCCTGGCGGTGTCGGCCAGTTTCGGCTCTGGCCGCCTGCTCCAGAGCGCGGGAGGGCTCGTGGTGGCCCTCCTGGTGGGCTTCGCCTGCTTTGCGATCGGCGCCCTCGGCGCCGGTGACGCGAAGTTGTTCGCGGCCTTCGGCGCCTGGTTCGGGCTCTCCGCGCTCCCCGGTGCCTTCCTGGCGATGACCGCCGGAGGCGCTCTGGTCGCCCTGGTCTGGGTGGCCCGGCGGCGCCTGCTGGGGGGCACGCTGCTGAGCACCGGCGCCATGATGGCTGAGGTATTGCAGGGCCGGAAACCGGCCCCCGTGATCGGCGTCACCGAGGCGGGACGATTCCCCTACGGTGTCGGGATGAGCCTGGGCGCCTCGGCCTGGTGGCTCTGGCTGGGGTGTGGCCTGTGAGGGGCCGCCGGCCGGACCGTCGGGGGCAGGCACTGGTGGAATTCGCCCTCACCCTGCCGCTCCTGATGCTCCTGTTGATGGGCATCGTCGAGATCGGGCGCGCGTGGAACATGAAGCAGACCCTGACCGACGCCGCCAGGGAAGGGGCTCGGCTGGCGGTGGTGGCCGATCCTCTGCTTCCTACCGTGGCCAAGACCGACACGGCCGTGAAGTTGAGAGTTCAGGGGTATGTGCGAACCGCCGGCATGGACTCGACCCGGGTCAGGGTCTCCTATCCCGCCGGTCTCAAGACCGGGACGGGTCAGGTCACGGCCGTGCGTGTCGCCTACCCGTTCCGGTTCGTGACCCTGCAGCGCCTGGCGTCTGTCGTCCAGCTGGACTCGCTCCGGACGACCGTCCGGATGCGAAACGAATAACCGGGAGGCGATGGTAGATGGCCGTTCGCAGCCGATCGCTCGTGCTCCTGTTTCTGGCCCTCGCCTCGGGTGCCGCGGCCGCCTGGCTGTCCATCGGGTACCTGCGGCGCCAGGCCCGGCCCCTGCTCAATCCGGCCGCGGCCGCGGGCCGTGCGGTGGTCGCGGCTCGTGACCTCCCGGTGGGGGCGGTGCTCACCGAGCGTGACATCCGCACGGTCGACTGGCCCGGAGACGCGGTGCCGCCCGGCCTGGTGTCCCGCCCCGAAGACGTACTGGGCCGGGGGATCATCACGGCCATGCGGCTCCACGAGCCGGTTCTGGAAGCCAAACTGGCCCCGCGGGGCCGGGGTGGCAGCCTCCCGATCATCATCGACGAGGGGATGCGGGCGCTGAGCATCCGGGTGGACGACGTGGTCGGGGTGGCGGGCTTCGTGGTGCCCGGCACCCGGGTGGACGTGCTCCTCACCATGGACGGCGAGGGGACCAACGGACCCACCACCAAGGCGATCCTCCAGAACCTCCAGGCGCTGGCCGCGGGCCAGGCGCTCTCGGCCGACGCCGAAGGCCGGCCGATGCCGGTGCCGGTGGTGACCGTCATGGTGAGCCCCGAACAGGCGGAGACGCTGACCATGGCCGCCAACCAGGGACGCATCCAGCTGGCCCTTCGCAACGCGCTCGACACCCTGCCCATCCGGACCCCGGGCGCCCGCGCGGCGACGCTGCTGGGCGGCAGCCGGGGTGGGCCGAGCTTCTCGTCCACCGCCCGCCGGCTGCCCACGGCCCCGACGACCGCCAGCCAGGAGACGGTGGTTGAAGGGTTCCGGGGGGGCGAGCGCACCGTCACCCGATTCGCCAGACCCCGACCCCCGCAACCGGAGATCCCATGATTCCGCGCGTTCGCCTGCTGCTGGTCGTGCTCGTCGGCGCCGTCCTGATCGGGGCGCCGCGGGTGACCCAGGCCCAGACCGTGCTGCAGCAGCCCGCCCGGTCGCTCTCCCTGGCCAAGGGAACCTCCCTCCTCCTGGTCACCTCGGTGCCGGTGCTGCGCTTCACCGTGGGCGATCCCGAGATCGCCGACGTGGTGGTGGTGAGCCCAACCGAGCTGCTGGTGAACGGGAAGACCCTGGGGTCCACCAGCCTGATCCTGTGGGAGAGCACCACCGGGCCACGGCTCTACTCGGTGGAGGTCACCGTGGACACGCCGGCGCTCGAGCGCTATCTGCGCGAGGCCCTGCCGGGAGAACAGATCGGCGTCACGGCCAGCGGCAACTCGGTGACCCTCTCGGGGACCATCCGGGATCCCGTGGCGGTGGATCAGGCGATCGCCATCGCCAGCGGCACCGGGGTCGGCTCGGTGATCAACAACCTGGTGGCCCCGCCCGCCGTGCAGGTCCTGCTCCAGGTCCGGTTTGCGGAGATCAACCGGAGCAACCTGAAGGACTTCGCCACCCAGCTGACCACGCTCAACCCCCAGGACCTGGATTCGGACGGCGACTGGTTTGCCCAGAGCGTCTCTGACGGACTGCTCCAGGTGCTCCTGTCCAACCCGGCGGCCGACATCGAAGCCGCCATCAGGGCCTCGATCAGCAAGGGCACCCTCCGCAGCCTGGCCGAACCCAACCTGCTGACCCTGCCGGGCAAGGAAGCCAGCTTCCTGGCCGGTGGCGAATTCCCCTACCCGACGATTCAGGGCGGCGCCACGGGGTCGGTCGGGGCGGTCACCATCGCGTTCCGGGAGTTCGGAGTCCGGCTCAGGTTCACCCCGGTCATCACCAGGAGTGGTTCGATCCGCCTCAAGGTGGCGCCAGAGGTCTCTCAGCTCGACTTCGCGAACGGCCTGACGTTCCAGGGGTTCGTGGTGCCGACCATCCTGGTCCGGCGGGCCGAGACCGAGGTGGAGCTCGGTGAGGGGCAGTACCTGGCCCTGGCCGGGCTGATCGACAACCAGACCATCGAGAACGTCAGCAAGATCCCTCTGCTGGGTGATATTCCCCTGTTGGGGGCCTTCTTCCGGTCGAGCCAGGTCCGGGCCCGGGAAACCGAACTGCTTGTGCTGGTGACCCCTCGACTGATCCGTGCCAGCGACACGGCGCCGCCGATCCCCACCGGCGAGCCGGTGACCTGGCGCTGGCCGGGCTGGATGCGACCGGCCATCGAGAATCAGGCCCCGCAGATGAACAGCGCGTGGCAGGCGGTTCCCCTGCGGGAGTCGCGGCCGTAGGTCCCGGTCCCAGGGCCGGGGAGAGGAGAGCCAGATGAAACGACTCGGACTGTGGCCCCGGAGCGAGCGGGGAGCGACCGTCGTCCTGGTGGCGATCTCCATGGTGGTCCTGATGGGAATGGCCGGGCTGGCCATCGACCTGGGCATGCTCCAGAAGACCCGGGCCGAGGCCCAGCGCGCCGCCGACGCGGCGGCCCTGGCTGGGGCGAGCGCCTATCTGCTGCCGACGGCCCCCGGGCTGGTCTACGCCGACACCGCCGTCAGGCGGGCAAAGGTGCTGGCCGACGCCAATTCCATGGCCGGGGCCAAGATCGACACCGCCTCGGAAGTCACGGTCCTCCCCAACGTGCCGGCCCGGCAGGTGGAGGTCCTCGTCCGGCGCGCGGCGATTCCCACGTTCTTTGCCAGGATCTTCGGGTACACCTCGTTCCCGGTCGGCGCGCGGGCGACCGCGGAGGCCAGCGAAGACGGGTCGGTCCCGTGCACGAAGCCGATCGCCCTGCCCGATGCCTGGGTCGACCTCACCCTCAACGGCAACTGGGACAAGGCCCCTCCGGATGATTTCCGCCGGTATGATCCCCGGACCCCGCCCGGCTGGGCCTGTCCGCCAGGGGCGGTCAACTGCCCGGTCGATGAAGGGACGGGCCTGGGCAGTCGGGCACGGGATTTCGACCTTACCGACATCTACACCCGGGACCTGGGGCGCCCCATGATTCTGCGGGGCGGCAACGCGAACAACACCGAGAACGTCGACAACCAGGGCGGCAAGAGCAACCCGGACGGGAGGAAGGGGATTCTCGATCCCTGCCCGGGCGGCAACTGGGGTGGCAAGTGCCTCTTCCCGAGTTACTGGGGCTGGTGGCAGCCGCAGCCCCAGGACTACTTCGTCGAGGGGGTGTGTGCGCCGGCGGGGCTGGTCGGTGCGCCCTACCCCACCTATTCCGGCAACATGGCGGTGGCCGTGAGGGCGATCGGGGACCTGATTGACAACGACAAGAACGCGACCTGGAACCCCAACTGGCGGGTGCCGGGCGAGCAGCCAATCATCAACGTGGACCCCAAGTACGGGTCCTGGGAGCACAGCCCGCGGGTGTGGGTGGTGGGCCTCTTCAACCCCAACCAGGTTCCGCTCGTCCCCGGGGCCAAGATGGACTCGGTCACGTTCCACAACTTCGCGCGGGTCTTCGCCGAGGGATGTATCGACAAGTTCGACAGGTGGAAGAACTGCCAGGGCGGGAACGTGGACGTGGTGGCCCGGTTCCTTGGCTCGTGGGCCCCGGGCGCGGGGAACACCGTGGTCAGGACCCTGCGGCTGGTGAAGTAAGGTCGCCGTGACGGAACGAGGCGGGTAGCCGATGCCGAAGCGTACGCTCCGGGCGGTGCTGATCACCCCGGACCCCGAGGTCCGGGCGGCGGCCCTCGGCCACACCAAGGCGTCCCAGCGCACCTTCGCGGTGCCGCTCGACATCGACCAGCCGCTCAACGCCCTGAGCGGGCAGCAGTTCCGCGCGGTGGCCGAGATGGGCGCGGCGCTGGTGTTCGTCGACTTCGACCCCACCCCCGACCTCGCCATCCAGCTGATCCGCGACCTGGGCCGGGAGTCGGACCGGCTCACCTTCGTGGGGGTGGGCGAGGCGCTCCCCTCCGACACCCTGCTCAAGGCGGTGCGGGCGGGGCTGGCCGAATACCTGGTGAAGCCCGTCACCCCGCAGGCGGTGGCGGAGGCGGCCGACCGGCTCCGGTCCCGCGTGTTCCCGGCCGACGGCGACGACGTGGAGCCCGGCCGGGTGCTGGCCTTCTTCGGCGCCAAGGGCGGCTCGGGCACCTCGACGGCGGTGACCAACCTCGGCGTCTACATCCACCGGCTCACCCGCAAGCGCACCCTGATCGTGGACCTCGACGCCGAGCTCGGCGAAGTGGCCCTGCTGCTCGGGGTGCAGCCCAAGTTCAACTTCGTGGACCTGGTGCAGAACTTTCACCGGATGGACGCCGAACTGCTGGGTTCGTTCATCGAACAGCACCCGTCCGGGGTCCACCTGCTGTCGGCCCCGTTCCACCCGGTGCGGAGCCAGTCGATCTCCAGCGACGACATCCGCCAGGTGTTCAGCTACCTGCGGGGGATCTACGACTACGTGGTGGTGGACACCCCCAAGTCGCTCACCCCGGAGGTGCAGGCCGCGCTGGAGCAGGCCCACGGCGTGTATCTGCTCACCACGGTGGATTTGCCGAGTCTCCGGAACGTGCAGCGCACCCTGCCGGCCCTGGAGCGGGTGGTGCCCGGCGGCGGGGAGCGGGTGCACCTGATCATCAACCGGTACGACGCCCGGGGCGAGATCACCCGGAAGGACGTGGAGAAGAGCCTGGACGTGCGGGTCTACGCGACCATCGAAAACGACTACGACACCGTGATCCGCTCGGTGAACGCCGCGACGCCGGCGGTCCTGAACGGACTCAAGTCGGCCTACGCCCGCGACATCGTGGCCCTGGCCGAGCGGCTGGTGAGCGGTGAGGCGGAGACCGTCGAGGCGACCGAGCCGGGCCTCCTCAGGCGGCTGTTCGGCCGCAAGGAGACGAGCGATGGCTGAACAGCCCCCGGCGGCCCGCCCCTGGGCGGACGAACCGCCCGCCGACCGGCCGGCGCCGGTCCCGGCCCCGCCGGGCGACCGGGACACCTCGAGCACCACCCACGAGTTCGCCATGCTCAAGGGCCGGATCCACCGGCGCCTGCTGGAGCGGCTCAACCTGGCGAACCTGGACAAACTGAGCCGTGACACGGTGGTGGACGCGATCCGCAAGGTGGTCCACGAGCTGCTCGCGGCCGAGAAGGTGCCGCTCAACTTCGAGGAGCGCGAGGAGCTGGTCACCCAGATCCTGGACGAGATCTTCGGGCTGGGGCCCATCGAGCCCCTGATGAAGGACCCCGAGGTGTCGGACATCCTGGTGAACACCTGGCGGCAGGTGATCATCGAGCGGCATGGGAAGCTCGAGCCGACCGAGATCCAGTTCCAGGACGACCGGCACCTGCTGCAGGTCATCGACCGGATCGTCTCGGGCGTGGGCCGCCGGATCGACGACTCCTCCCCCATGGTGGACGCCCGCCTGCCGGACGGCTCCCGGGTGAACGCGATCATCAAGCCGCTGGCGCTCGACGGCCCGCACATGTCGATCCGGAAGTTCAAGCGCGACGCGCTGTCGGGGGAGGACCTGCTCCGGACGGAGAGCCTCACCCCGGCCATGCTGGAGCTGCTCACCGGGATCGTCCGGGCCCGGCTCAACGTGCTCATCTCGGGCGGCACCGGCTCGGGCAAGACCACCCTGCTCAACGTGCTGTCGAGCTTCATCCCGCACGACGAGCGGATCGTCACCATCGAGGACTCGGCCGAGCTGCAGCTCCGCCAGCCGCACGTGGTCCGGCTGGAGACCCGGCCCCCCAACATCGAGGGGGAGGGGAGCGTGCCGCAGCGGCTGCTGCTGATCAACGCCCTCCGGATGCGGCCCGACCGGATCATCGTGGGCGAGGTGCGTGGCGCCGAGGCGGTGGACATGCTGCAGGCGATGAACACCGGGCACGACGGCTCGCTCACCACGCTGCACGCCAACAGCCCGCGGGACGCCCTGGTGCGGCTGGAGACCATGGTCTCGATGGCCAACCTGAACCTGCCCGACAAGGCGGTCCGCCAGCAGGTGGCGAGCGCCATCCAGGTGGTGATCCAGGTGGCGCGGCTCTCGGACGGCACCCGGAAGATCGTCCAGATCGGGGAGATCACCGGGATGGAAGGGGACGTGATCACCCTGCAGGACATCTTCGCCTTCGAGCGGATGGGCATCGGCGAGGGCGGCAAGGTGCTGGGCCGCTTCCTGGCCACGGGTATCCGGCCCCGCTTCGCCGACCGGCTCCGGGCGTACGGAATTGGGCTGCCCGCCACCATGTTCGACGACGTGGCGGAGTCGCCCATGGGACGGGTCCGGCGGTAGCCGATGCCGACCTCGACCCTGCTCACCGCCCTCCTGGTCTTCGTGGCCGTGGCCCTGGGGACCATTTCCGCCGCGCTGGTGCTGGAGTGGG
>JBFILX010000071.1:0-9556 GCA_041612035.1 Gemmatimonadales bacterium | reverse complement strand
CGGGCACGGCGCCGTCCGCCCCGCAGAAGGGCGAAAAGAAGTCCAAGACCCCGGCGCTCGACCACTTCTGCCGCGATCTCACGCAGCTCGCCGCGGAGGGCCAGCTGGATCCCACCATCGGCCGCGCGAAGGAGATCGAGCGGGTGATGGAGGTGCTGACGGACGCCGGCGTGAACCTCGAGGCGGCGCGCGCGGAGACGCTGCGCATCCTGGGGACGGACGTACAGGCGCAGGGCGCCGGTGGGCAGCAGCCCGCGGGCACGGCGCCGTCCGCCCCGCAGAAGGGCGAAAAGAAGTCCAAGACCCCGGCGCTCGACCACTTCTGCCGCGACCTGACCCAGCTGGCCGCCGAGAACCAGCTCGATCCCACGATCGGGCGGGAGGACGAGATCCAGCGGGTGATGGAGATCCTGGCCCGCCGCAAGAAGAACAACCCGGTGCTGATCGGCGAGCCGGGCGTGGGCAAGACCGCCATCGTGGAGGGCCTGGCGATCCTGATCGCCAACGCCCAGTGCCCCGACGTGCTGCGGGACCACCGGGTGCTGTCGCTGGACATGGCGGCGGTGATCGCGGGCACCAAGTACCGGGGCCAGTTCGAGGAGCGGCTCAAGGCGGTCATGAACGAGATCGCCCAGAACAAGAACGTCATCCTCTTCATCGACGAGCTGCACACCCTGGTGGGGGCGGGCGCGGCGGAGGGGGCGATCGACGCCTCCAACATGCTGAAGCCGGCCCTGGCGCGGGGCGAGCTGCAGTGCATCGGCGCCAGCACCCTGAACGAGTACCGCAAGTACATCGAGAAGGACGGCGCGCTGGAGCGCCGGTTCCAGGCAGTCCTGGTGGAGCCGCCCTCGGTGGAGGAGACGGTGGCGATCCTGCGCGGCCTGCGGCCCAAGTACGAGGAGCACCACCGGGTCGAGATCCCCGATGCCACGCTGGAGGCCGCCGCCCAGCTGTCCGACCGCTACATCACCGACCGGTTCCTGCCGGACAAGGCGATCGACGTGGTGGACGAAGCGGGGGCCCGGGCCCGGCTCGCCTCCCAGGTGCCGCCGCCCGACGTGGCGGAGCTGATGGAGGCCCTGGAGCAGGTCAACCAGGACAAGGAGGGCGCGGTCCGCGACCAGAACTTCGAGCGGGCGGCCTCGCTGCGCGACGGCGAGCGCGACCTGCAGCAGCGGATCCGGCAGCGGCAGGACGAATGGGAGCGGGAGCGCAAGGCGGTCCGCCCGGTGATCGACGAGGAGGCGGTGGCCTTCATCGTCTCCCGCTGGACCGGCATCCCCCTCACCCGGCTGCAGGAGGCCGAGACCAGCCGGCTGCTGCGGATGGAGGACGCCCTGCACCAGTCGGTGGTGGGCCAGGACGAGGCGATCAAGGCGATCGCCCGGGCCATCCGCCGGAGCCGGGCGGGGCTCAAGGACCCCAAGCGCCCCATCGGGTCGTTCATCTTCTGCGGCCCCACCGGGGTCGGCAAGACCGAGCTGGCACGGGCCCTCGCGAAGTTCCTGTTCGCCGACGTCTCGGCGCTCATCCGGGTGGACATGTCCGAGTACATGGAGAAGTTCTCGGTCTCCCGCCTGATCGGGGCGCCGCCGGGCTACGTGGGGTACGAGGACTCCGGGGCCCTGACCAAGGCGGTGCGCCGCCGCCCCTACTCGGTGGTCCTGCTGGACGAGATCGAGAAGGCCCACCCGGACGTGTTCAACATCCTGCTCCAGGTGCTCGACGAAGGCCACCTGACGGACAACTACGGGCGGATGATCGACTTCAAGAACACCGTGGTGATCATGACCTCCAACGTCGGCGCCCGCGACATCATGCACGGGCGGGCGCTGGGGTTCACCGGGGGCGAGGGGCGGCGCGACTTCGACCGGATGGCGGAGACCATCCGGGACGAGCTGCAGAAGGTGTTCAACCCCGAGTTCCTGAACCGGCTGGACGACACCATCGTGTTCCACCCGCTCGACCGGGAGCACATCGCGGAGATCGTCACCATCATGCTGCGCGAAGTGCAGGAGCGGCTGGGCGACGAGATCCGGCTCACCCCCGCCGCGCTCGAGTTCCTCAGCGGCCGGGGCTACGACGAGAGCTACGGGGCCCGGCCCCTGCGGCGGGCGATCCAGCGGTACGTCGAGGACCCCCTGAGCGAGAAGCTGCTGACCGGCGAGCTGGTGCGGGGCGACGAGATCGAGGCCGACCTCGCCCCCGACGGCGAGGGCCTGGTGTTCCGCGCCCTCTCCGGGACCCGGGCCTGAGCGGAGTTCCGGGCGGAGCGGGACCCATGCGGCGCAGCTGGGGCAGGCGCGGAGTGGCCGGGGCGATCCTGGCCCTCGGGGCAGCGGTGTTCGCGCCCGGGGCCGGGGCCCAGCTGCCCCAGCCGGGCGGTCCCCCGGTGGACAGCATCGTGGTGGAGGGGAACCGCCGGGTCTCCGCGGAGCAGATCATCAGCACCTCCGGGCTGGTGCTGGGCCAGCCGGTCAACTACCGCAGCGTCCAGCGGGCCATCGAGGCCCTCTTCCGCACCGGCCAGTTCGACGACATCCTGGTCGAGCAGCGCGGTTCCGAGACCGTGCTGGTGCTCGCCATCCGGGTCGCCGAACGGCCCATCCTGATCCGCTGGGGCCTGCGCGGGGCCGACAAGGTGGACGAGGGCGCGGTGCGCGGGAAGGTGGGCCTGGTCGAGGGCCGCCCCATCGACCGCGCCGGGGTGGAGCGCGCCCGCGCCGCCATCGACTCCCTGTACAAGAAGCGGGGGTACTACGCCGCCACGGTCCGGGCCCGCGAGATCGAGGCCGGGCCCGGGGCCGTCCGCCTGGTGTACGACATCCAGGAGGGGAACCGGGTCGCGATCAGCCAGGTGATCATCGACGGCAACACGGCCTTCCCCGACGAGCGGGTGGTGTCGGGCATGGCCTCGCGGCCCGAGGGGTTCTGGTGGTTCCAGAAGGGCGAGTTCAGCGAGGAGAAGCTGGACCAGGACGTGCGCGAGCGGCTGCCCAACTGGTACGGCGACCGGGGCCACATCGACTTCCAGGTGCTGCGCGACACCCTCATCGCCGACACCGTCCCGGGCAAGGCCATCCTCCGGCTGGAGGTGGACGAAGGCGAGTCCTACCTGGTCGGGACCTTCGACGTGAGCGGGAACCGGCGCTATTCCTCCGACGAGCTGGCCCGGCGCTTCCCGTTCGGCGAGGGCGTGGTGCCCGGGAGCGGCGTCTCGGTGGGGGTGCCGTTCAGCCGGCTGCAGTGGGAGGAGGCCACCGAGGCGCTCCGCACCCTGTACGCCAACAGCGGGTACATCTACTCCAGCATCGCCCCCGAGCTGACCCGGCGGACCGGGGCGGACGGGAAGAGCTACCTCGATCTCCGGTGGGAGATCCGCGAGGGCAGCCCCGCGACGATCAACCGCATCATCATCGTGGGGAACGACGTCACCCACGAGCGGGTGATCCGGGAACAGATCGTGATGCTGCCGGGCCAGACGTTCAACCGGGACGCGCTGATCCGCTCCTACCAGAACGTCAGCAACCTCAACTTCTTCCAGCAGCCGCTCCCGCCCCCCGACGTGCGCCCCACCGAGAACGGGGTGGACGTGGACATCGTCTTCCAGGTGGTCGAGCGGCGCACCGGCAACATCCAGTTCGGCGCCTCGGTGGGGCAGGGGGTCGGGGTGGGCGGCTTCCTCGGCCTCGAAGAGCCCAACCTCTTCGGCAAGGGGAAGCGAGGCCGCCTGCAGTGGCAGTTCGGACGGAACATCAACGACTTCAACCTGTCGTACTCCGACCCGGCGTTCCGGGAGACCCGGATCTCCACCACGGTCAACCTGTTCAACTCGCGGCAGCGGTTCACCGTGGGCGACCTGGGGCGCCGCCGCCAGGTGGGCGGCAACCTCCAGGTGGGCCTCCCGCTGCTGGGCGCCCGGTATACCCGGCTGTTCACCTCCTACGGGTACCAGCTGATCTCCTACACCGAGGGGTCGAGCGACCTGCGGGCCCGCTTCAGCTGCTCCGAATGCGCCCGCTCCTCCCTGGGGCTCACCGTGGCCCGGGACACCCGGATCGGCCTGCCGTTCCCGGTGGCCGGCCACTCGGCCACCGTCTCCACCGAGCTCAACGGCGGGCTGCTGGGGGGCACCGGCGACTACCGGAAGGTGGACGTGGAGGGCCGCTGGTACGCCCCCCTGGCGGTGCTGGGCGGCGCCGGCCAGCTCGGCTCGGGCATCCAGCTCACCCTGGGGATGACCGCCAAGTCCGGCTTCGTGCTGGGCGACGCGGGGCCCTTCTTCACCGAGCTCTACACCATGGGCGGCGTGCAGTTCGGCACCCCGCTGCGGGGCTACGAGGAGTTCAGCATCACCCCCGACGGGTTCGACCCGAGCGCCGCGGGCTCCGCCGCGAGCCCCGGGGCGTTCGGACAGTCCTTCGCCGCCTTCACGGTCGAAGCGGGGGCCCGGATCAGCCAGGCGCTGTACCTCAACACCTTCTTCGACGCCGGCAACGTCTACCGCTCGGCGCGGCAGTACAACCCGCTGCGGCTCTTTCGCAGTTACGGGGTCGGGGTGGCGGTCATCTCGCCGCTCGGTCCCCTCGGGCTCGACATCGGCTATGGCCTCGACCGGGTGGACCGGTTCGGCCAGCCCAACCCCGGCTGGAAGGTCCACTTCCGGCTGGGCAACTTCTTCTGATCCGCCCGGTCGCGCGGGTCAGCCGACGCATGACCCAGGAGGAGTACCCTATGAAGTTCGCCGTACGTGGTTTCGGGATCGGTCTGGCCCTGGCGGCCCTGGCGGGCGCCAGCGTCGTGGCGCAGGCCCAGGCGCCCGCCGGCCCGAGCCGGGTAGCCTTCGTCAACGCCCGACTCGTCCTCCAGGGGATGCCCGGGTACACCGAGGCGGAGTCCACCTTCACGAAGGAGTTGGAGGCGGGACGGGACGAGCTGGAGAAGCTGCAGGTCAGCTTCGACTCAGCGGTGGCGGCGTTCGAGCAGCAGGAGCCGATGCTGTCGTCCTCGGTGCGGGAGACCCGCCGGAAGGAACTGCAGACCCGCGGACAGCAGCTGCAGCAGAAGAACGCGGAGATCCAGCAGCGGCTCGGCGCCCGCGAGCGGGAGCTGCTCACCCCCATGCAGCAGCGGCTCACGGCGGTGATCGAGGGCCTGCGGGCCGAGGGCAACTATGCCATGATCATCGACCTGGGGGCGGAGGGGCTGGGCATCATCACCTACGACAAATCGCTGGACATCACCGACCGGGTGGTCCAGCGGCTGCGCGCGGCCAACTGACCGGCGCATGGCCGGGCCCCTGAGCGCGCGGGCGGTCGCCGACCTGGTCGGCGGCCGCCTCGTGGGTCCCGCCGACGTGACGGTGGACTCGGTCGCGCCGCTCGACCGCGCCGGGCCCACCGCGCTCTCGCTCTTCGCCTCGGCCCGCTACGCCGACCGCTTCCGCGCCAGCGGGGCGGGCCTCACCCTCGTGGCGGAAGACCTGGCCGGTCTCCCGGGGCCCGCGTCCCGGGTGGTCGTGGCCGACCCGCCCCGGGCCATGGCCGCCGTGGTGGAGCGGCTCTACCCGGCGACCCCGCCGGCCCCGGGCGTGGACCCGACCGCGCGGCTGGGTCGCGGGGTGACCCTGGGCGACGGGGTGGCGATCGCGCCCCATGCCGTCCTGGAGGACGGCGTCCGGCTGGGCGACCGGGTGCGGGTGGGCGCGGGCGCGGTGCTCGAGGCGGGGGCCGCCGTGGGCCCCGACAGCGTCGTCGGGCCCCGGGTGGTGATCGGGGCCGGCACCGTGGTGGGGGCCCGGGTGACGATCAAGCCGGGCGCGGTCCTCGGGGGCACCGGGTTCGGGTACATTTCCGGCCGGGAAGGCCACCGGCGGATCCCCCACGTCGGGGGCTGCCGGATCGAGGACGACGTGGACATCGGGGCCAACGCCTGCATCGACCGGGGCAGTCTCGACGACACGGTGATCGGCGCGGGCACCAAGATCGACAACCTGGTGCACGTGGCGCACAATGTCCGGATCGGCCGCCGCTGCCTGCTCATGGCGGAGGTCGGCGTGGTGGGAAGCACCCGCATCGGGGACGACGTGGTCCTGGCCGGGCAGTCGGGGGTCGCCGGCCACCTGACGGTGGGCGATCGGGTCCGGGCGGCCGCCCAGACGGGGATCATCGGGGATGTCCCCGCCGGCACCGACGTGTCGGGGTTCCCGGCGCGCCCCAACCGCGAGTTCCTGCGGTCCCAGGCCGTGCTCTACCGGCTGGCGCCGCTCCTGCGGGACCTGGAAGCCGTGGTCCGGAAGCGAGACGCGCATGGCTAGACGGACGATCGGCCGGCCCGCCAGCACGCGGGGCGTCGGCCTCCACACCGGGGTGACCGTGACCCTCGAGGCCTGCCCGGCGGCGCCGGGCAGCGGGGTCGTCTTCCGTCGCACCGACCTGCCCGACGCCCCCCCGATCCCGGCCCTGGCGCGGGAGGTGCACGCCACCGAGCGGCGCACCGCGCTGGGCCCCGAACCGGTCACCATCCACACCGTGGAGCACCTGCTCGCGGCGGTGGCGGGGCTCGAGCTCGACGACGTGGAACTGCGGCTCGACGGCCCCGAGCCCCCGATCCTCGACGGGTCGTTCCAGCCCTACACCGAGCTGCTGACGGGGGCGGGGATCGTCGGACAGGAGGGCGAGCCCACGGTGTTCGAGGTGGTGTCGCCCTTCACCGTGACCGAGGGCGACGCCCGCTATGTGGTGGCGCCGGCCCCGGGCCTCCGGCTCACCACCACCATCGAGTGGGACCACCCGCTGATCGGGCGGCAGTCGGGCCGGTTCGACGTGACCCCCGACGCGTTCCGCCGCGACCTGGCGGGGGCCCGCACGTTCGGCTTCACCCGCGAGGTGGAGACCCTCCGCGGCCAGGGGCTGCTCAAGGGGGCCTCGACCGACAACGCGGTGGCGCTCTCGGACACCGGGCTGGTCGAGGGCACCACGCTGCGCTGGCCCGACGAGTTCCTGCGGCACAAGACGGGCGACATCGTGGGCGACCTCGCGCTGGTGGGCGGACGGGTCCGGGCCCACGTGGTGGCCGACCGGCCCAGTCACCGGGGGAACATCGCCCTGGCCAACGCCATCGTGCGGCTGGGACGGCGCCAGGGCGAGGCGATGGACATCCGCCGCATCCTCGAGGTGATCCCCCACCGGTACCCGATGCTCCTGGTGGACCGGATCCTCGAGGTGGAGGACGGCCGCCGGATCGTGGGACTCAAGAACGTGACCATCAACGAGCCGTTCTTCCAGGGCCACTTCCCCGATCATCCCATCATGCCCGGGGTGCTCATCGTGGAGGCGATGGCCCAGGTCGGCGGCTTCCTGCTCATGGGCTCGGTGGACGATCCCGGGAGCAAGGTGGTCTACTTCATGGCGCTGGACGAGGTGAAGTTCCGCCGTCCCGTGGTCCCCGGCGACCAGCTCCGCTTCGAGGTGGAGATGGTGCAGCACCGGGCCCGCACCTGCCGGATGCAGGGCACGGCGTGGGTCGACGGGGCCCTGGTGGCGGAGGCGACCATGATGGCCCGGGTGGTGGACCGGTGACCGTCCGGATCCACCCGACCGCCCTGGTCGATCCCGCCGCCGTGCTGGGCGCACGGGTCACGGTGGGCCCCTGGGCCCTGGTGGGTCCCGGGGTGACGGTGGGGGACGAGAGCGTGATCGGGGCCCGCGCCACCCTCGAGCGGAATGTGCGGCTGGGAGCGCGGGTCTCGGTCGGGACCGGCAGCGTCCTGGGCGGCGACCCGCAGGACCTCAAGTACCGGGGCGAGGAGACCTGGGTCGAGGTCGGCGACGGGACCACCATCCGGGAATACACCACGGTCAACCGCGGCACGGCGGCCTCGGGCGTCACCCGGGTGGGCCAGGCCTGCTTCCTGATGAGCTACGTCCACCTGGCGCACGACTGCCACCTGGGCGACGGGGTGATCGTCTCCAACGGCACCCAGCTGGCCGGTCACGTCACCATCCAGGACCGGGCGATCGTGTCGGGCCTCGTGGCGGTCCACCAGTTCGTCACCATCGGTACCCTGGCCTTCGTGGGCGGGGCGAGCCGGGTGAACCAGGACGTCCCGCCCTACGTGAAGGCGGTGGGGAACCCCATCGAGCTCTACGGGCTCAACACCGTGGGGCTGCAGCGGGCCGGGATGCCGCGCGAGACGGTGATGGCGCTCAAGCGCGCCTACCGGCTCTTCTTCAACTCCGATCTCACCCTCAGCCAGGCCCGGGTCCAGGTGGGACTCGACACCGCGGGGGTCCCCGAGGTGGAGGCCTTCGCCGACTTCGTCGCCCGCTCCCAGCGCGGCGTCCCCGCGTGAAGGCGCCGCTCCCGGTCGGAGTGGTCGGGGTCGGGGCCCTGGGCCGCCACCACGCCCGCCACCTCGCCGCCTTCCACGGGGTGGACCTGGTCGGGGTGTACGACACCGACGGCGCGCGGGCTGCGCAGGTGGCCGCGGAGGCCGGCACCCGCGCGATGGCCGACCTGGACACGCTCCTGGCGGCCGCCGAGGCGGTGACCGTCGCGGTCCCCACGTCGGCCCACGTCGAGGTGGGGCTGCGGGCCATCGAGGCGGGCCGGCCCATCCTGATCGAGAAACCGCTCGCGGCCAGCCTGGAGGAGGCCGACCGGCTCCTGGCCGCCGCGGCGCGGCGCGGGGTGCCGGTCCAGGTCGGCCACATCGAGCGGTTCAACCGGGCGGTGCGCGCCGCGCTGCCGCACGTGGACGGGGTCCGGTACTTCGAGACCACGCGGCTGGCGCCGTTCCAGCCGCGCGGGACCGACGTGGCCGTGGTGCTCGACCTGATGATCCACGACCTCGACCTGGTGCTCCACCTGACCGGCGGGGCGGAGGTGGTGGACGTGCGCGCCTCGGGGGTCGCGGTCCTGACCCCGCACCTCGACATCGCCACCGCGCGGGTGGAGTTCGCCGGGGGCGCGGTCGCCAGCGTCACCGCCTCGCGGATGGCCCGCGACCGGGTCCGCAAGCTGCGGATGTTCCAGCACACCGGGTACTTCTCGCTCGATCTCGCTGCCGGCACCGGTGAGTACATGCGCCTGCGGCCGGGGTTCCGCCCCGGCGCGAGCAGCCGGCTGGAGGAGATCGTGGAACGGGCCCCGCTCGAGGCCCCGCCGGCCGACGCGCTGGCGCTGGAGCTGGCGTCCTTCGTGCACGCGATCCGGGGCGGCCGGGACACGGTGGTCTCGGGCGTCGAGGGTCGGGACGCGCTCGCGCTGGCCCTCCGGGTGACCGAGGCGATCGGCGCCCCGGCGGTCCCGCTTCCCACCGGCTGATGGCCGGCGCGGGCGCGCCGCGCCTCTTCGTCTCCGCCGGCGAACCGTCCGGCGACCACCACGCCGCCGAGGTCGTCCGGGCCGTGCGCCGCCGCTGGCCGGAGGCGACGGTGGACGCCTTCGGCGGCCCCGCGCTCCGGCAGGCCGGCGCGACCGTCCGGTTCCCGATGGAGGACTACACCGTGCTGGGGCTGGTCGAGGCGCTGGGGAAGATCGGGCCCCACCT
>JBFILX010000070.1:0-9569 GCA_041612035.1 Gemmatimonadales bacterium | reverse complement strand
TGCTCCGGCTGCTGGCGGGCTTCGAGGGGGCCATGCTGCACGAGCGCTGTCGCGCCGGCGGCGACGCCTCCTGTGCCTGGCGTGCCACCACCGTGGAGGGCTACGAATGACCCTGCTTGCCGACCTCGATCGCGACGCGCTGCGGGCCGGGCTCCGGGCCTCGGGCGCGGACGGCTGGCTCCTGTTCGACTTCCGGGGGCTCAACCCGGTGGCGGGACGCGTGCTGGGCCTGGGCGGGATGGGGACGCGCCGGCTCTTCGTCTGGCTCCCGGCGGAGGGCGAGCCGGTGGCGGTGGCCCACAAGATCGAGCTGCAGGCGCTGGAGGGCTTCCCCGGTGCCGTGGTCCCCTACGCGCGCTGGCAGGAACTGCACGAGGCGCTGCGTGCCGTGGTGGCCGGCCGCACCGTGGCGATGGAGATCTCCGCCCTCGACGCCGTGCCGTATTTGGACCGGGTGCCGCACGGGGTAGTGGAGCTGGTCCGGAGCCTGGGCGCCACGGTGGTGCCGAGCGGGGGCCTGGTGACCCAGTTCGCCGCGCGCTGGTCGGCGGAGGAACGGGCCAGCCATATCCGCTCAGCGGAACTGATCGCCGGGATCGCCCGGGAGGCGCTGGGCCGTGCGGTCGGGGAGGGCGGGACCGGACTCACCGAGTGCGCCCTGCAGCAGCGGGTGGTGGACGCGATCCACGCCGCGGGGCTGGTGTTCGACCACCCGCCCATCGTCGCGTTCGGCCCCCACGCGGCCGACCCGCACTACGAGCCGGGCCCGGGGCACGACGCCACGCTGGCCCCGGACCAGGTGATCCTGCTGGACCTCTGGGCCGGCCCCACCCTGGAGAGCGTCTTCGCCGACCAGACCTGGATGGGGTTCAGCGGCCCCACTCCGCCCGACCAGGTCAGGCAGGTCTGGCAGATCGTGCGCGACGCCCGCGACGCGGCGGTGGCGCTGGTGCAGGGGGCGGTCGCGGCGGGCCGGCCGCTCCTCGGGTTCGAGGTGGACCGGGCGGCGAGGGACCTGATCGAGGGGGCGGGGTACGGCGAGTACTTCGTCCACCGCACCGGCCACTCGATCGACCGGGACCTGCACGGCTCGGGTCCGCACTGCGACGACTACGAGACCCGGGACGACCGGGAGCTGGTGGAAGGCGTGGGGTTCTCGGTGGAGCCCGGGATCTACCTGCCGGGGGTGTTCGGCGTGCGGAGCGAGGTCAACATGTACTGGGGGCCCGACGGGGCCCGGGTCACCCCGGCCGAACCGCAGCGGGAGCTGATCGTCCGGGCCTAGCCGCGGTCAGTGCCGGTGGTCGGCCGGCGCCGACCCCGGGTCGCGCACCAGCACCAGTTCCAGGGGCGGACGCAGGTGCCCGAAGGGCAGGGCCCGGTCCACGCCCATGGCCACGAACAGCAGGGCGAGGTAGAGCAGCGAGTAGCGGTACATCCGCCACGCCAGCGGGGTCTCCGGCGGCTCCTTCAGGATCCGGACGCAGTACCACAGCAGCCGGGCGCCCAGGAGCAGGGCGGCCGTCGCGTACAGCAGCCCCTGGGTGCCGGACAGCCAGGGCAGCACCGTGAGCGGCACCAGCATGATGGTATAGGCCAGCATCTGGAGCTTGGTACGGTGGGCGCCGCGCACCACCGGCATCATGGGGATCCCGGCCGCGGCGTACTCCCGGCGCTTCATGAGGGCCAGGGCCCAGAAGTGGGGCGGGGTCCAGTAGAAGATGATGGCGAAGAGGTAGATCGCGGCGAGATCGATCTGGCCGGTGACCGCGGCCCAGCCCACCAGCGGCGGGAAGGCCCCCGCGGCGCCCCCGATCACGATGTTCTGCGGGGTGGCCCGCTTGAGCCAGAGGGTGTACACCAGCACGTAGAAGGCCAGCCCCCCGAGCGCGAGCCAGGCGGCGAGCGGGTTCACCAGGTGCCAGAAGATGGCGAACGAGGCGGCCCCCAGCGCCACGCCGAAGAGCAGGGCCCCCGCGGGCGGGATCCGGCCGGCCGGGACCGGGCGGGCCCGGGTACGCGACATGAACTGGTCCACGTCCCGGTCGAACCACATGTTGATGGCGTTGGCGCCGCCCGCCATCAGGTAGCCGCCCAGCATCACCCACCCGACCAGGGCCAGCGGCGGGAGGCCCCGGTCGGTGATGAACATCGGGGCCACCGCGGTGAGCAGCAGCAGCGAGATGACCCGGGGTTTGGTGAGCGCGACGAGGTCGGCGGCCAGCGACATGGGGCCGAAAGAACGGCGCGGCGAAACCCCTTGTCAAGCAAGGCGGCAGGGTGAAAGTTGAGAGCTTCGCCGATCCCCCCGACGTTCCATCCGGAGCCCCGTCCATGACCCAGGAGCGCGACCGCTGGGGCGAGCGCCTGCCCCGCACCATCGGCCTGTTCGGGGCGGTGATGGTCCTGGTGGGCACCACCATCGGGAGCGGGATCTTCCGGGTCCCCGCGGTGGTGGCGGGGCGGCTGGGCGAGCCGGGCCCCTTCCTGCTCGCCTGGGTGCTGGGCGGCCTGCTGGCGCTGTTCGGCGCGCTCACCATCGCCGAGCTGGCGGCGATGTACCCGCGCAGCGGGGGCATCTTCGCCTTCCTGGAGGAGGGCCTGGGCCGGCTGCCCGCCTTCCTCTTCGGCTGGTCGCAGCTGGCCGTGATCCGCGCCAGCGCCCTGGGCGGCATCGCCACCATCTTCGCCGAGTACCTGACCCGGTTCGTCCCGCTCACCCCGCGCGAGGTGCAGGTCGTGGCGGCGGGGGTGATCTTCGCGATCGGCACGCTCAACTACGTGGGGGTGCGCAAGGCCGGGGCGGTGATGAACGTCGCCACCATGGCCAAGTACGGCGCCCTGGTGCTGCTGGCGGCGCTGGCCTTCGCGGCGGGGTCCGGGGCCCGGGAGCACTTCAGCCCGCTGGTGGACCTCTCCTTCGGCATCTCCGCCATGGGCGCGGCGCTGGTCTCGGTGATGTGGGCCTACGACGGGTGGGCCGACCTGAGCTACATGGGGGGCGAGGTGCGGGACCCGGCCCGCACGATCCCGCGGGCGCTGATCCTCGGCACCCTGATGATCATCGCGATCTACCTGGTGGTGAACGCCGCCTACCTGTACCTGGTGCCGATCGGGGAGATGGCCGGGTCGCCGCTCATCGCCTCGACCGCGGCCGACCGGATCCCGATGCTGGGCGGGATCGGCGGGGCCGTCATCGCCGTCGTCGTGATGATCTCCACCGCGAGCAGCTGCAACGGGTCGATGATGACCTCGCCCCGGGTCTTCTTCGCCATGGCCGACCGGGGGCTGTTTTTCCGGGGGATCGCCCGGGTGTCGCCCCGGTTCGAGAGCCCGGCGGCGGCGATCTGGCTGGCCACGGGCCTGGGGATGACCTACGCCCTCTTCAACGACTTCCAGCAGCTGGCCGACAAGTTCATCCTGGGGATCTGGCCGTTCTACATCCTGGCGGTGTGGGCCGTCTTCCGCCTGCGCCGCTCGGCGCCCGGGGCCGAGCGGCCCTACCGCACGCTGGGCTATCCGGTGGTGCCCGCGCTCTTCCTCCTGGCCTCTACCTTCATGGTGGTGAACGCGCTGGTGACCGACCCGATCAACACCGGGATCACCTTCGGGATCATCCTCTCCGGGATCCCGTTCTACTACGGCTGGACGAAGTTCGGACCCCGTCACGCGGAAGAGGCGTGACGGGGTTGGCGAGGGTGACGGCCCGAGGTAAGTTTGGGCCGATTCCGTGCGGGCTCCCTTGGCAGAGCAGGCTCACGGTTCCGTAATGATTCCAGTCCCATCCATACGCAGGCTTCGCGGTGCGCCGAGTGTCGGCTGCATCGCGTCCTGGTGATCTGATCTCGTTCCCTCGCAGCGCAGAAATCGCTTCAGGAGGTTGGCAATGAGGAAGCTGTTGACACTGGGTCTGCCGGTCGCGGCGTTGCTGCTGCTGGTGCCCGCCGCCCTGCCCGCCCAGGGGGTCACGACCGGCGCGATCCGGGGTTACGTGGCCGACCAGAACGGGAACCCGCTGGCCGAGGCCCGGGTGACCGCGGTGCACGAGCCGTCGGGGACGACGTACGGCGGGACCACCCGAAGCGACGGCTGGGCGACCATCCCCGGGATGCGGGTGGGCGGTCCCTACCGGGTGACGGTCCGGGCCATCGGGTTCGAGGGCCAGGTCCGGGAGAACGTCTACGTGTCCCTGGGCGGGGCGGCCGACCTCCGGTTCGAGATGCGGGCGGTCGCGGTGACCCTCGACGAGATCGTGGTGTCCGGCGAGCGGAACGCGATTTTCAGCTCCCAGCGCACCGGGGCCGCCACGGCGGTGACCCGCGAGGCGCTGGAGCGGCTGCCGACGGTGACGGGCCGGATCGAGGACTTCACCCGGATGACCCCGCAGGTGCGGGGGGCGTCGTTCCTGGGGGTGGACAACCGGCTCAACAACATCACGGTGGACGGGTCGTACTTCAACAACTCGTTCGGCCTGGGCGGTCAGCCCGGCGACCGGACCGGCGTCGCGCCGATCTCGATGGCGGCGATCGAGCAGGTCCAGATCAGCATGGCCCCCTACGACGTGCGCCAGGGCAACTTCGTGGGCGCCGGCGTCAACACGGTGACCCGCAGCGGCACCAACGAATACCGGGGGAGCTTCTACTACGGCTGGCGGAACGACGGGCTGGTGGGCACCATGGCCCGCGGCAACCCGTTCGACCCCGGCACCTTCAAGTACAACAAGATCGGCGGCACCCTGGGCGGGCCGATCGTCCGGGACAAGCTCTTCTTCTTCGCCAACGTCGAGTCGGACGGGCTCACCGAGCCCGGGACCACCTTCCAGGCCAACACCGGCGGCCAGACGGTGGGCGGGAGCATCACCCGGGTGCTGGGGTCGGACCTGGACGCCCTGAGCTCCTTCCTGCAGAGCAACTTCAACTACACCACGGGTCCCTACCAGGGCTATGACCACAAGACCCCGGCGCTCCGGCTGCTGGGTCGCCTGGACTACAACCTGGACAACCGGAACAAGCTGAGCCTGCGGTACAACCACCTGGACTCGGACACCGACGTGCTGGTGTCCAACTCCTCGTCGCTCGGCTTCGGCAGCCGTCGGACTCGGACCGACGCCATCAACTTCCAGAACTCGAACTACAAGATCCTCGAGAACATCCGCTCCATCGTGGGCGAGTGGAACGCCATCATCGGCAGCAACATGTCGAACAACCTCATCGTGGGGTACTCGCACCACGACGAGAGCCGCGACAGCCGCGGCAGCCTGTTCCCCCTGGTGGACGTCCTGCGGGACGGGCTCACCTACACCACGTTCGGGTTCGAGCCCTTCACGCCGAACAACGAGCTGCGGTACTCGAGCTTCCAGCTGCAGAACAACTTCACCATCTACGGCACCAAACACGACGTGACGTTCGGGGTGAGCGCCGAGCGGTACGAGTCGGAGAATGTCTTCTTCCCCGGCTCCCAGAGCGCCTACGTGTACAACTCGCTGGCCGACTGGTACACCGACGCCAACGATTACCTGGCCAACCCGAACCGGACCGTCTCGCCGGTCACCCTGCGCCGGTTCCAGGTGCGGTGGTCGAACATCCCGGGCCAGGTGAAGCCGATCCAGCCGCTGGAGGTCTTCTACGCCGGGGCCTACGTGCAGGACGAGTTCCGGGCCAACCGGAACCTGACCATCACGGCCGGGCTCCGGGTGGACGTGCCCTGGTTCGGCAATACCGGGTTCCGGAACGCCCAGGTGGACGGCCTCTCGTTCCAGGACGAGAACGGGGACGTCGTCAAGTTCTCGACCGACAAGCTGCCGGACGCCAACCCGCTGTTCTCGCCCCGGCTGGGCTTCAACTGGGACGTGAACGGGACCCGCACCACGCAGATCCGGGGCGGGAGCGGCATCTTCACCGGTCGCCCGGCCTACGTCTGGATCTCCAACCAGATCGGCAACAACGGCGTGCTGACTGGGTTCGAGCGGCTCGACAACACCCGGAACCGGCCGTTCAACCCGAACCCCAACCACTACAAGCCGGCCCCGGAGCTGATCACCGGCGCCCCGGCCTCGTCCTACGAGCTGGCGCTCACCAACCCCGACTTCAAGTTCCCCCAGGTCTGGCGGTCCAACCTCGCGGTGGACCACAAGCTGCCCTGGGACCTGGTGGGCACGGCGGAGTTCCTGTACGGTCGGGACGTGAACGGCATCTACTACATCAACGCCAACCTGCGGACCCCGAACAGCCGCTTCGTGGGCGCGGACACCCGGCCGCGGTGGATCGGGACCAACCGGATCAACAGCAACATCGACAACGCCGTGGTGATGAAGAACCAGAACGACGGGTGGTCCTGGAACGTGGCCGCCTCGCTGGAGAAGCAGTTCACTGCGGGGCTCTTCGCGAAGGTCGGCTACAACTACGGCGTGGCCAAGAACACGATCGACCCGGGCTCGATCGCCTTCGGGTCGTGGAACAACAACCAGCACTCCGGCGACCCCAACAACCCGGGCGTGGCCTACTCCGCCAGCTCTCCGGGCCACCGGGCCTTCGCCCAGGTGTCGTACCGGCGGGACCTGCTCCCGATCGGGGCGACCACCCTCTCCCTGTTCTACGACAATTACACGATCGGGAACGCCAGCTACACCTACTCGGGTGACCTGAACGGCGACGGCGGGTTCAGCAATGACCTGATCTACGTCCCGCGCGACATTTCGGAGATGAACTTCGAGCAGTTCACCTCGTCGGGCGTGACCTTCACCGCCGCGCAGCAGGCGGACGCGTGGGAGGCCTACATCCGGCAGGACAAGTACCTGAGTGCCCACCGGGGCCAGTACGTCGAGCGGAACGCGGTGTTCCTCCCGATGGTCCGCCGGATGGACCTGAGCTTCTCGCAGGAGATCGCGGGCAACCTGGCGGGCAAGCGGAACCGGCTGGAGTTCCGGGTGGACATCCTGAACTTCGGCAACCTGCTGAACAGCGACTGGGGGGTGAGCCAGCGGTTCGTCACCACCCAGCCCCTGATCGCCCGCGGGGCCGATGCGCAGGGCCGGGCCCTGTACCGGCTCCGGAACATCGGGAGCGCGCTGCTGGCCCCGAAGACGTTCGAGCCGACCAACAGCCGGTTCGACGTCTACACCATCCAGTTCAGCGCGCGGTACTTCTTCAACTGACCCGCGCCGCGCCGGACGGCGAAGGGCTCCCCCGCGGGGGAGCCCTTTGTCGTTCCGGGGTCTGCCGGGGTCAGGTCCGGACCCGCACCAGCAGGATGATCGCGAGGACCAGGAAGAAGAGGTTGGGCGCCCAGGCCGCCGCCACCGGGTCCATCACCCCGCTGGCGCCGATCGACTTGGTCAGGTTGATGAGCAGCAGGTAGGCCACCGTGGTGCCCAGGCTGATCGCGATCCCGACCGCCGGGCCCGCCCGGGGGGCGGTGACCGCCAGCGGGGCGCCGAAGAGGGTGATGACCAGGCAGGTGGCGGGGATGGCCAGCTTGAGGGCCCGTTCCACCGAGAGCTTCCGCACGTCGCTCCCGGAACGGCGCAGGGTGACGATGTAGTCCCCCAGCTCCCGGTAGTCCATCTCCTCCGGCTCCTTGGGTTCCACCAGGAGCTCGCGGGGCCGCTGGGTGAGGGCCCGGAGGCGGAGCTTCTCGAACCGGAAGGTGGCGGCGGTGGCCGTGTCGTACACCACGTGGGTGGAGCCGCTGAAGAGCCGCCACCGGCCCGCGAACGAGTCGGCGTACACCGCGCTGTCGGCCACCACCGCCAGGGTGGGCGCCTCCCGCCCCTGGCCCGGGCGCTCGAAAACGACGTTCCGGGCGAGCCGCTGCTCGGTGTCGAGCAGCCGGATGGCGTACACCCAGCCGTCGTCCCCCCGGTACACGAAGTTGTACCGGATGGTGATGTTCCGGGCCAGCTTCTCCTTCTGCAGCTCCAGGGCCCGGGCCGACGCCCGGGTGGCGAGCTCCCCCACCGCGAAGCTCACCACCACCGCGATCGCCGAGGCGATGACCAGGGGCCGGATCAGGCGGTGGAAACTCAACCCGCCGGCCTTGGCCGCGGTCAGCTCGGAGTAGCGGCTCAGGGGCCCGATGGTGAAGACCGTGGCGAAGAGGCACGCCGCGGGAATCATCCGCGACATCTCCTCCGGGATGGCGTACAGGAAGCTCAGGGCGATGGTGCCGGGCGCGAGGTCGCGGTCCAGCAGCCGGCTCAGCCGGTCCGTGGCCTGGATCAGGATGCTCACCAGCGGGAACCCCACCGCGGTGAGCAGGAAGATCCGGAGCCACTGGCCCAGGAGATACCGGTCCAGCACCCGGCGGATCACGCGCGCCGCCGCCGGAGCCAGCCGAACAGCAGGTTGCCGAGGTCGGCCAGGTCGCCGCCCCGGGTGGAGCCCGACTCGCGGCTCACCACGGCCAGCCCCGCCAGCCCCGCGAGGCCCAGCAGGACGTTGGGGAACCACATCGCCGCCGCCGGGGTGAGCAGGTTCCGGTCGGCCAGGCTCTCCCCGCCGGTGAGACAGATGTAGAAGAAGCCGAAGATGGCCAGGCTCCCCCCCAGCACCAGCCCCATCCCGCCCCGGGGGAACCGGAGCGCGAGGGCGATCCCGATCAGCACGAAGTTCAGGCAGGCCAGGCTGATGGTGAACTTCTTGTGGATCTCCACCTTGAAGGCGTTGGCCTCCCGGCGCTCGGTATGGTCGCGCTCCCGGTCGCCCGCCAGGATGCTGAGATCGGCGAGCACCGGGGACGCGAGGGCGCTGTCCACCGCGGCTCCCGGGGCGCCCCCGACCCCCGCCGCCTGCCCCGCCGGGGGACCGGCCTGGGCCTCGGCCACGGTGGGGAAGATGTAGCGGCCCAGGAACCGCTCCACCTCGCGCCAGGGCCCGCAGTGCTCCCGCCGCACCGGTTCGCCGTAGTCCACGGGGGGAGTCGGGGCCAGCCGGAGCAGGGCCCGGAGGTCCTGCCGGGCCGTGGCCTCGCGCGAGCGCCAGGCGCGCTGGGCCCGGTCGTCGGCCAGGGCCGCGCGGTCGATCATTTCGCAGGTCGTCATCTCCCGGTCGCCCCGCTCGAAGTCGGCCACCCCGATCTCCAGCGCGTTGGCGATGTCGCGGACCCGGATGACGTTCTCCGCGAACCCGGTGATCCGGAGCACCCCCTGCTCCTCGGCGCGGTACTCGTGCACCTCGCCCAGGTAGAGCCGGAGCTGGAGGTCCCGTTCCCCCTCCTCGATGGCCATGAACCCGCTGTCGGCGTAGATGATCCGGCGGGTGCCGGCGAGGTTCATGTCGTAGATGGCGACGTCCCGCATGCGGCCGGTGTAGGACTCGATGCGGGATGCCCGGAGGAAATAGGAGGTGGGGCGGAGGTCGTTGATCGCCTGCTCCTGGAAGGTGGCCGTCGGCTTCTTGCGGCCGATGTCCACCATCAGGTTCTTGAGCCGGGCATTGCTCCGGGGCAGGACCTGGTCGAGGAAGACGAAGTTGAACGCGGCCAGCGCCACGCCGGCGATCAGGACGGGCCGGAGCAGCTGGGCCACGCTGATCCCGTTGGCCCGCATGGCGGTGATCTCGTTCTCCGCGGCG
>JBFILX010000069.1:0-9604 GCA_041612035.1 Gemmatimonadales bacterium | reverse complement strand
GCGAGGGCCCCGATGTTCCCCCCGGGGAACTCGAGCGGGCTCACCACGAAGGTGTCGGTGGAGAGGGCCACCTCGCCCTGCCCCAGGTCGAGCACCGCCGCGTCCCCCAGCGGGGCGAGCGCCGGGTCGGCGAAATGCGGCAGGAACCGCTCGCGCAGCAGCGCCGCGCTCAGCTTGCCGCCGGACCCGTGCCCCAGCTGGACCCGGTCGGCGCCCAGCGGCACCGGGCAGACCGGTCCGGAAGTGAGGGGGGCGGTCACGGGACCTCCACGGGGCCGGCGGTCCGGAGCCGGCCGTAGTTGAAGTAGGCGGCGCAGGCGCCCTCGGTGGACACCATCGGCGCGCCGAGCGGCCGCTCCGGGGTGCACCGCGTCCCGAACGCGGGGCACTCGAAGGGCTTGATCTTGCCCCGGAGCACCTCGCCCGCCCGGCACTCCTCCGGCTCCTCCACCGCCATCGCCCCGAGCCCGAAGCGCTTCTCGGCATCGAACAGGGCGAACTCGGGCCGGAGGCCGAGCCCGCTGCGGGGGATGGTGCCGATGCCGCGCCACTTCCGGTCCACCAGCTGGAACACCTCCTCGACCTGCGACCGGGCGGGGACCGTGCCGTCCCGCCGCACCGACCGCACGTACTGGTTCTCCACCTCGTGGCGCCCCGCTTCGAGCTGGCGCACGCACAGCAGGATCCCCTCCAGGATGTCCACCGGCTCGAACCCGGTGACCACGATCGGCACCCGGTAGCGGGCGGCGATGGGCTCGTACTCCCGCCACCCCATCACGGTGCAGACGTGCCCCGCCGCGAGGAACCCCTGCACCCGGTTGTCGGGCGCGTCGAGCAGGGCGGTGATGGCGGGCGGCACGGTGACGTGGGAGACCAGGACGCTGAAGTTCCGGACCCCCAGGTCGCGGGCCCGGCGCACCGCCATTGCGTTGGCCGGCGCGGTGGTCTCGAACCCCACCGCGAAGAAGACGACCTGGCGGTCCGGGTGACGGATCGCCAGGTCCAGGGCGTCGAGCGGGCTGTACACCACCCGGACCTGGCCGCCGCGCGAGCGGATCTGCTGCAGGTCGCAGTCGCTGCCGGGGACCCGGAGCATGTCGCCGAAGGAGGTGAAGATCACGTCGGGGCGCCGGGCCAGTTCGAGCGCCTTGTCGATCTGCTCCAGCGGGGTCACGCACACCGGGCAGCCGGGGCCGTGCACCATCTCCACCGCGTCCTGCAGCAGCTCGTCGATGCCCTGCCGGACGATGGTGTGGGTCTGTCCGCCGCAGACCTCCATCAGGACCCAGGGGCGGGTGGCGGCTTCGCGGATCCGGGCCACCAGGCCCCGCGCGATCCCCGCGTCGCGATACTCCGTCAGGTACTTCATGCGGCGCCCCCCGGCAGACCCTCCAGGCTCCGCTCCGCGACCTCCCGCATCCAGTCGAGCTCGTCGAGCTGGCTCATCTCCCGCAGCGCCTCGAAGGTGCGTCGGGCCTCCTCCTCGGCGATCCGGGAGATCGCGAACCCCACGTGCACCACCACGTAGTCGCCGGGGGCGACCTGGTCGGCCACGTAGGCGAGGCAGCACTCGCGGGTCACCCCGCCGAAGTCCACCACCCCCATGGCGAGCCCGCGGTCGTCGCGCATCGAGGTGATCCGTCCCGGAATCCCCAGGCACATGCGACCCTCCTCCTGGTCAGCCGGCGCGGGCGAGCAGGGCGGCCGCAACCGCGGCCTGGCCCAGGCTCACCGCTCCGTCGTTCGGACTGAACCGGCGCGGGATCAGCGGCGTGAACCCGGCCGTGCGCAGCCGGCCCGTCACCGAGCCCAGCAGCCGGGCGTTCTGGAAGCTCCCGCCGCACAGGCAGACGGCGGCGGGCATGGACGGCCCGGCCGCGTGCTCCACCATGGCCACCGCCGCCGCCGCCACGCTCTCGTGGAACCCGGCCGCCAGGTCCTCCACCGACGTCCCGGCGCTTCGGCGTTCGGCCATCTCCAGCAGGAGCGGCACCGGGTCCCAGACCCAGCGCCCGGTCGCGTCCTTCGCGAGGCGGGGCGCGCTCGGCGCCGCGGGCCGGCGCCCCGCCAGGCTCTCCAGCTCCATCGCGGCCTGGCCCTCGTAGCTCGCGTGCCGCCGCACGCCGAGCAGCGCGGCGGCCGCATCGAACAGCCGGCCCATGGAGGAGACCCTCGGCGCGTTGAGCCCCCGCTCGGCCTGGAGCCGGGCCATCTCCAGCAGACGGGGCGGCACCCCGTCGAACGCGGCCGCGAGCCGGTCCGGCCCCCCGGGCTCGAGCACCGCGTAGGCCAGCGCGGACCGCCACGGCAGGCGGGCGGCCAGGTCGCCGCCCGGCAGGGAGACGTACCGCAGATGCGCCAGCCGCCGGTATCCGGTGAGGTCGGCCAGCAGCAGCTCGGCCCCCCACACGGTCCCGTCGTCGCCGTACCCGGTGCCGTCGAACGCCAGCCCCAGGACCGGCTCGGTGAGGCCATGCTCGGCCATCACGGCGGCCACGTGGGCGTGGTGGTGCTGCACCGCGATGACCGGCTCCAGCCCGAGTTCGTTCGCCAGGCGGGTGGAGAGGTACCCCGGGTGCAGGTCGCGCGCCGCCACCTCGGGCCGGATCCGGAAGAGGGACGACAGGCGCCCCAGGGCCGCGCGGAACTGCTCCACCGTCTCCAGGTTCTCGAGGTCGCCCACGTGCTGACTGGCCCAGGCCCGGCGGCCGTGCACCAGGGTGAGGGTGTTCTTGAGGTGGGGGCCCACCGCCACCAGCGGGCGGGGGCTCGCCACCGGCAGGTCCTGGTGGGCCGGGGCGTAGCCCCGGGCCCGGCGCAGGAAGACCGGCCCGACCGGGGTGGGCCGGACCACCGAGTCGTCATAGCGGGAGACGATCGCGCGGTCGTGCAGGAGGAACCCGTCGGCGATGGCCCCCAGCCGCGCCTTGGCCTCGGCGTTGCCGATGGCGATCGGTTCCTCCGACTGGTTGCCGCTGGTCATGACCAGGGGACGCCCGGCCACGTCGAGCAGGAGATGGTGCAGCGGCGTGTAGGCCAGCATCACCCCGACCTCCGCCAGCCCGGGGGCGACACCGTCGGCCAGGCCGGCGTCCGCCGACCGGCGCAGCAGCACGATCGGGCGCTCCGGGCCGGCGAGCAGGGCCGCCTCCGGTTCACCCACCTGGCCCAGCCGGCGGGCATCCTCCAGGGTGCGGACCATCACCGCGAGGGGCTTGGCCTCCCGGTGCTTCCGCTCCCGGAGCCGGGCAACCGCGGCGGGCTGGGTCGCATCGGCCGCCAGGTGGAAGCCGCCCAGTCCCCGCAGGGCCAGGATGCCGCCCCAGCGCACCACCCCGGCCCCCCGGATGATGGCGTCTTCCCCATCGCAGAAGGGGCCGTCCCGGCCCGGCAGTTCGAACCAGACCCTGGGGCCGCAGCGGGGACAGCTGTTGGTCTCGGAGTGGAACCGGCGATCCCCCTCGAACAGATACTCGGCCAGGCATTCGGGGCACTGCGGGAAGGCCCGCATGCTGGTCCGTTCCCGGTCGTAGGGCATCGCCTCGATCACGGTGAAGCGGGGCCCGCAGTCGGTGCACGTGATGAACGGGTACCGGTAGCGCCGGTTGGCCGGATCGAACAACTCGGCCTCGCACGCGGCGCAGAGAGCCACGTCGGGCGAGACCGGCTGGCGCCGTCCGGGCTCGTCGAGGCTGGGCAGGATGGTGAAGCCCCGCAGGCCCTCGGCCGCCAGGTCCTCCCGTCCCACGGCCTCCACCCGGGCCAGGACCGGCGCGTCGCGCCGCAGCCGGTCGGCGAACGCGTCGAGCGCGTCGGCGGGGCCCTCCACGTGGATCTGCACCGCGCCGGACGCGTTCCGGACCCAGCCGGCCAGCCCGTGGAGCAGCGCGAGGCGGTGCACGAAGGGGCGGAACCCCACGCCCTGCACCACCCCCGTCACGCGCAGGGTACAGGCCGCGCGGGGACCGTCGACCGTGGCGGGCGAGGTCACGTCAGACCGCGGCCGCGACGGCCTCGAACCCGCACCGGCCCAGCGCGGGGCCCCGGGCCTGGCCCCGGAGCAGCCCGTACCAGTCCTCCAGCCCCTCCCCCGTCAGGGCGGAGGTGAAGAAGAAGTGGAGGTCGGGGTTCACCGCGCGGGCGTTCGCCACCGCGAGGTCGAGGTCGAACGGGAGGTGGGGGAGCAGGTCGATCTTGTTCAGCACCGCGTACCTCGCCCGCCGGAACATGGCGGGGTACTTGAGCGGCTTGTCCTCGCCTTCGGTCACGGCGAACACCACGACCTTGGCGTCCTCCCCCAGGTCCCAGGCGGCGGGGCAGACCAGGTTGCCCACGTTCTCCACCAGCAGGAGGCCGGTGCGGCCCAGGTCGATGGCGTCGAGGGCGGCCAGCACCTGGCTGGCGTCGAGGTGGCAGGCCCCGCCCGTCACCACCGCCTGCACGAGGCGCGTCGTGTGACGGGCCAGCCGCTCGGCATCGTTCGCCGTCTGGACGTCGCCGGTCACCACCGCGATGCCCAGCTCCTCGCCCAGCACCTCGAGGGTCCGCTCCAGCAGCAGCGTCTTCCCCGACCCCGGCGAGGAGACCAGGTTGAGCGACGCCACCCCGGCCGCGGTCAGCCGGTCCCGGACCCGGGCCGCCAGCTCGTCGTTCCGGGCCATGACCCGCTCCCGCACTTCAATGGTCCGGACCGTCATCCTCCACCTCCATGTAGTCCAGCCGCAGCACGTCGCCGGGCCGTCGCACGATCACCGGCCGCGCCGCCCCGAACGGGGGCTGGGCCAGCAGGCTCGCCAGGCAGAAGGCCAGGTTGTCGGGCTCGATCCCGGCCTGGTCGCCGACCTCCAGCACCACGGTGCGGAGCCGGGTGGCCCGCCGGGGCCCGAGCCGCTCCTCCGCCATGCGGCAGATCTCCACCGCCACGCTCAGCTCATGCATGGCCGGCCCCAGCCCCAGGTCGCACGGGGTGGCCCCAGGCCTCCAGCTGACGGAGCGCGTCCTCGACCACCGCCTCGACCCCGGCGGCCACCTCGGCCGTGAGCCCCGCGTGCATCTCCACCCGCTCCGGCTCCAGCCCGATCACCACCACCTCCTCCGGGGTGGTGCCACGGAACTCGGCCAGGGCCAGGACCTCGCGCAGGTCGATCTGGTGCGGCGAGAGCTTGGTCATCAGGAACCGGGGCACCTGCTCGCCCTCCAGCCGCACCACGGTGCCGGGCGGGCGCCCGGCCCGCACCGCGTCGAGCACCAGCAGGCGCGCCGCCCCCTCGACCAGGGGCAGGAGGTTGAGCCCCCAGGTGCCCCCGTCCGCGAGGGTGACGTCGCCCGGCACCCCCGCCTCGCGGAGCCGTTCCAGGGCCACCAGCCCCACCCCGTCGTCGCCCATGAGCGGGCTGCCCAGCCCGATCACCAGGGTGCCCGCCGGGTCATTCATCGATGAAGTCCACGTCCTCCCGGACGAACCGGAACCCGCCGATGATCGAGGAGACCCGGGCCTCGCGGTGCAGCAGGTCGGCCCGGAGGCTCAGGTAGATGTGGATCGGCAGGAAGATGAGGAAGTACCAGGTCGCGACGTGGTGTACGAACCGCACGATCGGGATCCCGCCGAAGAGCGGGGCCACCCAGCCGAACAGGGTGGCGAAGAACCCGCCCGGGTTGGACAGCCCGTACATGGCGAACCCGGTCACCACCTGGAGCAGGACCACCAGGTAGAGCAGCGTGTAGCTCAGCTGCTGCAGCGGGTTGTGGCCCAGCCAGTGCGGCGTGCGCTCCGGGCGGATGAAGAGGTACTTCCGGAGCACCATCCCCATGTGCTTCCAGTCGCGCGGCCGGAAGGGGAAGAGGGCCTGCCACCGCTCGAACCGGTTGCCCACGAACAGCCAGTACACCCGCACCACCCCGGTGGCGATCATCAGGGCCGCCGCGGTGAAGTGCAGGAACCGCATCCACCCCATGAGGAAGTGGGAGCTGGCCTCGCCTCCGGTCATGAAGTAGGGCTTCCCGATGTAGAACCCGGTCACCACCAGCACGACGATGGCGCCGCCCGAGATCCAGTGCATGGCGCGGAGGGGCCAGTGCCAGAGGTAGACCGATCGGTACCCGGGCCGGGAGGGCGGCGCGTCGGGCCGGGCGGCCGCGGGGGCGCGGGGTTCGGCGCCGATCATTGCACCTTCACCTCCGCGACCTGCCGGCCCTGGGCGTCGAGCACGTGTACCCCGCAAGCGATGCAGGGATCGAACGAGTGCACGGTGCGCAGGATCTCGAGCGGCTGGTCGGGCCGCACGAGCGGGTGGTTGTCGGTGAGCGCGGCCTCGTAGGCCCCCTTCTGGCCCTCGGGGTCGCGGGGAGACGCGTTCCAGGTGCTGGGGACGACGCACTGGTACCGCGAGATCTTGCCGTCCCGGATCTGCACCCAGTGTCCCAGCGCGCCCCGGGGGGCGTCGAGGTAGCCGTAGCCCTGGGCCTCCTTCGGCCAGGTCTTCGGGTCCCACCTGGCCTTGGTGAAGGTGGCGGTGTCGCCGTTGCGGATCCGGTTCACCAGCTGGTCGTACCAGACGTCCATCCGGCGCGCGAGCAGCACCGTCTCGATCCCCCGGGCCGCGGTCCGGCCCAGGGTGCTGAACAGCGCCGCCGGGCCGACGCCCAGGCGGCCCAGCGCCTCGCCCACCAGCGCCCGGGCCTCCTCGTGGCCGCTGGCGTACGCGACCAGCATCCGGGCCAGGGGGCCCACCTCCATCGCCCGGCCCTCGTACCGCGGGGCCTTCATCCAGGTGTACTTCTGCTCGCCCTGCAGGTAGGTCCACGGCGTGGGGGGACCGGTGTACCGGGCCCGGGTCTCCCCCTCGTAGGGATGGAGTCCCTCCTGGTCGCCCTGCTCGTACTCGTACCACGAACTGAAGACGTACTCCCGGATCAGGTTCTGGTCGTAGGGATGGACCGTGGAGAGGTCGCGGTCGAGGATGACCCCGCGGGGCAGGTAGAGCTTGTCGTACTCGTTGACCCCGCCCTCGGGGAACTCGCCGCAGGCCAGGTAGTTCCGGAGCCCGCCGCCGATCCCGGCCCACTCCTTGTAGAAGCCGGCGATGGCGAGCAGGTCGGGCCAGTACACCTGTTCCACGAAGCGCCGCGCCCGGGTGAGCATGTCCCGGATGTCGGTGAGCCGCTCCGTGTTGATGGTGGCGGTGTCGTCCAGGTTGATCGCCGAGGCCATCCCGCCCACCAGGAAGTTGGGGTGCGGGTTCTTGCCGCCGAAGATCGTGTGGAGCCGGATGACGTCCCGCTGCCAGTCGAGGGCCTCCAGGTAGTGGGCCACCGCCAGCAGGTTCACCTCGGGCGGCAGCTTGTAGGCCGGGTGGCCCCAGTAGCCGTTGGTGAAGATCCCCAGCTGGCCCCCGCTCACGAACCGGGTGAGCCGGTCCTGCACCTCGCGGTAGTAGGTGGCGGAGTTGTTGGGCCAGGGCGAGATGCTCCGGGCCACCGCGGCGGTGGCGTCGGGGCTGGCCTGGAGGGCGCTGGTGACGTCCACCCAGTCGAGCGCGTGCAGGTGGTAGAAGTGGATCACGTGGTCCTGCACGAACTGCATCCCGTGGATCAGGTTCCGGATCAGGTTGGCATTGGCCGGGATCTCGATCCCCAGCGCGTCCTCCACCGCCCGGCACGAGGCCACCGCGTGGACCACGGTGCAGACCCCGCAGATCCGCTGGGTGAAGGCCCAGGCGTCGCGCGGGTCGCGCCCGGTCATGATCGGCTCGATCCCCCGGAACTGGGTGGCCGAGGCCCACGCGTTGGCGATCCGCCCCGCGTCGGCCTCCACCTCGATCCGCAGGTGGCCCTCGATGCGGGTGATGGGATCGACGACGACCTTAGTGATCGCCATGACCGGCCTCCTTCCGGGTCTCGGACGGTTCCGCGATGGGGAGCTCCCGCCGCTTGCGCAGGTTCTGCACGCCGGTGACCGCCGCGTGGGCGACCACCCCGGCGGTGGCGCCGATCGCGGCGGCGGCGCCGATCAGGTCCACCCGGGACTCCACCCCGAACCCGCCCACGTCGGGCAGCCGTCCGTAGAACGGGGTCATGGTGTCCCAGAAGTTGGGCTCGGTGCACCCGATGCAGGGGTGCCCCGCCCCGATGGGCCAGCTGGTCCGGGTGTTCCACTGGAAGATCGGACAGGGCGAGAAGGTCGCGGGGCCCTTGCAGCCGACGTGATACAGGCAGTAGCCCTTGCGCGCGTTCTCGTCGTCGAACGCCTCGACGTACTGCCCGGCGTCGAAGTTGGCCCGCCGGGGGCACTGGTCGTGGATCCGGGCCCCGTAGGCGAAGAGCGGGCGTCCTTCCCCGTCGGTGGCCGGCAGCCGCCCGAAGGTGAGGAAGTGCACCACCGTGGCGGTGACCACGTCGCCGATCGGGGGGCAGCCCGCGATGTTGACCACCGGCTTGTCCCGGATCACGTCGCGGATCCCCACCGCCCCGGTGGGGTTGGGACGCGCGGCCTGCACGCTCCCGAAGTGGGCGCAGGCCCCGACCGCGATCACCGCCGCCGCGCCCTGCGCCGCCTCCTCCACGATCTCCTTGGCGGTCCGGCCCCCGATGGTGCAGTAGATCCCGTTCTCCGCCAGCGGAACCGACCCGGTCACCAGCAGGATGTACTGTCCGCTGTTCCGGCTCATCGACTGGGTCAGGGCCTCCTCCACGGCGTGCCCGGCCCCGGCCATGAGGGTGTGCTGGTAGTCGAGCGAGACCAGGTCCAGGACCAGGTCCCCGATGGTGGGCTCCGCCGTCCGGAGCACGCTCTCCACGCAGCCGGTGCACTCCTGGAGCTGGAGCCAGATGACGGTGGGACGCCGCTGGGCCTGGAGCGCGGCCGCCACCTTGGGGGCGGCCAGGCTGCCGAGCCCGAGGACGGTGGCGATCTGCCCGCAGAACGCCAGGAAGTCGCGGCGGTCCACGCCGCGGCGCTCCAGGTGCTCGGCCAGCGTCTCGTCCGCCGTCCAGGGATGGGTCGTGGGGAAGGACATGGGCCTACCTCCGAGCCGGGGGGTGGCGGAGGGGTTCCGCCGGTGCCCGTGCCGGAAGGGCCGTGGTGGGGGGACGCCAGGGCGGCCGCAGTCCGGGACGCGACGCCTGCCGGATGCTGAGGATCGCCCCATGAAGGGAGTTGAAAGCCGAAGTGAATTGTTCTTCTCTAAGTTGTTACATGAAAACGGCTTGAAGTGCCTACCGAACCGTTGTGTCGGGTTCGATATTGCCCCCTGTACCGTAGCAGTACGGACGTACCCGACCCACCCTGTTGCTCCCGAGGGAGTGGCACTATGCGCATCGCGTCTCGCCTCACCCGGCTCGCGGGTCTCGCCGCGACTGTCCTCCTCGTCGCGGGCCTCACCGGCTGCACCGAGGACGTCATCGTGTTCCGCGACCGGGCCCCCTTCAACCCGCCGCCGGACGCGGCGAGCGGGTTCCTGGGCTACTACACGGTCTCGGCACGGCAGACCACCTGCGGCAACTGCCACTCGAGCACCCAGGCCAAGTGGAAGGAGACGCGCCCCGCCAAGGCCTACACGACCCTGGCGTCGCTGCCGGCGGGCCGGGCCACCGAGGCCTGCTTCGC
>JBFILX010000068.1:0-9808 GCA_041612035.1 Gemmatimonadales bacterium | reverse complement strand
GCCGTTGCCGGAGGGCTAACCCCCTGAGGTTGGTCTTCGAGGCCACCACACCCGCCGTGCCGGTCACCTGTGGGGCACTCATCGAGGTCCCCTGCAGGTAAGCGAACGTGCCGCCCAGGTACGCGCTCAGGATCCCGCCCTCCTCGGTGGTGTTGGAGTAGAGCTGGCCGCCCGGCGCCACCAGGTCGAGCCCGGTGCCCCAGTTGGTGTAGTAGGTCAGGGCGTCCTGCCACTCCGTTGCGCCCACGGCGATGGCCCGCGGGTCACAGGCGGGGCAGCTCACCGTGCCGGTGCCGCCATTTCCGGCCGAAGCGATCACCAGCGCGTTCTTTCCGGTGGCGTAGTCAATGGCGTCCCGCTCGGCGTTCGACAGGGAGCCACCGCCCAGGCTCAGGTTCATCGCGACGACGCCCGAATCCGCGGCCGCCCGGATGGCTGACGCGATGGCGGAAGTGGGACAGCCGAGCGGCCCGCAGACGCGCTGGACAAGCACTCTCACGTTGACCGTACTCGCACCGTTGGCGCCGGCGGCCGCGGCGACCCCCATGGTCTTTCCCACCATGGTACCGGTGGTGTGGGTGCCGTGTCCGTCGGAGTCGGACGGGTCGTCGTCGTTGTCGTACCAGTCTCGCCCGTTCTTCAGGGTGCCGAGCGGGAACTCGTCATGGGTGAACTCAACGCCGGTATCGATACTTCCGATCAAGACCGGTGAGCCTCCCGCCCCGTAATCGCGCGGCACGTCTGATCCGCCGGCGTCCTCGTCGGCATCGGGGGTCGGGGTCCAGGACCCCACTGGCTGGCCCTTGTTCCGACCGCGGGTGAAGTAGGCCCGGAGTGTCCCGTCATTGGCGAAGGCCCAGAGCCGCGTATCGACCGTGGTCTGGCGAAGCCAGTCTGGCTCGGCCCAGACCACCCTGCTGTCGCCGCTCATCCGCGCCGCCAGGGCCCGCTCGTTGCCGACCCCGCCGCGGAGGATGGTGAACGCCCCGCCCCCCCTCGTTTCCGCCACCGCGAGCCCGTACTCCGCCGCGACCGCGGGGGCCGAGACGCCCGGTGCGAACCGCGCCAGCACCCGACCCGCCATCACACGCTCGGGGGCCTGGCTCATGGGCACTCGCTCGAGGGCCTGTTCGGCCTGCGCGGCCAACGACGGCGCGGGGGCCGAGGGCTCCGAGGTGTCCTGGCAGGCCACAACGACCAACAGCGCGGCCAGGGGAATCAGGCGTCTCATGCGACCTCCAGACTGGTGACAGAATCGGCGGCGGGGCCGGCCTTCCATTATTCCCCCGGACCGGGACGAGGGCAACCCGCCCGGCGGCCGCGCCACGGCCCGATGTGGCGCCCCCGCAACGAATTGAGCGGCGGGACGCGGCCTTCACGGGAATCCCAGGCAACCCGAGCCGAGGGGCGGCAACCGCCGTGCCCGGGCCGGAAACGCGAAACGCCGCCCCGCGCGGGACGGCGTTCGGACACATGGCCAGGGAGGGAATCGATCCGAGGGGCCCCCGGCCCCGAGGACACCAAGGCCGCGCACGCGGCCGCCGGTCACCCCCGACACGCGAAACGCCGCCCCGCGCGGGACGGCGTTCGGAAACATGGCCAGGGAGGGAATCGAACCCCCGACACGCGGATTTTCAGTCCGCTGCTCTACCAACTGAGCTACCTGGCCCGGGGCGCGGAATATAGGGCCCGCCCGGCGGGCGGCAAAGCGGATCTGGGCCTCGACCGCTTGTTCCCCGCCCGGCGCCGGACGACCTTGGAGGGTCCCGCTCCGGAGTCCCGCGTGCCCTGGTCCCGCCCCACCCTGCTCTTCGTCCTCGCGGCTGCCGTCGCCGTCCTTGCCCCGTCACCGGTGGAGGCCCAGGCGGCCAGCGCCGGGTTCACCATGGAGCAGATCAAGGGCTACCCCTTCCCCAACGAGCTGGCCGTCGCGGCCACCGGCAGCCGGATCGCGTGGGCCTTCAACGAACGGGGCCAGCGGAACATCTGGGTCGCGGAAGGGCCCGCCTTCACCCCGCGCCGGCTGACCGCCTACCTGGCCGACGACGGCCAGGAACTCACCAGCGTCAGCGTCTCCGCCGACGGCCGGTGGGTGGTCTATCTCCGGGGCGGCGACTTCAGCTCCAACTGGGACGACGCGCTCCCGGTGAACCCCACCTTCCAGCCGAATCCACCGCGGGTGCAGATCTGGAGCGTGCCGTTCACGGGGGGCGAGCCGGTGCTGCTGGGCGAGGGCGAGAACCCGGTGGTCTCGCCCCGGAGCGACGTGGTGGCGTTCGAGCGGGGGAACCAGATCTGGACGGTGCCGATCGACGGATCGGCCCCGGCCAGGGTGCTGTTCACCGCACGCGGCACCAACGGCGACCCGGTCTGGTCGCCCGACGGCCGCCGGCTGGCCTTCGTCTCGGGCCGGCAGGACCACGGCTTCATCGGGGTCTACACCGACGCCACGACCCCCATCCTCTGGCTCGCGCCCTCGTTTTCCCGTGACGGCTCCCCGCGCTGGTCTCCGGACGGACGCCGCATCGCCTTCGTGCGGCGGCCCGGCGCCGGCGGAGCGCCCGACTCGATCCTGGCCCGCCGGGTGAACCCGTGGGCCATCTGGTCGGCCGACGCCGCGACCGGCGAGGGGGTCCGGCTCTGGGAGTCGCCCCGGACCCTCCGGGGTTCGGCGCCCACCACGCACGGCGGCACCAACCTGCACTGGGCGGCGGGCCGGATCGTCTTCCTCTCCTACCAGGACGGGTGGCCTCACCTCTACTCGATCCCCGAGGCCGGCGGCGAGGCCCTGCTCCTCACCCCCGGCAGCTTCATGGCGGAGCACGTCCGCATGAGCCCCGACCGGCGCTGGATGGTGTTCACCGCCAACACGGGACCCGATCCGCTCGATATCGACCGGCGTCACGTGGTGCGGGTGCCGGTGGACCGGGCCGCGGCCCAGGTGATGACGCCAGGCGCCGGGCTCGAGTGGTCGCCGGCGGTGACGGGCGACGGGGCCACCCTGGTGTTCATCGGGGCCACGGCCCAGCGTCCGCCGCTCCCCGGCGTGATGCCGTTCGGGGGCGGCACGGCCCGTTCCCTGGCCGCCGACCGGATCCCCGCCGACTTTCCGGCGGCCCGACTCGTTACCCCCAGGCAGGTGGTCTTCACCGCCCCTGACGGCACCCGGGTGCACGGGCAGCTCTTCGAACCGCCCGGGGGCCCGGCCCGCAAGCCGGCCATCGTCTACGTGCACGGCGGCCCACCGCGGCAGATGCTGCTGGGCTGGCACTACTCGGACTACTACGCCAACGCCTACGCCTCGAACCAGTACCTGGCGAGCCGCGGGTTCGTGGTGCTGTCGGTCAACTTCCGGCTGGGGATCGGCTACGGCTACGACTTCCACGTGGCGGAGCGGGGCGGGACGGCGGGCGCCTCGGAGTACCAGGACGTGAAGGCGGGGGCGGAGTGGCTGGCGCGCCAGCCCCAGGTGGACCCAAGCCGGATCGGGATCTACGGCGGCTCGTACGGCGGCTACCTGACGGCACTCGCCCTGGGCCGCGATTCGAAGCTGTTCGCCGCCGGGGTGGACATCCACGGCGTGCACGACCGGACCAGCCGGGCCATGCTCGCGCCGGCCGGCTACGAGCGGGCCCCCGACGCGGAGGCGGCGTTCCGGGTGGCCTGGGAGTCGTCACCCATCTCCGCGATCGACACCTGGACCTCGCCCGTGCTCGTCATCCACGCGGACGACGACCGGAACGTCCGGTTCAGCCAGAGCACCGACCTGGTGCGCCGGCTGGAAGCGCGAGGCGTGCCGGTGGAGACGATGGTGGTGGTGGACGACACCCATCACTTCATGCGCCATGCCAACTGGATCGCCGTGAACCGGGCCACGGCGGCGTTCTTCGAGCGGCGGCTCCGGCCCGCGCCGCGCTGAATCGAGGGGACGCCGATGCTCACGTCCAGGCTCCGGCGGCCGGTCACCGCCGCCCTCGCGGTGTGCTCGCTGGCCGCGGCGCCCACGGCGTGCGCCCAGACCCGCACCTTCGCGCCCCTGGTGGAGCGGCTCTCCGAGCCGGGGGGCGCCTTCGCCAGCGACAACCTGGTGTCGAACGAGACCTCCTACCTGCACGTGCTGGGCGAGTTCCGCGCCCGCGGGATCAAGGGCGGCGCCTACCTGGGCGTGGGCCCCGAGCAGGGGTTCTCCTACATCGCGGAGATCGAGCCAGAGATCGCGATCATCGTCGACATCCGGCGCGACAACCTGCTGCTCCACCTCCTGTTCAAGGCGATGTTCGAGACCGCCCGGAACCGGATGGAGTACCTGGGCCTGCTGTACGGGCGCCCGGCCCCGCCCGACCTCGAGTTCTGGACCGATGCCGATCTGTTCGACATCCTGGCCCGGCTGGATCTCACCCCGGTGGACAGGGTCACCCACGACCGGCAGCACCGTGACCTCATGGCCCGGGTGGCCCGCTACGGCGTCCCCCTCAGCGAGGAGGACCGGGCCACGGTGCGCCGGTTCCACGACGAGTTCGCCTACAGCGGGCTCGACATCCGCTACACCAGCCGGAGCCGGACGATCCGGATGCGCTTCCCGACCGCGCGGGACCTCTACCTGGAGACCGACCTGGACGGGGGGCGCGCCAGCTACCTCGCGACCGAGGACCGCTGGCGGCGGGTGCAGGCCCTGCAGCGGCAGGACCGGGTCGTCCCGGTGGTGGGCGACCTCGCGGGCCCGACCGCGCTGGGCGCGATCGGCGCCTACCTGCGGGAGGCCGGCCACACCGTCTCGGTGTTCTACCTCTCCAACGTGGAGAGCTACCTCTTCCGCTACGGCACCTTCCCCGCCTTCGTCGAGAACGTCCGCGCGCTTCCCACCGACCACCGGAGCGTCCTGGTCCGCAGCTGGTTCGGCCGGGGCGCCACCCTGCCCAGCACCGTCCCGGGCCACTTCGGCACCCAGCTGGTGCAGCGGGTGTCCCGGTTCCTGGAGCTCTCGGCCGACCCGGAACTGGTCTCCTACTGGACCCTGGTGAGCGACGAGGAGAGCCAGTTGCCGGTGGCCGTCCCGCCCCACTGACAGGACCCCCGCCCGCCGCCGCCGACCCCGGCGCTGCACGCCTGCCACACCTGTGGGCCCGGCCCCGCGGGGCCTGGCCGGCTTCCCGGGGAAGTTCGCCCCGGAAGCCGCCCCGCCGGCTGGCATGCCCCCTGCCCCCCTGACTCCTCGGGGAGATCACCGCGCGCTTCGGCGCGCCCGAGGAGGGAGTGCATGCATCGTCACTATCGCGCCCGGTTCGCCGGGATCCTTGTGCTGGGGGCGGCCGTGGCCGCCTGTGCGGAGTCGCCCACCGTCCCGCTGGCGGATGAAGGCATCGCGCCGAGCTTCGTGGTGCTGGCGAGCGACGTGGCCGGGACCGACGGGCCGTTCGCCGGGCAGGCCGTGGTGCTCGCCGGGTCGTCCTGCGAGCTGGGCCGGCGCCAGGAGATGCGGGTTCGGCTCGACTGGCAGGTGACCGGATCCACCCCGGTCCAGAGCTTTCTGCTCTGGCTCGAGCGGGCCGACGGGTCCGACCGGCAGGTGACCCGGAAGGTGCTGGGCAAGCCCCGGATGAGCGGGGTGGCGGCCGGGTTCGAGTATCAGCGGGAGGGACCCTGGGTGCGGGCCCGGCTGGAGCTGTACGACGGGTCGCCCGACTACCCCGGGGCCCTCAGGACGACGATCTACGTCCCCTGCGGCTGAGCCGCGGCCGGCGCCAGCCGAATCCGTGCGGGATCGGACCGGGGAGCGGCGGGCGCCGCTCCCCGGATCCATTCCGGCTCAGGCGGAGAGTTCGTGCGCCGGGCCCGCCCCGCGGGGCACCCGGATCTCCTCCACCAGCTGGCGGACCGCCTCGGGGGGCGGCCGGGTGACCGACGCCACCGCGACCGCCACCGCCACGTTGACCAGCATTCCCAGCGTCCCGATCCCCTCGGGCGACACGCCGAACCACCAGTGCTCGGGGGTGTTCAGCTCGGGGTGGAGGAACTTGAACCAGCCGATGTAGGCCGCGGTGAAGCCCAGCCCCGCGATCATCCCGCTCACCGCCCCCTCGGTGTTCATCCGGGTGGTGAAGATCCCCAGGATGATGGCGGGGAAGAACGAGGCCGCCGCCAGGCCGAAGGCCAGCGCCACCACCTCCGCCACGAACCCCGGCGGGTGGATCCCGAACCAGCCGGCGATCAGCACCGCCACGCCCGCGGCGATGCGGGCGGCCAGCAGCTCGCGCCGCTCGCTGATGGCGGGCGCCAACACCCGCTTCAGCAGGTCGTGCGCCACCGAGGTGGAGATCACCAGCAGCAGCCCGGCCGCAGTGCTGAGCGCGGCGGCCAGTCCCCCCGCCGCCACCAGCCCCACCACCCAGTTGGGGAGCCGGGCGATCTCCGGGTTCGCGAGCACCATGATGTCGCGGTCGATGGTGAGCTCGTTGGCCACCGGAGACGCGGGCCCGGTGTACTGGATCAGCCCGTCGCCGTTGTGGTCCTCCCACCCGATGAGCCCGGTCGTCTCCCAGTTGGTGAACCAGGCCGGCACCTCGGCGTAGGGCCGGTCGCTCACCGTCGTGATCAGGTTGGTGCGGGCGAACGCCGCCACCGCGGGCGCCGTGGTGTAGAGCAGCGCGATGAAGAGCAGCGCCCAGCCGGCGGAGCTCCGGGCCTGGCGCACCTTCGGCACCGTGTAGAAGCGCACGATGACGTGGGGCAGCCCCGCGGTGCCCACCATCAGCGCCGCCGTGATGAAGAAGACGTCGAGCGTGGACTTCCGGCCCGCGGTATAGGCCCCGAAGCCCAGTTCGGTGGTGAGCCCGTCCAGCCGGTCGAGGAGATGCGCCCCCGACCCGTCCGCCAGGACCGACCCGAACCCGAGTTGCGGAATCGGGGTGCCGGTCATCAGGAGCGAGATGAAGATGGCCGGCACCAGGTACGCGAAGATCAGCACGCAGTACTGCGCCACCTGGGTGTAGGTGATCCCCTTCATTCCGCCCAGCACGGCGTAGAAGAAGACGATCCCCATCCCGATCAGCACGCCCTGGGTGATGTCCACCCCCAGGAACCGGCTGAAGACGATCCCCACCCCCCGCATCTGCCCGGCCACGTAGGTGAACGAGACGAAGAGCGCGCAGATGACCGCGACCACCCGGGCCACCTGCGAGTAGTAGCGGTCGCCCACGAAGTCGGGGACGGTGAACTTGCCGAACTTCCGCAGGTAGGGCGCCAGCAGGAGGGCCAGCAGGACGTACCCGCCGGTCCACCCCATCAGGTACACCGACCCGTCCCGCCCCATGAAGGCGATGAGCCCCGCCATCGAGATGAACGACGCGGCGCTCATCCAGTCGGCCGCGGTGGCCATCCCGTTCATGACCGGGTGCACCTTGGCCCCGGCGATGTAGAACTCGCCCGTGGACCGGGCCCGGCTCCAGACCGCCACCCCCACGTACAGGGCGAAGGAGGCCGCCACCATGACGAAGGTCCAGGCGGTGACGCTCACGCCTGGTCCTCCCGCTCGTCCACCTCGTAGACCCGGTCCAGCCGGTTCATCAGTCGGACGTAGACGAAGATCAGGAGGACGAACGCGTAGATGGCGCCCTGCTGGGCGAACCAGAACCCCAGCCGGAAGCCGCCCACCCGGATCCGGTTGAGCGGCTCCACCAGGAGGATCCCGAAGCCGTAGGAGACGATGAACCAGATGGCCAGCAGGATCCCGACGTAGGTCAGGTTCCGCCGCCAGTACCGCCGGCGCCGATCGTCCGCGGTCATGGACGCTCCCGAGGTCGCTGGCCGCGGGACGGCGGCCTGAAGGGCCACCGGCCGGCGGGCTGTGGTTGGGGTCGGGAGAAGTTAGGCGGGGCCCCGCCCCGCCGCGAGCAGGCCCGGGGGGGCACCGGGGTCTAGCGGAAGGCCCAGCGGAGGCCGGCGCTGAGCGAGACGAACCGCCAGGTGGACGAGGTGGTCACCCCCTCGGGGGCGAACGGGGCGTTGTAGCCCTCGAACTCCACCCGGAGGTCGCGCCCCGGGGCGAGCGGCACCGCCAGGTAGCCCCAGGCGCGGAGCGAGGGCTTCCACGGCCCCGCCAGGGCGCCGTGCTCCGCGGTCCGCTGCGCCCCGGCTCCCAGGTCGATCGCGGCCACCACCCCCCCGCCCTCGCCCAGTTCGACGTACCCCCCGGCCTCGATCGTTTCCGCCAGCCGCGGCGCGAAGTACCCCGCCTCGGTGGGGTCCGCGTAGGCGAGCCGGTGATACTGCACCGTCAGTTCGCCCTGCCAGCCGACCGGGTACACCACCGCCCCGCTCACCCCGGTGCGGGTGTTCGACTGGCCCGTGGTCCGGATCGTCCCGGCCCGGCCCCCGCCCCGAAGCCTGAGTGGTCCCGCAGGCAGGTCGAGCGAGCCGCGCGCTTCGGTCCGCACCGCTTCGGTGACGACCAGCAGCGGCGTGGTGCCGAGCGGCATCCGCTGGCCGCGCACCTCGAGGGCGGGCCCCCCGGCCGGCGCGCGCCACCGAAGCCGGGCCTCCCCGGTCGCGGCCGTCCACGGGGCCCCCGAGGCCCCCGGGTCGTGCCGGGCCGCTCCCCCGGCGAAATCCAGGCGGAGGGTCGAGTGCGGCCGGGCGGCGAGCCGCATCTCGCCCGAGGTGACCGGCATCGCGAGTACCCCGTCCCCGATCTCCCCCCGCGCCCCGGCCACCCCGACCCGGACCCCGTCTGCCACCGGCCCGTCCACGGCCACCCCCACCCGGGCGGTCCGGTTGCCATCGGAGTCCCGTTCGTATCCGCCGATCGGCTCGACCGCGAAGGCCCGGGCCGACCGTACATTGACCAGTCGTTCAGCCACGTCGCCACCGCGGCCCAGGGCCACCGCGTTATTGAACGATCGTTCAGCAGCCCCCGGTCGGCCGGCCCGTACCTGTTCCCGCCCAAGCAGGTCCCACCCCTCGGCGTCGTCCGGGTGACGGCTCAGCCAGTCGCCCAGGACCGCGATCGCCGCCTCGCGCCGGCCCGCCCGGCTGTGCACCCGGAACCGGCCCACCGCCACGTCCCGCTCCTCGGGCGCCAGCCCGGCCGCCCGGTCGTACCAGGTGAGCGCCTCCCGCCAGCGGCCCAGGCGCGAGGTCGCGTTGCCCACGGCCATGTAGCCCCAGGGGTCCCGCGGCTCCAGCTCGACGTAGCGCCGGAACCAGACGACCGCCGAGTCGGGAGTGACCGCCAGCTGCCCCAGGCGGTACGCGGCGCGCGACTGTCCCGGCTCCCGGGCCAGGAGGGCGGCGTAGCGCTGGCGGGCCAGGTCGAGCCGGCCCGCCGCGAAGGCGGAATCGGCCTGAGCGAGGGTTGGTGACTGGGCCAGTGACGGCCCCGCCGCGCAGGAAGCCAGGAGCCCGGCCACGACCAGGGGTCGGCGGAGCATGGTCAGGCCTCGATGGCGCGCTCGGGTTGGCTTCGGCGGGGCCGGGTCACCACCGCCCGCGCCACCTGCACCGTGCCCAGCACCAGTCCGAGGGTGAGGAACCCGGCCAGGAAGGCCGCCCAGCGCACCACGTTGGCCGCCGAGCCGACGCCGGCGGACACCCCGCTGCCGGTCTGGGGGACGATGCCGGGGCCCAGCACCACGCCCAGCAGCCAGCCGGTGACCCAGATGCCGGCCAGGATCCCCAGGGCGAGGATGAGCTGGAACGCCACCTCGCGCCCCCGGAGCCCGTTCCGGCGGCCCGTCATCCAGCGCCAGCCGTTCCGGGCCGGGAGCACGATGGCCCCCAGCAGGTAGAAGAGTCCGCCGATCCCGGCGCCCGG
>JBFILX010000067.1:0-9903 GCA_041612035.1 Gemmatimonadales bacterium | reverse complement strand
TGCTGTTCGTGGACGACGGGAGCACGGATGCGACGGCGGAGCGCCTGTCCGCCATCCGCGCCGGCAGACCGGACCGCATCGAGATCCTGCGGCTGGCGCGCAATGCCGGAAAAGGAGAGGCGGTGCGGCGTGGGCTGCTGGCGGCGATGGCCGCGGGGCCAGACCTGGTGGGGTTCTGGGACGCCGACCTCTCAACCCCGCTCGACCTGGTGCACGAGTTCGTGGCGGTGCTCGACGCCCGCCCACAGGTGGAATGGGTGATCGGCTCGCGCTGGCGGGGACTGGGCCGCAGGATCGAGCGGAACGCCCTGCGCCACTACCTGAGCCGGGTCTTCGCCACGGCGGTGAGCCTGGTGCTCGGCGTGGCCGTGTACGACACCCAGTGCGGGGCCAAGGTCTTCAGAGCCAGCGCGCTTCTGGAAAGGGTGGTGGCCACGCCATTCAGGAGCCGGTGGATCTTCGATGTCGAACTGCTGGCCCGCCTCCGGGCGGAGGCGGCGAGCGGTCGTGCCGAACCCCTGGCCGTGGCGGTGTATGAGCTCCCCCTCACGACCTGGCGCCATGATGGACGCTCACATGTCCGCGTCCGCGATTTCCTGAGGGCCATCATCGACTTGTGGATGATCCGTCGCGGGCTCCGGTGACGGCCGCGGGGCGCACGTCGTGGCGGGTGCAGCGGCAAGCGCACGGCTGGGTGTGGGCGGTCGGCGTGGTCACGGTGGGACTCCTCGCCCACGCCAGCCTGCTCCGGTCGGTCGGGTTCCGGACCCGTGACCACATCGAGCTCTACCTCCGGGTCGGTCAGTACGCCTCGGAATTCCTGTCCGGACACTGGCCGCAGACGCTCCCGGACGCGATCCAAGGCGGCGGACACGCCTTCCCGTTGTTCTATCCGCCGCTGGCGCACCTGGTCGCCGCCGCGTTGCACCTGGCCGGGCTGGACCTCATCGCGGCGACCCACGCGGCGGCCGTCCTGTCCGTCGTACTCTCGGGTCTGCTGGTGTTTGTCCTCCTGCGGCGGATCACGGGCTCCTTGGCTGCGGCGTTCCTTGGCGCTGCCTTCTACCTGGTCTTCCCCTACCGGCACCAGCTCCTCGAGGGCCGAGGCAGCCTGGCCGAGGCCTGGGCGCTCGTCTGGCTTCCGCTGTTGGTTGTCGGAACCCTCCAGGCGGAACCGCGGCGAACCGTGGTGCTGTCGGTCGGGCTGGCACTGCTGATCCTGAGCCATTCCGCCTTGGCTCCATGGATCGCTGGGTTGGTCCTGGTGGCTGCAACCCTCGCCTCGCCAACCGGGGCCGGGGGGCAGACGATAATCGCCTTCGTGCGTGCCGGGGTCGTGGCCTCGGGACTGGTGCTGTTCTACGTCCTTCCCGTCCTCCTCGGCGCCGGGCAGGTCAACGTGTCGGACGGCGCGCTCATGCGAACGACACCGGCCGACGTGGCCGGGGCCCGCCACCTGTTCGGCGCCCTGCCTGGACCGGATCTGGTCGGGTGGCTCGCGACCCTCGGGGCCATCGCCGGCCTGGCCGGCCTGGTGCGGCGACCCGCCCTCGCCGACCCGTCGCCTGCCTGGCAGCGTGCCTCGCTCGCCGGGCTGCTGCTCTGCGCCGCGGCGCTGGCGGCGCCCAGCGGGGCCTGGCACGTCATTCCGGCCCCGCTCCGATACCTCCAGTCTCCGGTGCGATTGCTCGGGCCCGTGAGCTTCTTGCTGGCGGTGCTCGTGGGTGTGTGGGCATCGCAGGCGATTGCCCGCCGCGCCTGGGGCCTGTTCTCGGCGCTCGGGCTCGCGGTCCTCGGGGCTGCCGCCGCCGGAGCGTCTCAGGCCGTGTCGGTCCAGGACGTCACGGCCCGGGAGCTTGCCGTGGATCGTGCGACCCCGTATTTCGACCGGGGGCTGACCCTGTACGGCGATTACTTGCCGCAGGGCACCGATCCGGTCGCGCTCTCGACCCGAATCGCCCGGACCCGGGCTGGGGTCGGCGTGCCACCGTTGCTGACCTGGACTCCGCGCGACGGCGGGTACCTGGCCACGATCGAGGCCCCCCCCGGGGTGCCGGTCCCGCTGCCGCTGGTCGCGGAACCGATCCACGAGCTGCGCACCTCCGAGGGGGGTCGCCTGGCCCCTGTGAACGTCGATGGCCAGCTTGCCGTCCGCGGCGATGGGCAGGCGGTGGTCGTGGCGGTTCGGCGGCGACTGGCCCCTGGCCTCTTCCCGGGCGCGGTGGTCAGCGTCCTGACCGTGCTCGGGCTGGCCGCGTGGGCCTACGGTGGCGGCCCCTGGTCGGCCCGCCGCAGGACTCGGTAACGCGACACCTCGGTGACCACCCGGTACCCGCTCAGCCACGGGGTGAACCGGGGATCCTCGGCGAGGTATTGGACATAGTCGAACCGGGTCGCGCCGCCCCAGTGATCGGCGGTCGGATCGGTCATTAGGACGAGAACAAACAGCGGGCGGGATCGGACCAGGTCGGATACCACATCCTCGGTGAACCGCCGCTCGCGTGGTGACCGCGCCTCGAGAGGGCGGGGCGTGATGAGCCCCGGCCCGGGCGCCAAGGCGTCGTAGAAGGCGGCAAGCGGCCACAGACTCGGATACCGAAGTCCCCACGTCGCCCCGAGATCGGACGTCAGGGGCCAGCCGGACGCCAGGTTGCTGCTCAGCACGACGAGCGTGGCCTCAGGCGGCGTGTCGGCGAGCGCGACGCGCAGGGCCGCATAGCCGTCCCCCAGATAGGGGGGCCGGGTGCGGCCCAGCACCGTCGTAGCCAGCCAGCCCGTAACGGCCAACGGCATCAGCCACGCCACCACCCGCCCGCCGTCCAGCAGGACCCGGAGCACCGAGGCCGGGCCGGGGGGCACCCGGACCCGGGTCGCGGCGACCAGCGCCAGGAACCCGAAGCCCACCGCCGGGAAGTAGTGGTAGGGGAACCCCTTCCCCTGCACCACGGCACCGACCCAGAACCCGACCGTCGCCAGGGCCGTCACGGCCTGCACCCCGGTCAGGTGGCCCCGCAGGCGCCAGCCGGCCACCGTCACCGCCAGCCCCAGCGCCGGAACGAGGACTGCGGGGGTGGGCGCGAGGTTCAGGAACCAGGGGCTTCGCAGGTACCTGCCATAAAGACCGGCCAGCGGCAGGACGCTCGGCAACCAGGCCGGGGCGAGCAGGACGACCGCCAATCCGATCGACAGCCCGACCCCCAGCACGGCTACGAGCTCCGGCCTGCCCTCGAGGGAGCGCCGCCGGAACAGGACGAAGGCCTCCACGGCCAGCCAGGGGAGCAGGAAATGCGGTTTCAGCGCCAGGCCGATCGCGGCCAGAGCCCCTGTGATGGCGGCCGGGGCGAGGCGCGCCTCTCCCCGATCGACCCGCACCGCGGCGAGCGCCAGGTAGGGAAGCAGGCCGACCACCGCGAGGTGCTCCCGCTGCAGGAAATCCCACCCCGGGAGCACCGTCAGGACGAACACTCCGGCGAGCACCATTCCCCGACGGGCGCGATCAGGCATGTCGTACCGAGTGACGAATGCCCGGGTCAGCCAGGCGCTGACGGTCACGAGGCCGATGCCGGCCATGACCGCGGTCGACCATGGGCTCAGCCCAAGCCAGCGGGCCACGGACGCGGGGCCCGCGGAGAGCCAGACCACGATCGGCGGGTTGACCTCGATCAGGTCGATGCCGAGGCGGTCGCCGGCCAGCACGCGCTCGGCCACGTACAGCAACCAGGCAACGTCGGGTGGGGGCTGGCGGATCAGCGCGGAGAGTGTCCCGAGGGCGAGCAGCGCGGACGCGCCAAGGACGGAGAAGGCCCGGCCCCACATGCCGCTACGTCTCGCGCCGCGCGGTGGCCCACCACCCCACCCCCAGCCCCGCAACCAGCAACAGCGCGCTCAGCCCCTCCCCGATCTCGCGCAACCCCGCCCGGTCGATCGAGACCGGGGGGCGGGGCGGCTCCGCAATCGGCGCATGGTTCCCTCCGCGACGCCAGAACACGTCGTAGCTCCCGACTACCCCAGCCGCCGCGTAGTCACCCATAAGCGTGGACAGTGCAGGGTCCGCCGAGAAGTACGCGAGGTAGTCGAAGTGACGGGCTCCGCCGAACCTGCGATCGAGGGGGTCCGGGCGGAGCACGAGCAGCAGCTCGGGCCTGGCCCGCACCAGGTCGCTCACCACCTCCCGGATAAACCGGAGCTCGAGCGGGCCGCGCCGGTCTGCTGGGCGGGGGATCACCAGCGTGGGTGCCCGGACCTGGTCGGGGTACAACGCGACCAGGGGCCAGAAGTTCGGGTGGCGAAACGTCCACCGGGCGCCGCCAGCCAGCACCAGCGGGAACGGTGAGGCAATGTTGCTCGAGAGCACCGCGACGTGACCGGATGGCCCGACCGACTGCACCAGGGGGAGCAGTGCGGAGAAGCTCGAATCGACGTCAAGCACCGGATGCCGAGGGAAAACCGCACGCAACGCCGTGGCAGGGAGTACGGCGCCGGCCAGGGCCGTCACCGTGGCGACGCCACCCGCCAGGTAGGCCCGTGCCAGCCGGCCGGTCCCGTGACGCCGGGCGTGGGAGACCAGCAGGGCGAGGAGGAGAACTCCGAACAGGGTGGCCGGCAGGAAGTGGTACCGCCAGCCCTTGGCCTGGAGGATCGCGGCGAGCAGCAGCACCCCGGTGGCCAGGGCGAGGACCTCCGCTACGGATCGCTCCCGGCTGGACAGTTCGCGACCCATCGCGGCAAACGCGCCGAGCGCGACGTAGGCCGGGACGGCGTGCGCTCCCAGCGCGACGCTCAACCACGCCGGCAGGGTGGGCCACCACGCGTCCAGCAGACCGAAGTTGGTTCTGAAACTCTGGTAGAGCGGTCCATAGGTCGCCGCATAGTCCAGGTACTCCGGCGCGGCAACCCAGACCGCCAGGACATAGGCCACCCCGACCGATCCGACGGCGATGTGCTCCGGCGGGAGCGCCTGGCGAATCCCAACCCGTTTTGCCTGCAGGGCGATCAGCACGGCGGGCAGCAGCGCGAAGTGGGGCTTGATCCCGATCCCGACCGCGGCAAGGGCCCCGCACCCGACCGCCAGAGCCGACCGGAACTTCCCCCCGTGGAGACGCATGATCGCGAGGGCGAGGTACGGCAGGACCAGGATCGCCGTGAGGTGATCACGCTGTCCGTAATCCTGCCCGGCCACGACCAGGAGCACCGCGGCCGCGACGACGACGGCCCGCCACCCCGTCAGCCGTTCCGCCACACCGGTCCGTATCAGGACGTGGCGGACCAGCAGCACACTCAGCCCGGCGGCCAGGGCGGTGACCACCGCCCACGCCGACCAGCCGGTGGTGCCCGCCGCCCTGGCCGCGGCCACCACCGGCGCCTTGATCGCGAAGATCATCGGCGGGGTGTTCTCGAAGAGATCGACCCCCAAGCGTGCCCCGTCCAGCAGCGCACCGGTGGCGTACAGGTTCCACGCGACGTCAGGACTCGGATAGGCCAGCAGGTGGCCCACGATGGCCGTAGCGATCAGGGCCAGAAGGAGGATCCAGATCATGACCGGTGGCCGGCTCGCCGCCGGGCCTCCGTCAGCCCGATGGCTGCCAGGGCGAGGGCGGCGAGGCTCCACCGCCACGAGGCCCGGGAGAACGGCGGCGTGACGCGGGGAGATGGCTCCGAAACGAGTGGACCCCAGGCCGCGGGTGGATGGCTCGATCGCAGCTCGAGCACCCGGTACGCTCCGACCCTGCCGCGGTCGGCGTAGCGGGCCAAGGCGCTGTCCCAACCCGGCACGTCCGCCCAGTACTTCAGGTAGTCGAGTCGCCGATAGAGGCTCCCCCGATCCAGGGGTATCGGGACCACCAGCAGGCCGGGCCCGTTCTTCGCCACGTCGGTCACCAGTTCGCGGGCCAGTCGCTGTTCGAGGGCCGACCTCTGGTCGTATGGCTTCGGGCGAACCACGGGGCCGGCCGCCACCTGAACCGGGTAGAACGCAGCCAGCCACCACAATTGGCCATCGCGCAGCGCCCAGGAAGCGTGGGCGGCGGCGGTCAGGGGGAACGCTGACCCCAGGCTGACCGACAGGACGGCGACCGGTCGTCCGTGACCGTGGTCCCGCACCTGGCGCAGGAGCGGCTCGAAATCGGGGTCGAAGGTCGCCCCCGCGGACCCCGACCATCGGGTCCAGGTCCCCAGTGCCGCCCAGCCCACCGCGACGGCGACCGCCCCCACCGCAGCCATCCGATAGACCGCGGCCACGCGGCCGCCGAGCCGTCGCGGCGCGGCGGTCAGCAGGGCCACCAGCAGGACAAACGCGAACCCCATGCCGGGGACGTAGTGGTAGCGCCACCCCTTCTGCTGGAGCACGGCGGCCAGGTGGAACCCGACCGTTGCTGCGAGCACGTAGCTCGCCAGGGCCCTGCGGTCCTCTGGCAGGTCCCGCCACAGTGCCAGCGCCACCACTACGCTCAGCAGGACGAAGGTGGCGCCCAGTCCCTCGCCGAGGAGACCGACGAACCAGAGTGGCCGGGTCGCGTAGTCTCCGTACAACGGGGCCATGGTGCGCATGAGCGCGACGTAGGCCGTGTAGCGCCACAGCACGAGCCCGACACACGCCCCCGCGACCGCGGCCGCCGTCACCAATTCCGGTTCCCGGTACCGCAGGCCGCCCCGGCGCCACGCAGCGGTGGCGACGAGCAGAACCCACGGCAGGGCGAAGTGCGGCTTGATGGCGAACCCGAATCCCCCCAGCCCACCGACCACCAGGGCCAGCCACCCGGGCAGGTTCCCGCTCCGCTCCCGCACCGCCGCGGCCAGGACGTAGGGAAGTGTCAGCAGAAGCGTCACGTGTTCCCGCTCTCCGAACACGCCCCAGGGCAGGACCAGCGTGGCGACCACGGCCGCCGCGAGAAGGTGTGTCGTGCTGCCGTCCCCGGGCGGCCTGAGGCGGCGGATCAACCTCTGCGCCAGGCCGATGGCCAGCGCGGCGGTCGCCACCACCGTCGCCAGGAACCACTGCCAGTCGCTGCCCGGCAGGTGCTGGCTCATCCAGGTCGCCGGGGCGGAGTACCAGAGAATCGGGGGCGGGGCGCGATCCAGAATGGCGGTCCCGTATTCGGCGCCTTCGCCAAGTCGGGCGACCAGGTACAGCAGCCAGGAGACGTCGGGCACCGGCAGCCGTGCCCACTCGACACCGACCACCAGGGTTGCCAGGATCGCGGCGCCCGCGACCGCGAACGCCGCCGGGGTGGCTGCCCGCGGAGGCGGGCTCAGGGGCTCACCCCGCCCGGACCCAACGCAGCATCTCTCTGAGCGTGGCCCGCTTGCCGTACATCAGGATCCCCACCCGGTAGACCCGGCCAGCCACCCAGGCCATCCCCAGGACCCCCAGCCCCGTCACCAGCATCGACAGCGCCAGCTCGGGCCACGGGAGCGGACTCAGCGAGTTGCGCACCGGCGTCACGAAGGGCGCGAGCGGCGGAACCAGGCTCAGCACCCGGGCCAGCTGGCCGTTGGGCTCGTCCAGCAGGCGGAACATCACCAGCAGCCCCGCGATGATCACCAGGGTCACCGGCATCGCCGCCTGCTGGGTCTCCTGCACCGTGTTGCAGGTGGAGCCGATCGCCACGTAGGCCGCGGAATACAGGAAGAACCCGAGCACGAAGAAGGCCAGGAAGACCAGCAGGACGTGGGCCGGGATGTCGGGGATCGGCAGCGCGGCCGCCGCCTCCGCCCCCCGCCCCAGCGCTCGCGCCAGGGGCTCGCGTCCGGCGGCGAGCCCGTACGCCGCACCGGCCCAGATGCCCAGCTGGAGGAGCCCCACCGAGCCCACCCCCGTCACCTTCCCCAGCATCAGCTCGAAGGGCCGCAGGCTCGAGACCAGCACCTCGTTGATCCGGTTGGTCTTCTCCTCCACCGTGCTGGTCATCACCTGGATGCCGTAGATGAGCAGCGCCATGTACAGCACGAACGACATGATGTAGGCCAGCAGGAACGAGGCCTCCCCGCTCTGGCCCGTCACCTGGCCCTGGCTCACCCGGGTGGTCGTCAGCTCCACCGGGCGCACCGTCCGCATCATCGCCGCCGGATCGATCCCCGACCGGGTGAGCCGTTCGCCCAGCACCCCCTCCCGCACCACCCGGCCGAGCGCCCCCATCTCCGCCGGGCTCCCCACGTTCCCTCCGTAGTACCGGACCGTGTCAGTGGTGAGCACCGCGTCGGTCACCACCACCACCCCGTCCAGCGCCGCCTCGCCCAGGTCGTTCCGGTCCACCAGCCCCAGGAGCGAGTCCCGCACCGCCTCGACGCGCCCCTCGGCCGTCACCCGGCTCACCCGGTAGCGCCGCTCGCCCTCGGGCTTTCCGTCGCGGGTGGCCCGGGTGAGGGCGGCTTCCACCGTCGCGCCGAACTGCCCGGTCGCCGCGTCGAGGACCACGATGCGCTTCGGTCGCGTCCCGGTCTGCAGCAGGATCGGCGCGATGATGAGCCCGCCCAGCAGGACCGGGCCCAGCACCGTGCCGATCACGAACTGGCGGGTCCGGACCCGCTCCAGGAACTCCCGCTTGGCCACCACCCAGGCCTTACGCATGGGCGCCCTCCCCTTCCCCGTCCCCGTCTCCCAGCGCCGCCGCGGTGGCGGCCTCCGACCCCACCTTGGCGATGAAGATCGAGTGGAGCGAGGGCTCGACCACCTCGAACCGGCTGATCCCCGCCCCGCTCGCCACCAGCGCCTGGAGCAGCCGGTCGGGGTCGGCCCCGGGCGCGAGTTCCACCTCGGCCGAGGCCCCGGAGTCGTCCACCCGGCTCACCACGGCGCGGTCCCGCAGCACCGGGGCCGCCCGGGCCGCGTCGCGGTGGAAGGCCAGCGCCACGTGCTGCCCCCCCGCCTCCCGCTTCACCTCCGCCATCGTCCCGTCCACGACCTTCCGGCCCCGGCTGATGATCACCACCCGGTCGCACATCTTCTCCGCCTGCTCCATGATGTGGGTCGAGAAGAGCACGGTCTTCCCGCGCCGGGCCAGGTCCACCACCGTGTCCTTCAGCACCTGGCTGTTCACCGGGTCGAGGCCGCTGAAGGGCTCGTCCAGCAGTACCAGCTCGGGCTCATGCAGGACTGTGCCGGCGAACTGCACCTTCTGCTGCATCCCCTTGGACAGGTCCTCCACCTTCCTCGCGCTCCAGTCGGCGAGCCCCAGCCGCCCGAGCCACTCCGTCGCGCGCCGCTTCGCCTCGCGGGGAGGCACCCCCTTCACCTCGGCCAGGAAGACCAGGTGGTCCAGCACCTTCATCTTCTTGTACAGCCCGCGCTCCTCCGGCAGGAACCCGATCCGGCGTGACAGGTCCCGCCCGCCCGTGCTCCCGCCGAACAGCAGCACCCGGCCCTCGTCGGGCTCGATGATGTCCATGATCATCCGGATGGTGGTGCTCTTCCCCGCCCCGTTGGGGCCCAGCAGCCCGAAGATCACCCCGGGAGGCACCTCGAGCGACAGCTCGCGCACGGCGGTGTGGCCCGCAAACCGCTTGGTGACCCGCTCCACCCGAATGACCGGTGTGGTCACGTCCATGCTCCGCTGGAAGGGCAACGCCCGCGGCTCAGCCCACGGCCTCGGACAGGGTCCGTACCCGGACGATCGTCTCGTGGGGGACGACGAGGTGCTTCCGCTCGGCCCGCACCCCGAAGGTGTTGGACCGGACCAGGAAGTCCGAGAGAGCGGTGCTCGTGGAACCGGGGTCGTGCACGGCGAGGTTCAGCAGGTGCACCCCGCGCTCATCGGGCCGGTCGTACCGGCCGACGTACGTGACGCCGTCGCGGGTCTCGACCACGACCGTGATCCCGTGCAGTTCGTGGTGGCCCGGATGGAATACGATCCCCGTCATGGCCCGAGAAATAACGTGGCGGAGGGCCCCCATCCAAGGGGACCCTCC
>JBFILX010000066.1:0-9923 GCA_041612035.1 Gemmatimonadales bacterium | reverse complement strand
TGGCCTTCGAGGTTGCTGCCCCAGCAGAAGACCCGCCCGCCGGGCGTGAGCCCGCAGGTGTGGGTCCCGCCGGCCGTGAGGGCGCTGAACACGTTCGGTCCCGACACGTGCACCGGACTGCTGGTCGGAGAGTTCGACCCGTCGCCCAGTCGCCCGTCCACGTTCTTGCCCCAGCAGTAGGGGTTGATGGAGAGTGTCGGACCGCAGGTGTGGAACCCGCCCGAGGAGATGCGCGAGAAGGTCTGGCCGCCGCCCACGGCCGCAGGCCGCGTGGTCGAGAAGACAGGACCGCTGCCGCCGGCCACCGCGCCGACGCCCAGCTGCCCGTCGCCGTTGTAGCCCCAGCAGAAGGCCACGCCGCCCTCGTCGAGCCCGCACGAGTGCATGGCGCCGGCCTGCACGCTCGCGAAGATGATGGTGGAGGCGGCCGTGAAACTGATCGGGGCCAGCGACCCGGGGAGGGCCTGCACGCTCATCGGCCCGCCCGTCGCGCCGATGGTCCAGCTGGTCGCCGCGCGGCCCGCCGCGTCGGTCACGCTCGTCGCCGGGCTCACCGACCCCGAGCCGACGGCCACGGACCAGACCACCGTCACCCCGGACACGGGGTTGCCCGACTGGTCGGTGACCCGTACCACCAGGGAATCCGCCAGGCGCGATCCGGGCGGGGCCGCCTGGTTGTTGCCGGCGACGGCCACCGCGCTCGCGGGCGAGCCGACGATCGGCGTCGTGGCCGTGAAGAGCACCGGCCGGGCGTTCCCGATGGTGGCGCTCACCGACTGCTGGCCCTGCGAACTGCCGAGGCGGAGCGTCGCCGAAGCGAGCCCGTCCGCGCCGGTGACCGACTGGCTGGGGGCGACGGTCCCGCCGCCCGACTCGACCGTCCAGACGACGATCGCCCCTTCCACGGGACGGCCACCCTGGTCCTCGGCCCGCACCACGAACGGCTGGGACAGCAGGGCGCCCGGGAACCCGGTCTGGCCCAGACCGGAAACGGCCACCAGGGCGACGATCCGGAGCCCGGTCGGCTCGCTCTCGCAACCTGCCATGAGGACTGCGGGAACGAACAGGGCCGCGGGGGCCAGACGGCGGATCAGACCACGCGTCATACCGCTCCTCCAGGAGAAGTCTCGCTGCGACCGGTCGCCGCCCGGCCCCCCGGTGAGGGGGTCCGGCGGCCCGGGCTGGTAACTCGCTGTTATCGTGGCACTTCGATGCTGCCCAAAATAATGCATTTGGGTGGTTCCCGCCCCCCTTGCCCCCAGTGCGGCAAGGGTTTGCGCGCCGGAGGCGGGGTCGGCGGACGACCGCCCGTGTCCCCGGGGAGCAAGATGCAGGCCGAGGCCTGACAAGGGGTTGACCGGGGTAGGGGCGGGGTCTAGGTTACCTGCCCGGCTGGCCGGGCCCATGGGGACATGGTGGTTGTAGCTCAATCGGTTAGAGCGCCGGACTGTGGCTCCGGAGGTTGCGGGTTCAAGTCCCGTCAGCCACCCCTGGGGGGACGTAGGTCCGTAGCTCAATTGGTAGAGCACCGGTCTCCAAAACCGGGGGTTGGGGGTTCGATTCCCTCCGGGCCTGTCGTGCTGGACCTGGCGCTATCGTCTAGAGGCCTAGGACACAGCCCTCTCAAGGCTGGAACACGGGTTCGAATCCCGTTAGCGCTATGCACTCGAGGCGATCGGCCCCATCGTCTAACGGTTAGGACACCACTCTTTCAAGGTGGGAATAGGGGTTCGATTCCCCTTGGGGCTATCTCACCGCCCGTGTCCCCGGTCCGCGCGCCGCTAGCTCAACTGGCAGAGCAACTGACTCTTAATCAGTAGGTTCTAGGTTCGATTCCTAGGCGGCGCATTGCTTCCGGCCGACGGGCCTCGGGTGTTCGCCCGGGGCCCGTTCTGCTAGAATCCCTGCATGCGAGCCACCGCGACCACGCCCCCCCGCGCGCCGGGCCAGGCCCCGCTGTTCACCGATGCCGACCTGCAGGTCCGCCTCGCCCGGTCGCTCGGCGAGGTGCCGCGCGGGATGCGTGGCTCGGAGATCCTCCGGATCGCCGGGGAGGTCCGTCGGCTGATCGCCCAGGGTCGCCCCATCTGCAACCTCACGGTCGGCGATTTCGACCCCGCGCAGTTCCCGATCCCCGAGATCCTCCGGGAGGGGATCCGGGACGCGCTCGCCGGGGGGGAGACCAACTACCCGCCGTCGAACGGGCTTCCCGGGCTCCGGGAGGCCGTCGCGGAGCGGGTGGCGCGCGACACCGGGACGCGGTACCCGGTCGAGTCGGTGCTGATCGCCTCCGGGGTGCGGCCCCTGCTGTACGCCGCGTTCCGGGTGGTGCTCGACCCGGGGGAGACGGTGGTCTACGGCGTCCCCTCGTGGAACACGAACCACTACGCCTGGCTCACCCAGACCCGGGGGATCCCGGTGGCGACCGAGCGGCGGCATGGGTTCCACCCCACCGCCGACCAGCTGCGGCCCCACCTGGGCGAGGCCCGCCTGCTCTGCCTCTGTTCGCCCGCCAACCCGACCGGCACCATGATCGCGGCCGACGAGCTGCGGCGGATCGCCGAGGCGGTGGTCGAGGAGAACGCCGCGCGCGACGCGGCGGGGCGGCCCGACCTGTTCCTTCTCTTCGACCAGGTGTACGGCGCGCTGGTGCACGGCGGGACCGCGCACCGCAACCCGGTCGAGCTGGTGCCCGAGGTGGCGCCCTGGACCATCACCCTGGACGGCATCTCCAAGGCGTTCGCCGCGACCGGTCTGCGGGTCGGCTGGTCCCTCGCGGCCCCCGCGGTCACGGCCAAGATGAGCGACTTCCTGGGTCACGTGGGCGCCTGGGCCCCTCGGCCGGAACAGGTGGCCACGGCGGGCTTCCTGCTCGACGACGCCGCGGTGACGGCCTTTCGCGGGGCGATGGAGGAGGGAATCCGCCGCCGCCTCACCGCGCTGTGCGAGGGCTTCACGCGGCTGCGGGAGGACGGCTACCCGGTGGACGTGGTGCACCCCGAGGGCGCCATCTACGTGTCGCTGCAGGTCGACCTGGCCGGCCGGTCGGTGGGCGGGCAGCCACTCGCCTCCAACGACGACATCCGGCGTCTCCTGCTGGAGGAGGCCGGGCTCGCGCTGGTCCCGTTCCAGGCCTTCGGCGTACCGGAGGACACCGGCTGGTTCCGGCTCTCGGTCGGGGCCGTCGCCCCCGGCGAGATCGCCGCGATGTTCCCGCGGATCCGCGCCCTGCTCGACCGGCTCGACTGACCCCACCCCGTTCGGCACGGAGCCAGGCATGAAGGTGCTCGTCACCGGTGGCGCGGGCTACATCGGCAGCCACACCGCGGTGGTCCTGGTCGAGGCGGGCCACGACGTGGTCATCGTGGACAATCTCTCCAACAGCAAGGAGGAGGCGGTCCGCCGGGTGGCCGAACTGGCCGGGCGGCCGGTGCCGTTCCACCGGGCCGACCTGCTCGACCGCGACCACCTCGACCGGGTGTTCCGCACCGAGCGGCCCGACGCGGTCTTCCATTTCGCCGGGCTCAAGGCGGTGGGCGAGTCGGTGGCCCAGCCGCTCCGCTACTTCCACAACAACGTCACCGGCTCGATCGTCCTGGCCGAGGTCATGACGGCCCACCGGGTGCGCACGCTGGTGTTCAGCTCCTCCGCCACGGTGTACGGCGACCCCCACACGGTGCCCATCACCGAGGAGTTCCCGCTCCAGGCGGTGAACCCGTACGGTCGCTCCAAGCTCATGATCGAGGGGATCCTGGGCGACCTGCACGCGGCCGACGACGGGTGGCGGATCGGCATCCTCCGCTATTTCAACCCGGTGGGGGCCCACCGGAGCGGCCGGATCGGGGAGGACCCCAGCGGGGTCCCCAACAACCTGGTGCCCTACCTGGCCCAGGTGGCGGTCGGGCGCCTGTCGGAGCTGCGGGTGCACGGGAACGACTACCCCACGCCCGACGGGACCGGGGTTCGCGACTACATCCACGTGGTGGACCTGGCCGAGGGCCACGTGGCGATGCTCGACCGGCTGGCCGCGCACACCGGGGTGCACACCTACAACCTCGGGACCGGGCGCGGCTACAGCGTGCTCGACATGATCGCGGCGTTCGAGCGGGCCAGCGGCCGGACCATCCGCCACCGGATCGGCCCCCGTCGGCCCGGCGACGTGGCCGCCTGCTGGGCCGATCCCTCCCGCGCGGAACGGGAACTGGGCTGGCGGGCCACCCGGGACGTCGACGCGATGTGCGCCGACACCTGGCGCTGGCAGCAGGCCAATCCGACGGGCTTTCCCGGCTGATTTCACGGGCAAAACAGGCATTCCGACCCCCGGCCCCGGGTTTCCCCGGGGCCTGCCGTGCGGCCATATTCAGGGTCTATGGACCGACTGCGTGTGGCCTCGATCCAGTACTGGATCCGCCCGGTGCCCACCTTCGACGCGTTCCGCGACCAGGTCGTGGGGCTGATCGAGACGGCCGTCGACTACAAGGCGGGGCTGGTCGTGTTTCCCGAGTACTTCACCGTGCAGCTGCTCACCCTGGGCGACGTGCGGCGGCCGATCCGCGAGCAGATCCGCGACCTGGCGGGGCAGGTGCCGCGCTACGTCGAGCTGATGACGGGGCTGGCGCGGCGACACGGGCTCTACATCGTGGCGGGGACCATCCCGGTGCTGGGCAACGACGACGGGATCATCCACAACTACTCGTACGTGTTCAATCCCGCGGGGGACCACGGCACCCAGGGCAAGCTGCACATGACCCGCTTCGAGAACGAGGAGTGGTTCATCAGCCCCTGCGAGACCCTCCGGGTGTTCGAGACCTCGTTCGGCCGGATGGCCGTGGCCATCTGCTACGACGTGGAGTTTCCCGAGATCGTGCGGGCGGCGGCCCGGGAGGGTGCCCACATCCTGGTGGTGCCGACCTGCACCGACGACCGGCAGGGCTACTACCGGGTGCGGTACTGCGCCCACGCCCGCGCCATCGAGAACCAGATGTACGTCATCCAGTCCTGTACCGTGGGCTCGCTGCCGATGGTGCCGGCGGTCTCGCTCAACTACGGCCAGGCGGCCATCCTGACCCCCAGCGACTTCCCCTTCTCGCGCGACGGGATCATGGCGGAGGGGGACCCGAACCTGGAGATGATGGTGATCGGGGAGCTCAACCTGCACACCATCACCGATGCCCGGTCGAGCGGCACCGTGCTGCCGCTGCTGGACTCGCGGCGGTCGGCCGAGATCGCGGCGCGGCCCGAGGTGGTGCCGCTGTGAGCCGCTGGATCGTGCGGCAGGCCGTCGCCGACGACGTGCCGGAGATCATCGCGGTCTGCCGCGAGGTCTATCCGCGGAGCCCACCCTGGAAGGAGGCCCAGCTCCGCTCCCACCAGGAGGTCTTCCCCGAGGGCCAGCTGGTGGCGGTGGACACCGAGTCGGGGGCGATCGGCGGCACCGCCGCGAGTCTCGTCATCCTGTGGGACGACTACGACATGCGGGCCACCTGGCGGGACTTCACCGACGGCGGGTGGTTCACCAATCACAATCCGCGGGGCCGCACCCTCTACGGCGCGGAGGTGATGGTCCGGCCCTCGCTCCAGGGGCAGGGGATCGGGAAGCTGCTCTACGCCGGGCGGCGCGGCCTCACCCGCCGGTTCGGGCTGCTGCGCATCCGGGCGGGTGCCCGGCTCCGCGGCTACCACCGCCACGCGGCGGACCTGCCGCCGGAGGAATACGTGGAGCGCGTCGTGCGGGGCGAGCTCCGCGACCCGACCCTGTCCTTCCAGCTGAGCCAGGGCTTCCGGGTGCTGGCGGTGGTGCCCGGGTACCTGCGGTACGATCCCCCCAGCCTGGGCTACGCCGCCGTGATCGAGTGGCTGAACCCCGACGTCGCCACCCCCGCCGACGAGCAGGCGGGCGACCCGCGCTACCGCCTCGCCCTGGCCGACCCCGAGCCAAATATCTGATCTCTGGCGGTCCAAAAAAATCGGGGATACGATTGCCCGATGCCCAGACTCCGCCGCCCCGGCCGGCCCAAGGCCCCGCTCCGCCCGCCCCCCACCACGCTGACCCGCCAGATCCGCCACCTGGTGGACGAGGCCCACGGCGGGAACCTGCGCGAGGCCGCCGATCATTCCGGCGTCCCCTACGGGACGCTCCGCGACCTGTACGTGGGGAAGAGCACCAATCCCGGGCTCGCCACCGTCTCCGCGCTGGGGGCGGCCTACCGCCTGGACCCGCGCTGGTTCACCGATGTGGACGCCGTGGGAGAGCCCCTCACGGCCGTCACCGGGTTCCTGCCGCCCGACCCCGATCTGGGCCGCGGACGGGTGGGCCGGCAGATCCGGATTCCGCTGGCCGCCTGGGAGCTGAGCCGGCTGTTCCTGGTGCTGGAGCCCTACCTGCTCTCGCTGCCGCCGTCACCGCGTCGCCCGATCCTGGGCGGGGCCACCGATCCGGAGCTGGCCCGTCAGCGGCTCACCGGGTTCCTGCTGGGCCCCCTGCTGGACGGCCAGCGGGCCGGCCATCTCACCATCCTCGGCGCCGAGCCGCCCTTTCGAGGGGCCGCCCGCGCCACCCCCGAGGCGGAGGCGGAATGGCAGGAGACCCTCCGCTCGCTCGGGAGGTTCTGGGGACTGGTGCTGGCCGACCTGATCGCCCGCGCCGAGGCGGCGCGGGTCAGAACCGCAGGGTCAGCCCGATAGCCGCGAGCGGGTAGAAGCGGGCCAGCGGCTCGTCGGCGATGGCCCGGCGGATCTCAGCCTCCTCGGCCCGCACGTTCCGCTCGAACTCGTCCCGCTCCGGGCCGGTGAGGCTGGTCTGGCCGGTGAGGGAGACGGTGGGCCGGCCGGAGAAGACGACCCCCAGGTCGAGGTGGAAGCCGAACGAGCCGCGGGTCGCGAACCCGAGGCCCAGGAAGGGCTGCAGGTCCTTCTCGTAGAACGCGTCGGCCCGCACGGCGCCGACCTCGGATGGCTGGTAGGTCCGGGCGCCCAGGGTGATCGGCCCGGTGAGCTCGGCGGTGCCCTCCGCCCGTGACTCCGCTTTCACCAAGCCCCCGCTCAGGCGGAACGCGCCGCCGAACGGGAAGACGTCGAGGGCCGCCCGCCAGTTGCGCAGGTCGGGACCGAAGACGTAGCGGATTCCCTCGACTTCCCGGGTCAGATCAGTAGAGAAGCGGTAGTAGCCGCCCCGCAATCCGACCCGCGGGCCCTCCAGCATCGCCTCGACCCCGAGTCCCAGGCTCGATGCCGCGAGGCCCACGCCGAACCGCGGCTGCATGACCCGCTCCTGGGCCGCGGCGGACGGGGCCCCGGTGGCCAGCAGGACCGCAAGAAGCATCAGGCGAACGGAACCGTGGGTGTGCATGCTACTCCTCTCCGGGCATGGGCATGGCCACCAGGACCGCGGTGACCCCCAGGAGGGCCAGCCCCAGCGCCAGTTCGACACCGGCGGATCGCGAGATGTCGCGGGGACCTGCGGTGACCCCCAGCCGGGGGCGAAGCACCCGCCAGTTGTAGGCGCCCAGTGCCATCACGCCCGCCAGGACGCCCACCTTGAGAAGAAGCGCCCGGCCGTAGCGGCTGGTCCACAGCGCCGCGAGCGATCCGTCGAGGTAGCGGAAGGCAAGGATCACGCCCGCCAGCACCGCCACGGTGGCCGCGGCCAGGGCGATCGGGGAGAACGCCTGCACGTACCGGGCGGCGCGGTCGGCGGGGGGGACCCGGTCGAGCGGATGTGACCGCAGGCCCACGATCGTCACCACGGCCAGCGTCCCGAGCCAGGCGCCTCCCCCCAGGGCGTGGAGGACGTCGAGCGGGTAGCCCCAGCTGCCCGCGCGCTCGGCGGCAACGGCGTGACCGGTGAGCGGCATCGCCAGCACCACGGCGGACGCCCCCGTCGCCGCCATGAGCCACCCGGGCCGCCCGACGCGCACGGCGGCGACGAACCCGCCGAACGCCAGGGCCGCCGCCACCGCCTGGGCGAGCCACCCGCGGCCCCAGCTGGTGTCGCCCAGGATGACGCCGAGGAACTCGAAGGTGAGCCCCTCCTCGGGCGCCAGGAATCCGCGCGCCTGGGCGTAGAGCCTGGCCACCAGCGCCGCCCCGAGGAGCAGCGCGGCCCCGCGGCCCAGGATGGCCGCGCGGCCGAGGTCGTCATCGAGGTGGAGCCCCGAATCGGGGGGAAGCGCCCGGAGCACCCCGAACCGGAAGGCACAGGCGCCCAGGGTGAGGAAGGCGGCCAGGAACCCGACCCAGCGAGCGCTGGCGCCGAGGATCTCGGCCGACTCCGGGGTCACGGCTTGACGGTGAAGCGATAGGACCCGCGGATGACGTGGCCGTCCTTGCCGGACGCCCGCCACTGCACGGTGTAGACGCCGGGGGCGAGGCGGGCGCCGACCGTGGCGCGGATGGAGAGCGGGTCGTCGGTCTTCTCGGGCTTGGCGACCGGGATCTTCCGGCCGTCCGCCGCCACGAGCGCGATGCTCGACAGCGCCGGCTCCGGGTTCTCGGCGAACCAGAGCTGGATCACCGTCGGCGCCGTGGCCACGACCGCGTCGGCCTTGGGTCGGCTGTCGGTGAGCCGGTTGTGCATGGCGGCGGCGCTCGCCGTCACGACGGCGCCCAGCCCGATCACCAGCAGAAGACGCGATCCTCGCATTACGACGTTCCCTCCCGTCGGGCCCGCTCGGCCCGCTGTTCGGCGTGCTGCCACCGGAAGAAGACGATCCCCATCGCCAGCCAGAGGATCGGGTCGGCGCCCGCCTTCATGATGAGCCCGGCCGCCTGCTGGTCGGCGGCGGCACCGATCGCCGCCACCCGCGGGGCCAGCTCGTAGAGCCCGTACAAAGGATAATCGGCGAAGACCATGAACGCCGCCGGCACCGTGGGCGGAATGGTCGCGGCAAACAGGTAGCCGATCCGGATCGGCGGCGACATCCGCACCGTCCCCGCCGGCGCCAGCACCGGCCACCAGAGCATGAAGGCGCCCGCCAGCCAGAGGAGGTCGATCGCGAAACTGCCCGGCTGGGTGGCCATCAGGCCGTCGGTCACGGCCGGAATGTGGGTCACGGCCATCACCGCGGTGTAGCCGAAGAGGCCCAGCCCGGGATGCGCCAGGCGGCGCAGCAGGGCCGAGTCGGCGGGCCAGCGGTCGGGCGGGACGCCGCCCAGCAGGAGGGGCGTCGCGACCAGGGTGAGGACCACGTACTGCGCGGTGTGCACGCTCAGGAGGTACCCGGCCCCGAGGGCGCCCACGGGCCAGTCGAGTGCGGCCCACAGGAGCAGGAGTCCCGCCGCGAAGCTCAGCACCCGGGACCACGGCGCGACGGGGCGGACCGCGCGCCAGTACGCCACGGCCACCAGCGCCACGGCGATCCAGACGCCGGGGTAGGCCCGCCAGGCCCAGGTCCACTCCGCCGCGGTCGCGGCGCACCACCACTGCATGGGGTCAGTAGCCCGGCGCGTCGCCGTAGGCGAGCAGGGGCACCCGCACGCGCCGCTCGCCCGCCCGCGCGAAGCGGAGCACCAGGTCGAGCGTGTCGCCCGGCGCGGGCTGGCGCACCAGCTCGACGAGCATCAGGTGGAGCCCGCCGGGCCGAAGCTCCACCCGACCCCCGGCCGGCACCTCGAGCGCCGCCAGGTGGTCCATCCGGGTCACCCCGTCCTCGGTCACGGCCCGGTGCACCATCGCGCCCGCCGCGATCGGCGCTTCCGCGGCGGTGAGGGTATCGACCGGGCCGGGGTTCACCACGGTGAAGTAGAGGGCCGCCTCGGAGGGGGAGAGCGGGGCGAACCCGAACGCTCCCTCCACCGCCAGGGGCGTCGGCGGACCGGCGCAGGCGGCGGCGACGGTCAGCGCGAGGGCCGCGCGGAGCCTCACTCGGGCCATCCCTGCGCCAGGATCGGCAGGTCGTTGGCCCAGTCCTGCTGGCGGATGCCGA
>JBFILX010000065.1:0-10056 GCA_041612035.1 Gemmatimonadales bacterium | reverse complement strand
GAACTGGCAGTCCTTGGTGGTCGGCGCGGCCGGGGCCTCTTCCTTCTTCTGCATGTTGGCCACCATCCGCACCACCATGAAGATGGCCGCCGCCACGATGAGGAAGTTGAGCAGCACCGTGACGAAGGCGCCGTAGTTGAAGGTCACCGCGCCCGCCTCCTGGGCCGCCGCCAGCGTGGCATAGGGGGCCGGGGTGGCACCCTCCTGGAGCACCATGAACAGGCTCGAGAAGTCGGCCCCGCCCAGCGCCAGCCCGATCGGGGGCATCAGCAGGTCGTTCAGGAACGAGGTCACGACCGCGCCGAACGCGACCCCGATCACGATGCCGACGGCCATGTCGAGCACATTGCCGCGCATGAGGAACTTCTTGAAGTCTTCCAGCATGGAGGGCTCCCGTCGCCAGAGTGAAACGTCACCGCCACATCGGTTGCCGGAGCGCAGCCGGCGTACGGAGAGCCCGGGCAGCGTCCGGGGGGAATGTATACGGCGCATGACCGATTGTCAGCTATTGACTTAGTCAGTATTCATCCTATAATCCGGATGGACGGATGATAGGATGACCACACCCACCTTGCAGGACCACCTCACCGACCTCGCCGACCCCATCCGGGGCCGGATTCTCCTTGCCCTGGAGGGGCACGAGCTGTCGGTGTCCGAACTTCAGACCATCCTCCAGCTCCCCCAGTCCACCGTGAGCCGCCACCTCAAGGTGCTCTCCGACGGCGGCTGGCTGGCCCGCCGGGTGGAGGGCACCAGCCACCGGTACCGGTTCGACCGGGGGGAGCTGCCGGAGCAGAGCTTGCAGGTGTACGAGCTGGTGCGCGACGACGTGGCACGGAATCCGGTCACCCGGGAGGACCGGCGGCGCACCCGGACCGTGCTGGCGGAGCGGCATACCCGGTCCCGCACCTTCTTCGCCTCCGAGGCGGGCCGCTGGGACCAGCTCCGGACCGAGCTCTTCGGCCGCCGCCCCGAGCTGCTGGCCCTGCTGGGGCTCATCGACCCGGCCTGGGTGGTGGGCGACCTGGGGTGCGGCGCCGGCCACCTGGCCGCCGCCATGGCCCCGTTCGCGCGCCGGGTGATCGCGGTGGACGAGTCGAAGGAGATGCTGCGCGCCGCGGGGGAGCGGCTGGCGGGGTTCGGCAACGTGGAGGTGCGGGAGGGCGAGCTGGAGCTGCTCCCGGTCTCCGAGGCCGAGCTGGACGTGGCGGTGCTGGCGATGGTGCTGCCCTACGTGCCGGAGCCCGGCCGGGTGCTGGGTGAGGCCGCCCGGGCCCTGCAGCCCGGCGGGCGGCTCCTGCTGCTCGACCTGCAGCGGCACGAGCGGGCGGAGTACGAACAGACGATGGGACATCTCTGGCTCGGCTTCCTGCCCGGCCAGATCCAGGAATGGCTGACCGGCGCGGGGCTGGTCAGTCCCCGGCTCGTGGCGCTGCCGCCCGACCCCGATGCCCGGGGTCCGGGGCTGTTCGCCGCCACGGCCCGGAAGCCGTCATGAACCCGGGCCCATGGCCCAGACCCCTGAGGAGCTGCCGATGACCACGACCCTTGCCGCGATGCACCCCTTCGACGCCGCCCGCGAGGCGGGTCGCGACCCCTTCAAGGTCGCCGACCTGGCCCTGGCGGAGGCGGGCCGCAAGGAGATCCGCCTCGCCGAGGACGAGATGCCCGGGCTCATGGCCCTCCGGGCCGAGTACGGCCCCGAGCGGCCCCTGGCCGGGGCCCGGATCATGGGGTCGCTGCACATGACCGTCCAGACCGCCGTGCTGATCGAGACCCTGGTGGAGCTGGGCGCCGACGTGCGCTGGGTGAGCTGCAACATCTTCTCCACCCAGGACCACGCCGCCGCCGCGGTGGCGGTGGGCCGGGACGGCACCGTCGAGGCGCCGCGCGGCGTGCCGGTGTTCGCCTGGAAGGGCGAGACCCTGGAGGAGTACTGGTGGTGCACCGAGCAGGCCCTGCTCTGGCCCGACGGCCAGGGCCCCACCCTCCTGCTGGACGACGGCGGCGACGCCACGCTGCTGGTGCACAAGGGCGCCGAGTACGAGCGGGCGGGCGCGGTCCCCGCGTTCGATCCGGAGTCGGAGCCCGAGGAATGGGGGGTCATCCTCGACCTGCTGCGCCGGACCATCGCGGCCGACGCCGGCCGCTGGACCCGGGTGGCCGAGGGGATCCGCGGGGTCTCCGAGGAGACCACCACCGGGGTCCACCGGCTGTACGAGATGATGAAGGCCGGGACCCTGCTCTTCCCCGCCATCAACGTCAACGATTCGGTGACCAAGTCGAAGTTCGACAACATCTACGGCTGCCGGCACTCGGTGATCGACGGGCTCAACCGGGCCACCGACGTGATGCTGGCCGGCAAGGTGGCCGTGGTCTGCGGCTACGGCGAGGTGGGCAAGGGGTGCGCCCAGGCGCTCCGGGGCCAGGGGGCCCGGGTGGTGATCACCGAGATCGACCCGATCTGCGCCCTGCAGGCGGCCATGGAGGGCTACGAGGTCGCCACCGTCGAGGACGTGGTGACGACTGCCGACCTGTTCATCACCGCCACCGGCAACCGGGACGTCATCACCGCCGACCACATGGCCCGCATGAAGGACAAGGCCATCGTCGGGAACATCGGCCACTTCGACAACGAGATCGACATGGCCGGGCTGCGGAAGCTGAAGGGGGTCCGGCGGATCAACATCAAGCCCCAGTACGACGAGTGGGTCTTCCCCGACGGCCACAGCGTGCTGATCCTGGCGGAGGGCCGGCTCCTCAACCTGGGCTGCGCCACGGGCCACCCGAGCTTCGTGATGTCGGCCAGCTTCACCAACCAGGTGATGGCCCAGATCGAGCTCCACACCAACGCCGGCCAGTACGAGCGGAAGGTGTACGTGCTGCCCAAGCACCTCGACGAGAAGGTGGCCCGGCTGCACCTCGACAAGCTGGGCGTCCGGCTCACCGAGCTCACCCCGGTCCAGGCCGCCTACATCGGCGTGGCCGACCAGGGGCCCTACAAGCCCGAGCACTACCGGTACTAGGGCCCGGCGGGCCGGAAACGCGGCGAGGGGGCGGATCATCGATCCGCCCCCTCGCGCGTCGTACCGGGCCCTGCCCGGTCAGCCGCTGATCTGCAGCTGGTCGATCTTCGGGTTGGGGCCCTCGGTGAAGACGAAGGTCACCGTCAGCATCAGCCCCGGCGCGTTGGAGCCGGTCGCCGTCACCACCAGCTGGTTGGCACTGGCGCTCTTCACGTCCACCACCGTGAGCGTGCCCGCCTGCTCGCGGAGCTGCCGGTTGCGGTCCTTCCGCTCCTGCGCGGGGCGCCGCTTGAGCGCCGCCTCGCTGAAGTTGGCCTCCTGGAACCGGTCCAGCGCCGCGCCGTCCTGGGCGTTCACCGCCGCGAAGAAGGCGGTCGCCAGCCGGCCCTGCGGCGTGTCGGGAAGTCGCACCGCCTGGGCGGCCCCCACCGCGGGCACCCCGGCCAGCAGGACCAGCACCGACAGCATCCGGATCATCTCGTCTCCTTGTCACGGTGTCCCGGGCGCACCGGTGCGCCCGGGGTCCCCCTCCCCCTCCCCCTCGCCCTCCCAGTCCGCAATCTAGCGGCGGGCCGCACACCGGCCCCGGGTATTGAGATACCGCAATACGCCCTGGCGTTGCAATCGTTTCAGCGACCGGTTTCGGGGCGTGTTCGGTAGGCGGCGAACCGGGCCATGACCTCGTCCATCTCGGCCGCCGACAGGGTGACCGGCTCGCCCACCGCGCGGGCCCGCCAGAAGTACTCGGCCACCATCTCCACCTCCAGCGCCACCCCGACCGCCTCCTCCGGGTCGGTGCCGAAGGCCACGAGGCCGTGGTTGGCCAGGAGACACGCCCGGCGCCCCTCGAGCGCCGCGACGGCGTGGGTTGAAAGCGCCTCGGTGCCGAAGGTGGCGTAGGCGGCGCAGCGGACGCCGGGGCCCGCCGCGGCCAGCATGTAGTGCACCGGCGGCAGGTCCAGCCGGAGGCAGGAGAGGGTGGTCGCGAAGCGCGGGTGGGCGTGCACCACCGCGCCGGCCTCGGGGCGGGCCCGGTAGATGTCGCGGTGCAGCCGCCACTCGCTCGACGGTTCGCCGGGGCCGGTCACCCGCCCGTCCGGGCCCACGGCCACCAGTGACGCCGGGGTGAGCGCGTCGAGCCGCCACCCCGTGGGGCTGATCAGCATCCCCTCCGCGGTCCGGACGCTCACGTTGCCCGTGGTGCCGTAGCTCAGCCCGCGCGCCACCGTGGCCCGGGCGGCGTCCACCAGGCGGGACCGGAGATCGGCGGTCACCGCTTGCGCTCGGGGAAGAGGCGGAGCAGTCCGGCCCGGGTGGCCCGGCACACCCCCCGCTCGGTGATGAGGCCGCTCAGGTACCGGGCCGGGGTCACGTCGAAGGCCACGTTCCGCACCGCGGTCTCGACCGGACCCGGGGCCGCCTGGATCGGCCGCCCCGAGGGGTCCCGGCCGCGGACCCAGCGCACCTCCTCGGCGCCCCGCTCCTCGATCGGGATCGCCTGCCAGTCGGTCGCCTCCCAGTCGATCGATGACGACGGGACCGCGGCGTAGAACGGGACGTCGGCCGCCGCCGCCGCGAGGGCCAGCGGATAGGTGCCGATCTTGTTGCACACGTCGCCCACCCTGGTGGTGCGGTCGGTGCCCACCAGCACCACGTCCACCTCGCCGCGCTGGATCAGGTGGCCCGCGGTGGTGTCGCTCACCACGGTGTGCGGTACCCCGGCCTGGGCCAGTTCCCAGGCGGTGAGCCAGCCCTGGTTCCGGGGTCGGGTCTCGTCCACCCACACCTCGACCGGCAGCCCCTCCTCCCGCGCCCGGTACACCGGGGCGAGCGCGGTCCCGTACTCGAGCGTGGCGAGCCACCCGGCGTTGCAGTGGGTGAGCACGCGCACCGCGCGGTCGGGCGCGCGGGTCTGGCGCAGCTCCTGGAGGATCGTCAGCCCATGGTCGCCGATGGCGCGGCAGGCCTCGACCTCCGTCCGCGCCAGCGCGGCCGCCGCCGCGTACGCGGGCTCGGCCCGGCGGCCCGGCGGGTGGGCCTGTACCGCCTCGCGCATGGCGGCGAGGGCGTGCTGCAGGTTCACCGCGGTGGGCCGGGTGGCCGCCAGCGCGGCGATGGCATCGTCCAGCGCGAGGTCGGAGTCGTCGGTCATGAGCGCGAGGCACACCCCGTACGCCGCCGTGATCCCGATGAGCGGCGCGCCCCGCACCTGCATGGTGGCGATCGCCTCCACCGCCTGGTCGAGGGTCGTGAGCCGCACCTCCCGGACCTCGTGCGGGAGCCGGGTCTGGTCCAGGATCTCCACCGACCACCCGTCGGACGCCACGCGCAGGGGACGCGGCGGGGCCGTGCCCGTCATCTCAGTGGCCGGAGAAGGTGAGGAGCGACCGCACGGGCACGCCGAGCCGCTCGAGCCGCTCCCGGCCGCCGAGGTCCGGCAGCTCGATGACGAAGCAGGCCTCGATCACCTCCCCCCCCGCCAGTCGGACGAGGGTGACCGCGGCCTCCGCGGTTCCCCCGGTGGCCATCAGGTCGTCCACCAGCAGCACCCGGTGTCCCGCCGTCACCGCGTCGAGGTGCATCTCCACCCGGTCGGTGCCGTACTCCAGCTCGTAGTCGTGCCCCACCACCGCGGCCGGGAGCTTGCCGTGTTTCCGCACCGGGACGAACCCGACGCCGAGCCGGTGGGCCACCGCCCCGCCCAGGATGAACCCGCGGGCCTCGATGCCGGCGACGGCGGTGACGGCGTTGGCCTCGTGGGGGCCCGCCAGCCCGTCCACCGCCTCGCGGAACCCGGCCGGGTCCTTGAGCAGGGTGGTGATGTCGCGGAAGAGGATCCCCGGCCTGGGGTGGTCGGGGATGGTGCGGACGAGGCCGCGGAGCCGCTCGTGGTCCATGGTCAGGGTTCGGCGGCGACCGGGCCGAGCACCCGGCCCGCCACCGCGTCGAGCCGCGCCGCCACCCGCGGGTCGCGGTCGGCGGCGGGCGTCACCACCGCGTGGTCGAGCGCCCGGTCGCAGCCGGCCGGGCAGGGCGAGGTGCGTCGATCCGACCGGGCCGCGGTCGCCGAAACGACCTGGCGGGCCCGGTCGGCGTTGGCCGCCATCACCGCGAGCACGTCGGTGACGGTCACCGCCCCCACCCGGTCGTGCCAGCAGTCGTAGTCGGTCACCATCGCCAGGGTGGCGTAGCAGAGCTCGGCTTCCCGGGCCAGCCGGGCCTCGGGGAGGTTCGTCATCCCGATCACGTCGGCCCCCCACTGGCGGTAGAGGTGGGATTCGGCGCGGGTGGAGAACTGGGGCCCTTCGATCACCAGGTAGGTGGCCCCGCGCCGCACCGGCACCCCCGCGTCCGCGGCGGCCGCGGCCACCAGGTCGCCCAGGCGCGGGCAGACCGGATCGGCCAGCGAGACGTGGGCGGCGAGACCGGGGCCGAAGAAGCTCGCCGGGCGGCCGCGGGTCCGGTCGATGAACTGGTCCACCAGCACCAGGGTTCCCGGGGCGAGGTCTTCCCGGAGGGACCCGACCGCACTCACCGAGAGCAGGTCGGTCACGCCCGCCCGCTTCAGCACGTCCACGTTGGCCCGGTAGTTGATCTCGCCGGGCGGGAGCCGATGCCCGCGGCCGTGGCGCGGCAGGAAGGCCAGCGGCCGGCCCGCCAGTTCGCCGACGAGCACCTCGTCGGAGGGGGCGCCGAAGGGGCTCGCCACCCGGACCCACTGTTCGTGCCGGAGCCCGTCGAGCTGGTAGAGCCCGCTCCCGCCGATGACCCCCAGCATCCCGGATCAGCGCCCCGCGGCCGGGGGCACCAGGGCCGTGATCGACCGGTCGGAATTCCAGATGTCCTGGGCCAGCTTCCACGCGCCGTCCGGCTGGCGACGCCAGACCTCGACGTACTTGCCCGTGTCCGGGATGGCCACCGTGGCGCCGGGCGGCATGACCACGATGCGGTAGGTGCCAGTGACGATCGCGTAATCCCTGGTGGTGATGAACTGCCCGTCACTCAGCACGAAGTCCCCCAGCGCGGGGCCGGCGGTGAGGGCGTCCTTGATGGCGATTCGTCCCCGCCACGCCGGACTGTTGGGCGGCATGGCGATCCCGTCCTCCTCGTAGATCGAGGCCGCCGTGATCCAGTCGCCCACGTTCACCGCCTGCTCGAACGCCTGCCGCTGGGCCTGGATGATGGCCCGGTCCTCGTCGGTGAAGCCGAGGGGGGCGGGCGGGGAGCAGGCGGCGAGCACCAGCGCCAGGACGGCCATCCGGGACACGCGCATTCGGTCCTCCGCGAAAAGGGTCGCTGTCGGCGGCACTCAGGGAGCCCGGGTCTCGACCAGGCGGGTCACCCAGAGGCCGCTGTTGATGTCGCTGCTGTAGACGAAGCCGCGGTGCGGCTGGGCGCCCCAGGCCATGGGCAGGTTGGGCCGGAACCCGGCGGGCGAGCCGGTCCAGACGGTCCCCAGTTCCCGGCCCTGGGCCCGGAGGTCGCCCCGCAGCTCCCCGCCCACGTCCACGGCCCGCACACCCGCCTCGTAATAGCCGATGTACATCACGTCGTCCTCGACCCACAGGTTGTGGCTGCCGGCCTCCGGCACGTCGTAGAACGCCACCTCCACCGGCCGCTCGAGGTCGCTCACGTCCACCACGTGCACCCGGCCCAGGCTCCGGATCCGGTTCCGGCTGGTGATGTCGTAGAGCGCGGGCCAGACCTCGTCGCCCACGAACACGTAGCGGCCCGCGCGAAACACGGCGTGGGCCCCGGCCACCATGTCCGGCGGATACAGATCGGCGACGTTCCAGACCAGCCGGCTCACCAGCTGCGGCCGTTCGGGGCTCCCGCCCTTGCGGCCGTCGCCCACGTCGAGGATCACCAGCCCGTGCCGCCAGTACGCCAGGTAGGCCAGGCCGTCCCGCACCTGCACGTCGTGCAGGTAGCGGCCCGCGCTGCTGACCTCGCCCATCACCTCGAGGGTGCGGGCGCCGGGCTCGGGCGCGGCCCAGACGGCGACCTCCCGGGGTTGCCGCGGGTCGGCCAGGCTGATGATGCGCAGGCTGCCGGTGGCATCGTCGGTGGCATACACGTGGTGACCCTCGATGAAGGCGCTGTGCACCCCGCCGCTCAGCGTCTCGGTGTACTCGGACAGCACCCGGGGCCGGAACGGGTCGCTCAGGTCGAGGATCACCAGCCCGTTCCGCCGGGACGAGGCGCCCTCCCGGGTCAGCACCCCGATCCGGCCGTCGGCCGTGGTGGAGATGTCGTTGATGATCCGGGCGTCGACCAGGAGCGAGTCCACCTTGACCGGCCGGGCCGGGTCCCGGATGTCGAAGACGTAGAGCCGGTCGGCCAGGGTGGAGACGTAGAGCGCGTCACCCGTCGCCCACGCCTCCGCGGCCTGGATGTCGCCCAGCGGCACGTGGGTCACCAGTTCCAGGCGGCGGGCGGCCGGGCGCGGTGTCACCCGCACCGCGTGGGTCCCCGCCACGGCGCCCGCGGTGGCGGTCACCAGGTAGGTACCCGGCCGCTCCGCCACGAACGCCCCGTCGGCCTCGATCTGCGCCCCCGGACCGCCCACGCTCCAGCGCACCGGCGGGTCCTGCACCGGGAGCCCGCGTCCGTCCTCCGCGGTGATCCGGAACCGGAGCACGTCTCCGGTCCGGGCCTGCGCGGGGCCGGTGAGGCTCAACCGCTCCACCCGGTTGCGCAGCACCCGGATCCGGGTCTCCCCGCGCGCGGGCCCCGACGTGGCGGCCAGGATCGCGGTCCCTTCCCCCCGTCCCACCACCACCCCCGCGGGGTCCACCGTGGCCACCCGCGGGTCGCTGGTCTGGAAGGTGAAGAGCGCCTGCCGGAGCGGCTCCCCGTCCTCGGTGCGGGCCACGGCCTGCAGGACCGTGCTCCCGCCGGTCACGATCTCGGGCACCGCCGGGGCCAGGTCCACGGTGGCCGGCGGCTTGGGCTCGACCGTGATCCACGCCGTCCCGGTGCGCCCACCCGCCAGCGCGAACACCTGGGCCCGGCCCTGCCGGTGCGCCAGGAAGCGGCCGGTCTGCTCCACGCTGCCCACGTCGAACGGGGCGGTCACCCAGACCACCGCCCCCAGCGCCACCGCGCGGCCGGCCGCGTCCTTCCCCACCGCGGTGAGCTGGAGCGCGCGGCCCGCCGTGAGGGTGGCTCGCGCCGGCTCGATCTCGATCGTCGCCACCTGGGCCGCGAGCCCGCCCGGGGCGCCCGGCAGGCCGGTCAGGAGGGTCAGCGCGGCGAGGCGCCGGCCGCGGCGTGCGACGGAACGGATCACGGGAACCCCGGGTCGAAGGAGCGGATGCCCTCAAGGTAGCGGGGGGGTGGGCCCGCGCCAGAGCGGCGGACCTCACCTTGCTTCGGGGTCCGCCGTCGCCGGATATTCGGACATGCCACGACGATTCCCCTGGGCCACCTGGCCGCGCCAGCGGCTGCTGGACAAGCGCATCTGCGACCTGGGTATCACGATGGAGGGCACCTGGCTCGAGGACTGCGCGGCCCAGCTCGACGCGGAACTGGACGCGCGCGGCATCTCGCTCCGGCCCACCCTCTGGCTCTCGGAGGAGTGGTTCGCGCCCTCCAACGTGGCCGGATTCGCCATCCCGTTCTTCCTGGCCCATCCCCGGCTGATCCGGCTGGAGCGGAGCCAGATCCTGGAGGTCGAGGGCGGCACCCCGGCGGAGTGCATGCGCATCATGCGGCACGAGATGGGGCACGTGCTGCAGCATGTCTATGCCCTCAACCGGCGGCGCCGGTGGCGCGAACTGTTCGGCAAGTCCTCCACCCGCTACCCCAGCGTCTACCGGCCCAACCCCACCAGCAAGCGCTACGTCCAGCACCTGCGGCTGTGGTACGCCCAGTCGCACCCCGACGAGGACTTCGCGGAGACGTTCGCGGTGTGGCTGCGGCCCCGGTCGAACTGGCGGAGCCGCTACGCGGGCTGGCCCGCGCTGAAGAAGCTGGAGTACGTGGACGAGATCATGGGCCAGCTCGACCGCCTCACGCCGGTGGTCCG
>JBFILX010000064.1:0-10129 GCA_041612035.1 Gemmatimonadales bacterium | reverse complement strand
GCGTCACCACCTGGACGGAATACAGCCTGATCATCGCCACGCACCTGGCCCGGCACCGCGGGGCCAAGGCACCGATCCCGGCCCGCGAGCTGGCGGAGCAGGAGCGGCTCCCGGCCGACTACGTCGAGCAGATCCTCCTCCGGCTGCGCCGGGCGGGACTGGTGGAAAGCGTCCGGGGGGCGCGGGGCGGCTACCGGCTGGGCGCCGATCCCGCCACGGTCTCCATCAAGGACGTCATGACCGCGGCCGAGCGGCAGACCTTCGAGGTCGCCTGCCAGGTCCACCCGATCGACGACGAGCGCTGCGGGCCGGGTGGCCAGTGCAGCATCCGGCCGGTGTGGTACGCGCTCAAGCGCCGGATCGACACCCTGCTCGAGGGCGTGACCCTCGCCGACCTCATGAAGGACGAGGCGGAGGTGCGGGAACTGGAGGTGCTCGGGGAGACCGGCTGACCAGATTTCGGTCCCGTGTCTGGAAGACCCGGCCTCGACCGGGTTTTCTTTTGCCCATGACCGAGCGGCCCCTCCCCGACCTCGTCCCCGACGAGCTGATCCGCTATGCCCGGCACCTCACCCTGCCCGAGGTGGGGATGGCCGGTCAGCGCCGGCTCAAGCAGGCGCGGGTGCTGCTCGTGGGAGCGGGCGGGCTGGGGAGCCCCGCCGGGCTCTACCTCGCCGCCGCCGGCGTGGGCGCCATCGGCATCCTGGACGACGACCGGGTGGACCTCACCAACCTGCAGCGCCAGGTGCTGCACGGCACCGCCGCGGTGGGCCAGCGCAAGACCGCCAGCGCCGCGGCCCGCCTCCGTGATCTCAACCCGGCCATCGCCGTCGAGGAGATCCCCGAGCGGCTGGAGGCCGCCAACGCGCTCGACCTCTTCCGCCGCTACGACCTGGTGGTGGACGGCAGCGACAACTTCCCCACCCGGTACCTGGTGAACGACGCGGCGGTGCTCACCCGACGGCCCTACGTGTACGGCAGCATCTTCCGGTTCGAGGGCCAGGTGTCGGTCTTCGCCGCCCCGGACGGTCCCTGCTACCGCTGCCTCTACGCCGAGCCCCCGGCGCCGGAACTGATCCCCAGCTGCGCCGAGGCCGGGGTGCTGGGCGTGCTCCCCGGCATCATCGGGGCGCTGCAGGCGCTGGAGGCGATCAAGTGGATTCTGGGGGCCGGGGAGTCGCTGGCCGGCCGCCTCCTCCTGTTCGACGCGCTCCGGCTCCGGCTCCGCGAGCTGCGGGTCCGGCGCGATCCGGCCTGCGTGGTCTGCGGCGACCGCCCCACCGTCACCGCGCCGATCGATTACGAGGCCTTCTGCGGCGTGCGCCACGCGGGGCCCGGGGAGGACGGCGAGGTGGGGCCCGAGCAGCTCGCGGCGGCGCTCGGCTCGGCGCCGAAGCCGCTGCTGGTGGACGTGCGGGAGGCCTGGGAGTGGGAGGTGGCCCGGATCCCGGGGAGCGTCCACTTTCCCCTGTCCTCGCTCGGGGACAGGCTGGGCGAACTGGACCCGGCGGGGGACGTCGTCACCGTGTGTCATCGCGGGCTGCGCTCGGTGACCGCGCGCGATCTCCTGCGCGCGGCGGGCTTCCCGCGGGTGCGGAGCCTGGCCGGCGGGATCGACGCCTGGGCGGCGCTGATCGACCGGGCGATGCCGAGGTACTAGGGTGATCGCGGGGAGGAAGTGCCGAAGGGGGGATTCGAACCCCCACGGGCTTGCGCCCACTGCGCCCTGAACGCAGCGCGTCTACCAATTCCACCACTTCGGCGGCGGGGCAAACCTAGTCCGCCGCTCCGGCGTGCGTCAAGCCGCGCGTTGATCGTCGTTCAGGCAAGGCCTATGTTTTGCTGAGAGCGACAGTTATGAGCCGGCGACCGTCTTCCGATTCGGAGCGCCCTGAGCGGATTCCGGTCGCCCGGAACCCGAAGGCGAAGCACGACTACCACATCCTCGAGACGTGGGAGGCAGGGCTCGTGCTGCGGGGCACGGAGGTCAAGTCGCTCCGGTCGGGCAAGGCCAGCATCAAGGAGGCCTACGGCCAGGTGCGCGGCGGCGAGGTCTGGCTCGAGGGGATGAACATCACCCCCTACGAGCAGGGGAACCGGTGGAATCATGACCCGGTGCGGGGCCGCAAGCTGCTGCTGCACCGCCGGGAGATCAACCGGCTGATCGGCGCGGTGGAACGGGGCGGGCTCACGCTCGTGCCGCTCGAGCTCTACTTCCGGAAGGGACACGCGAAGGTGACGCTGGCGTTGGCACGCGGCAAGAAGGCGCACGACAAGCGCGAGGACCTCAAGCGGCGGATCGCCGACCGGGAGATGGCCCGGGCGGTGGCCGCGCGAGGGAAGGAATGACGGCCGGTCTCCTCCTCCTGCTGGCCGCGGCGGGAACCGCCGCGCCGACGGCGGTCACCATCAGCTCGCCCCGGGGCGAGGTGCGGGTGCCGGTGCGGATGGACCCGGTGTCGGGGCCCCAGCTCCCGGCCGGCCCGGTGCTCGAGGCGCTGGGCGGGACCAGTTTCTCCGACGGGGTGTGGGCCCACGTGCAGCTCGGCGAGGAGCCGTTCCGGTTCCTGCTCGGCGCGGCCCTCTTCGCCCGCGGCGACCGGCTCTATCCCCTGGCCGCCCCGGCCAGCGCGCGGCGCGACACCCTCTTCCTGCCCCTGCAGTTCGTGAGCGAGGCGCTCCCCCGCCTGGTGGCCCAGCGGTTCAGCTACGACCGGCAGGCGGCCCGGCTCACCGACCGCGCGGCCACGGCGCCGGCCCCGCCGCCCGTCACCGTCGCGGCCCCGCCCCCCAGGCGGACCCACAAGGTGGCGATCGACCCCGGCCACGGCGGCGTGGATCCCGGCAACAGCGGCCAGTACCTGCCGGGCGGGCTCAAGGAGAAGGACATCAACCTCCAGATGGGGGTCCTGCTGCGCGAGGAGCTGAAGGCCCGCGGGGTCGAGGTCATCATGACCCGGACCCGGGACACCCTGATCGACCTGCGGCACCGGGGCGCCTACTGCTCCGACGACTGCGACCTGTTCGTGAGCCTCCACGTGAACTCGCTGCCCCGCCGGGCCAACTACACCGCGGTCCGCGGCTTCGAGACGTTCTTCCTGGCGGAGGCGCGGACCGAAGACGCCGCCCGGGTGGCCCGGATGGAGAACGAGGCGATCCGGTTCGAACGGCCCGCCGGGGCGACCGACGGGCTCACGGGGCTCGACTTCATCCTGAAGGACCTCCAGGTGAACGAGCACCTGCGGGAGTCGGGCCGCGCCGCCGCCCTGGTGCAGCAGCACCTGCAGCGGGTGCATACCGGACCCAACCGGGGGGTGAAGCAGGCGGGGTTCTGGGTCCTGACCACGGCCCGCCGGCCCGCCATCCTGGTGGAGATGGGCTTCGGCACCAACCGCGAGGACGCGCGGCTCATGACCGAGTCCGCCTCGCAGCGCCGGATGGCCAGGGCGCTCGCCGACGCCATCACCGCCTATCTCGCCGAGTACGACCGCCGCACCGATGCCGACTCGGCCCTCGGGGAGCGCCGTGGCCGCTAGCGTGCCGGCCGTCGCGCCCGGCGCGGGGCCCCGCACCGTGCCGCGCCGCGTCGTGGCGGGGATCGCGTTCCGCAACCCGGTGCTGCTCGCCGCGGGCACCGCGGGGTTCGGACGCGAACTGGCCAACGTGGCCGACCTGGAGGCCCTCGGCGGGCTCGTCACCAAGGCGGTCTCGCTCGAGCCCCGGGCCGGGAACCCGGCGCCCCGGGTCACCGAGTTCCCGGGCGGGATGCTCAACTCGGTCGGGCTCGCCAACCCGGGGGTCGAGGCGGTGCGCTCGCACGAGCTGCCCTGGCTCCGGGGCCATCTGCGCGAGGCCAGAGTGCTGGTGAACGTGGTGGGGTTCCAGGAGGCCGAGTACGCCGCGGTCATCGCCCGGCTGGACGACCTCGAGGGGATCGCCGCGTACGAGCTGAACCTCTCGTGTCCCAACACCGCGCGCGGCGGCCTCGAATTCGGCGCCGACCTCGAGGCGATCCGGCGGATCGTCGCGTCGTGCCGGCAGGCCACCCGGCGCCCGCTCTTCGCCAAGCTCTCGCCCGCGCTCCCCGACCTGCCCGCCACCGCCCTCGCGGCGCGCGATGCGGGGGCGGACGGGGTGAGCCTGGTCAACACCATGCCCGGCATCCTCTACCGGGGCCGGACCCCGCGCCTGGGGCAGGGGCAGGGCGGGGTCAGCGGGCCGGCGCTCCTCCCCGTGGGGGTGCTGGCGGTGGCCCGGGTGACGGAGCGGGTGAAGGACCTGCCGGTGATCGGGATGGGGGGCATCCGCTCGGCGGCCGATGCCCGCCAGTACCTCGGAGCCGGGGCCGCGCTGGTGGCCATCGGCACGGCGGGGTTCGCCGACCCCCGGCTGCCGGGCCGGGTGGCCCGCGAACTGGAGCGGGACGGATGGCCGAACTGATCCTCGCCCTCGACCTGCCGGAGGCCCCCGAGGCCTTCCGGCTGCTCGACCGGATTCCCGAGGTCCGGTGGGTGAAGGTGGGCTCCCTCCTGATGACCCGGGAGGGCCCCGACCTGGTCCGCCGGCTGGTGGACCGCGGGCTCTCGGTCTTCCTCGACCTCAAGTGGCACGACATCCCGAACACCGTGGCGGCCTCGGTCGAGGCGGCCCGGGGGCTCGGGGCGTCGATGGCCACCGTGCACACCCTCGGGGGCGGCGAGATGCTGGAGGCCGCCGCCCGGGCGGCGGGACCCGGCCTGGCCGTGGTGGCGGTCACCGTGCTCACCTCGCACTCCGCCCACGGCTACGCGGAGGCGGTCGGACGCCCCGAGGTGGCCCTCCGGGAGGAGGCCGTCCGGCAGGGCACCCGTGCCGTGCGCGCCGGGTGCGCGGGGGTGGTCGCCTCCGCCCACGAGGCCCGGGTGCTCCGGGCGGCGCTCGGCCCCGGCCCCCTTCTGGTAGTGCCCGGAATCCGGCGCCCCGGGGAGCCCGCCGATGACCAGGCCCGGACCGCCACGGCGGCCGAGGCGATCGAGGCGGGGGCGACCCACCTGGTGGTGGGGCGGCCCGTGCTCCGGTCGCCGGACCCGGCGGGGGCCTGGGCCGGGCTGGCGGAGGTGACGGCATGAGGGGGAGGGCGCCGGGTGCGGTCCTCCGTGCGGTCCTGCTGGTCGGGCTGACCCTGGGGCTGCCGGTGCCCATGGGGGCCCAGCAGCCGCTCTCGGCCGTGGCCGAATCGGCCCGGTCGGCGCTGGCCCGGGGCCGGGTGGCGGCCCTGTTCCAGGGGGCGGACCGGGTCCAGCTGCAGCTTCCCGACGCCCAGCCCTCCTCGGCCGTGGCGGCCGGCCAGGCGATCGCGGCCCTCCGCGGGGCCCTGGCCCGGGGGGACGGCGACCGGGTGACCGTGGCGCGCTATCGGGAGGTGGGCGAGGGGCTGGGCTACGTGGAACTCCGGCGGGACGTGGTGGGGCAGGGGGGGGAGCCCCAGCGGCAGCGGATCCTGCTGGGGTACCGGCGGTCCGGGGGGGGCTGGAACCTGGTGGAGGTGCGGGTCTATTAGCCATCCGGGTCCCTTGCACGCCCACCCGGGGACCGCTATAATTCCAAGCTCTGCACAAACTTGAGTCTCCTTGGAGCGGCCTTCGTGAAGGTACGGTCAAGCGTCAAGCCAATCTGTGAGCATTGCCGGGTGATTCGCCGCGCGGGCGTGGTGCGGGTCATCTGCAAGCGCAACCCCAAACACAAGCAGCGGCAGGGTTAGATGGCGCGCATCGCAGGTGTTGATCTTCCGCGCGAGAAGCGGGTGGAGGTCGCGCTGACCTACATCCACGGCATCGGCCGTCCGACCAGCGCGCGGGTGCTCGAGGAGTCGGGGGTGAGCCCGGCCGCGCGGGTCCGTGACCTGTCCGACGCGGAAGTGGCGCGGCTCCGGCAGATCATCGAGCGCTCGGTGCGGGTGGAAGGCGCGCTCCGGACCGAAGTGGCCATGAACATCAAGCGGCTGATGGACATCGGGAGCTACCGGGGCGGGCGGCACCGCCGCGGGCTGCCGGTCCGCGGCCAGCGCACCCATACCAACGCGCGGACCAAGAAGGGGCCGCGCCGTGCCATCGCCGGCAAGAAGAAAGCGACGAAGAAGTAGCCTATGACGAGTCCGACGCCAGCCCGCTCCGGCGGGGGCAAGCGGTCCAAGAAGGCGGTCGAGTCGGAGGGCATCGCCCACATCTCCGCCACCTTCAACAACATGCTCATCACGATCACGGACCTGAAGGGGAACACGATCGTGTGGGGCACGGCCGGGAAGGCCGGGTTCAAGGGGTCGAAGAAGTCGACCCCGTTCGCGTCCACGGTGGCCGCGGAGAACTGCGCGCGCGAGGCCTACAACCTGGGCGTGCGGCGGATCCACGTGCAGGTCCAGGGTCCGGGCAGCGGGCGCGAGTCGGCCATCCAGGCGCTGGCTTCCGCCGGGCTCAAGGTGCTGTCGATCAAGGACGTGACGCCGATCCCCCACAACGGGTGCCGGCCTCCCAAGAAGCGGCGGGTCTGACGCATGCGCTACTCCGGTCCGGCCTGCCGGCTCTGCCGGCGCGAAGGCACTAAGCTGTTCCTCAAGGGCACCCGCTGCCTCACCGAGAAGTGCGCCATCGAGCGGCGCGCCTACGCTCCCGGCCAGCACGGCCAGTCGGGCGGGCGGGGCCGCAAGATGTCGGAGTACGCCAAGCAGCTGCGCGAGAAGCAGAAGGTGAAGCGGATCTACGGGCTCTCCGAGGGCCAGTTCCGCCGCACCTTCGAACACGCCTCGCGCGAGCCCGGCGTGAAGGGCACCAACCTGCTGGTGGCGCTCGAGTCCCGGCTCGACAACGTGGTCTACCGGATGGGGTTCGCCACCAGCCGGCGCCAGGCGCGGCAGCTGGTCCGGCACGGGCACATCGAGGTGGCGGGCCGGCGGGTGGACATTCCCTCGTACCGGGTCGCCCCGGGCGACGAGGTGCGGGTCGCCGCGAGCAGCCGGGAGCTGATCCCCGTGAAGGTGGCCAAGGACAGCGCCGCCCGCGGGGTGCCGCTCACCTGGCTCAGCGTGGACCTCGAGAAGTCGGCGGGACGGATGACCGAGCGGCCCGGCCGTGACCAGATCCCGCTCAACGCGCAGGAACAGCTGATCGTGGAGCTCTACTCCAAGTGATGGACCCGACGATGACCATCGACGTGACCGGACTGGTCCGCCCGCACGTGGTCGAGATGACCAAGCGGGACGACAATCCGAACCTGGCCGAGTTCCGGCTGCAGCCGCTGGAGCGGGGGTTCGGCCACACGCTGGGGAACGCGCTGCGGCGGATGCTGCTCTCCTCGCTGCGCGGCTCGGCGGTCTGGGCGTTCCGGCTGGACGGGGTGGTGCACGAGCACCAGACCGTCGCCAACGTGCTGGAGGACGTCCACCAGATCATCCAGCGGCTCAAGGCCCTCACCCTGATCCTCGACGAGGACGTGGACGAGGCGGTCCTCAAGATCAAGAAGAAGGGCGCGGGCCCGGTGGTCGCCGGCGACCTCACGGCGCCCGGCGGCGTCACCGTCGTCAACCCCAACCACCTGCTGTTCACCCTCCAGGACGATCGCGAGATCAGCATGGAGCTGTACGTGAACAAGGGGCGGGGGTACGTCGAGGCGGAGATGCACCCGATCGACCGGTCGCTCCCGGTCGACACCGTGCGGATCGACGCCATCTACAACCCGGTGATCCGGGCCAACTTCACCGTCACCGAGACCCGGGTGGGGCAGCGGACCGACTACGACCGGCTCGCCGTGATGGTGGAGACCAACGGCACCCTCTCCCCGGAGGACGCCATCGCCTACGCCGCGGCGCTCGCGATGGAGCACTTCCGGTTCTTCGTGGACTTCGGCAAGGTGCCCATGGCCCGGCCCGAGCCGGAAGATCCCGGCGCCCTGACCGGCGGGCTGTCGGAGAAGCTGGGCCGCCTGATCGACGACTTCGGGCTCTCGGTGCGGTCCCTCAACTCGCTCAAGAACTCCAGCATCCGGACCCTGCGGGACCTGGTGGAGTTCAGCGAGGACGACCTGCTCAAGGTCAAGAACGTGGGCGAGAAGGCCCTGGCCGAGATCGCCGAGCTGCTGCAGCGCGAAGAGCTGAACTTCGGGATGAAGTTCGAGGACGTGGACGGCGAGCTGCGCCTGGTCAGCCCGGGCACCCCGCCGGTGGTGCCGGTCAGCACCGGGGCCGCGGAGGAGGGGGAGGAGTAGATGCGGCATCGCGCCAAGGGACGCCAGCTGTCGCGCACGGCCAGCCACCGGCGGGCCCTGCTGAACAACATGGCGACCAGCCTGTTCAAGCACGACGGGATCGTGACCACCACCGCCAAGGCCAAGGAGCTGCGGCCCTTCGCCGAGCGGCTCATCACGCTGGCCCGCCGGGGCGACCTGCACGCCCGCCGGCTGGCGGCGCGGCGGATCAAGGACCGCGCGGTCCTGAGCCGGCTGTTCGCCGAGATCGGGCCCCGGTTCGCGGGGCGGCCCGGCGGCTACACCCGGATCCTGAAGCTGGGCCACCGGGTGGGCGATGGGGCCGAAACCGCCCGGATCGAGCTCCTGTCGGAGTGAGCGGCCCCTCCCGGACGGCAGGAACGCGAAAGGGGACCCCGAGTCGGGTCCCCTTTTTTCAGGCCGGCGGGCCGGCCCCGGCCGAGGGACGCCCGGGTCAGGGCGCCTTGGCGACCTTGTTGCTCCGGATGCAGCGGGTGCAGACCCGGATCCGCTTGGGTTCGCCGTCCACCAGGGTCCGGACCGTCTGGAGGTTCGGATACCACCGGCGCTTCACCCGGTTGTTCGCGTGGCTGACGTGGTTACCGGTCGCGGGACCCTTCCCGCAGACGGCGCAGATCCGTGCCATGATGACGTCCTCCCGAGACCGCTTCGGCCGGCCCTGTGCCGGACGAGCCCCGAAATCTAGAGGCCGAGAGGTGCCCATGCAACTCCACCCATCCCCCGTCCGGAGCCCGGTCCCGTGCCCCGGGCGCTGATCACCGGGGTCACCGGCCAGGACGGCTCCTACCTGGCCGAGTTCCTCCTGGCCAAGGGCTACGAGGTGGTGGGGGTGGTGCGCCGCACCAGCCACCACAGCTTCGAGCGGCTGGAGCACCTGCTCGACCGGATCGAGATCGTGACGGCCGACCTGCTGGACCAGCACTCCCTCACGATCGCGGTCCGCGAGGTCCAGCCCGACGAGGTCTACAACCTGGCGGCCCAGTCCTACGTGCCCACCTCCTTCAGCCAGCCGGTGCTGACCGGCGAGTTCACCGCGCTGGGGGTCACCCGGATCCTGGAGGCGCTCCGGCTGGCACGGCCGGAGGCGCGGTTCTACCAGGCCAGCTCGTCGGAGATGTTCGGCAAGGTGACCGAGTCCCCCCAGCACGAAGGGACCCCGTTCCACCCCCGGTCGCCCTACGGGGTGGCCAAGGTGTACGGCCACTGGATCACGGTGAACTACCGCGAGTCGTACGGCCTCTACGCGGTGAGCGGGATCCTCTTCAACCACGAGTCCCCCCGGCGGGGGATGGAGTTCGTCACCCGCAAGGTGAGCGACGGGGCGGCCCGGATCGCGCTGGGGCTCGCCGACTCCCTGGCCCTGGGCAACCTCGACGCCCGGCGCGACTGGGGCTACGCCGGCGACTACGTGGACGCCATGTGGCGCATGCTGCAGCAGCCCGAGCCGCGGGACTACGTGATCGGCACCGGCACCACCCACAGCGTGCGCGACCTGGTCGAGGCCGCCTTCGCCCACGTGGGGCTCGACTGGACCCGGTACGTGGTGACCGACCAGGCGTTCATGCGGCCGGCCGAGGTGGACGTGCTCCAGGCCGACCCCTCGAAGGCCGGGCGGGAGCTGGGCTGGAGCCCCACGGTCGGGTTCCGGGAGCTGGTGGCGATGATGGTGGACGCGGACCTCGCCCGGCTGCGCCCGTGAAGCTCCTGGTCACCGGGGCCAACGGGTTCGCCGGGGGCTGGCTGATCCGCCGGCTCCTCGCGGACGGCCACGAGGTGACGGGGGCCGTGGGGGGGACCGAGTTCGCCCCGGTGCTGGACCAGGCCGAACGGGCCCGGGTCGCCTGGGTGCCGCTCGACCTGACCGACCCCGGCT
>JBFILX010000063.1:0-10261 GCA_041612035.1 Gemmatimonadales bacterium | reverse complement strand
GGGCGCAGGTCCCCGCCCCGAGCACGACGAGGGCGGCCACGGCGGCGAGGGTGACGGGCAGCACGACGGGGCGCGGGGTCATCATGGCTCCTCGGTCAGTCCAGGTCCTGGCGCTCCACCCCTGGCACCTCAAGCACGAAATCGGGTCCGAACGCCGTGGCCGGGGTCTGGTAACCGGCCGGTGCAAGGCCCGCCACGACCCGTTCCGCGGCCCGGACGGCCGCCAGCGCGGTGAGGGTGTAGCCCTCGGGCCCGCGCACCCGGGCCGTGGCCCGGCGCCCGGCATCGTCCTCCACCTGTCCCCAGCAGACGCTGTGGCCGGCGGCCCGGGCGGCCCCGGACGGGCCGGTCACCCGGCGCCGGACCATGCCGGCGATGAGCCGGCGGATCGGGCCCCACCCGGCGAACGGGGCGAGCCACCGCAGGCCCCGAAGGAGCCGGATCCGGCCCGGCGGCACCGAGGTATACACCTCGATGTTCCCGATCCCCGTGCTGTGGTAGGCCGTGGCCACGTCGCCCCACGGCAGGGTCATCGTGTGACGCGGCCCCTCGCCGAAGTCCACCTGGCGCGTCTTCCACGCGATCGGCACCGGCACGATGCGCCCGTCGCGCCGGACGGCGCCGCCCCGACCGACGTTGAGCACCATGGTGAGCGCGGTTCCGCGGGAGATGCCCCCGCTGGCCTCGAACGCCAGGGTGAGCCGGGCGGCCCCGGGCAGCCGGCGGGCCAGGTGGGCCGCCAGGCAGTCGGACGGCACCACGTCGAACCCGACCCCGGGCAGCAGGGTGATCCCGGCCTGCGTCGCGTCGGCATCGCGCCGGGCCAGCGTTTCGAAGACCGCGATCTCCCCGGTGATGTCGAGGTAATGCACCCGGCGCCGCAGGCAGGCGGCCACCATGGGGGCGAAGGTGAGCGAAAAGGGTCCCGCGCAGTGGAGCACCGCGACGTGGCCCTCCAGGGCGCGGGCCAGGTTCTCGCCGTCGTCCAGGCTCACCGTCACGGTCCGCAGACCCAGCTCGTCGCCCAGCCGTCCCAGTGCTTCCGGGCTGCGGGCGGCGAGCGTCGGGCGGAGCCCGCGGGCCACCGCTTCCCGCGCGATGAGCTGGCCGGTGTAGCCGGTGGCACCGTAGATGAGGAGGCTCACGCGGACGCCCCGTCAGCACCGGCGGCGCCGGCCACGGCCGCGCCCCGGGCCAGGTACTCCGCGTAGGACGCGGCATCGATGTTGGCGCCGCAGACGATGAGCCCGACCCGCCGTCCCGCCAGCCGGTCGCGCAGCGGGCCCAGGAGCGCCGCGGCCGCCGCGGCGCCGGCGGGCTCCACCGCCAGCCGGGCGGTCCGGAACAGCCACCAGAGCGCGGCGCACATGGCGTCGTCGTCCACCAGCACCAGGTCGTCCAGGTACCGGCGGCAGAGACCGTAGCTGTAGGGAAGGCTGTAGGGAGGCGCCAGGCTGTCGGCGATGGTGGTGATGGGCCCGGCCGGCTGGGGCGAGCCCGCGGCGAAGCTCCGGGTCATCGAGTCGGCGCCCACCGGCTCCACCCCGTAGACGGCGCAGTCCGGCAGGGCCTGCTTGACCGCGCACGACACTCCGGCCGCGAGCCCGCCGCCGCCCACCGGTACCACCACGGCGTCGAGCGATCCGGCCTGGCGGACGAATTCGAGCCCCAGGGTGCCGGTCCCCAGCGCGACCGGTTCGCCTTCGAACGGGTGCACGAAGGTCCGGCCCTCCTCGCGCTCGATGCGGGCCGCCACCTCGAACGCCTCGCGCACGTCCGCCACCAGCACCGCCTCCGCCCCGAATTGCCGGCACAGGGCGACCCGGGCGGGATTGGCGCTGGCCGGCATGACGACCTTGGCGTGGGTGCCCAGCCGGGTCGCCGCGTACGCGACGGCGGCGGCATGGTTGCCGGCGCTCACCGCGGTCACCCCGCGGCCCAGCTTGCCCGGGCCCAGCCCCCGCATGACGGTCAGGGCCCCCCGGGGCTTGAAGCTCCCGGCGTGCTGGAACAGCTCGAGCTTGAGCAGCACCTCGGTGCCCGCGCCGAGCCGGGGCCGGATGAGCGGGTCGTCCCAGGGGACGACCGGCGTCTCGCGGACCAGGCCGCGGAGGGCCTCGGCGGCGGCCTCGATGCCGGCCAGGGAGGGCGCGTCGGACGCGGGCATGGTGTGGGGACGGCGGGCCGGCACTCGTCTCCGGAGCAGGAAGTGGAGGAGCGCTATTGTACGTGAAATCGCCGTCCGGGGCCACCGCCGCCCTGCCCCGTCTCGCGCTGCTGGCGCTGCTGGCCATGGCCGCCGCGTGCGGCGGCCACCGTGCCGGCACGGTCGACCCGCAGGCCGCGGCCATGCTCGAGGTCGAGAACCAGTCGTTCTACGACGTGACCATCTACATCGTCCGGTCCGGGCTCCGGACCCGGCTCGGCACGGTACAGGGGAGCTCCGCCGGCGTGTTCGAGATTCCCCGGACCTTCGTGAATCCGGGGCTGCCGATCCGGTTCCTGGCCGACCCCATCGGCCCCACCCCCACTCCCTACAGCCAGGAAATCGCGGTCTGGCCCGGGGCCACGATCAAGCTCCGGATCCCTCCAGGGTGAGGATGCGGAGCACGGTGGCCTGGCGGAACCGGAAGATCCGGTCGAGCTGACGGCGCACCAGGGGCAGCGCCAGGTCGCCCAGCGGCGACAGCGGCAGGCGGTAACGCACCTCGTCCTCCATCAGGGTCCCCCCCGACGGGTGCTCGGTGAAGGTGTGCCGATGGACCCACACGGCATAGGGCCCGCGGAGCTGCTCGTCCACGAAGTGGTGGGGCGGGTTCCACTCCGTGATGCGGGTCCGCCAGCGGAGCGGGATGCCGTAGAGCCGGACGGTGTAGTCGATCAGCGCCCCTTCCTGCATGACGATCGGGAGCGGGGTACGGATCCGGAACCCCAGTTCGGGCGGCGTGATGCGCCCCAGGTTCGAGGCCTCGGCAAAGAACGGGAAGACGGTCTCCCGCGGGAGCGGGAGGAGCTGGCTGGTACGGAGGATCTGGTCGGTCGGCATGGCGGCCCCGGGCGGCGACTGCCCTGCCTACCCGCGATCGGCCGGCGGGTTCCCGGACGTCACCCCTCCACCGCCGCCACCGTGCGGCGGTAGGGCGCCAGCCCGGCGGCGAGCACCCCCGTGGCGAGCACCAGCCCCACCCCGGTCACCAGGGCCAGCGAGTACCGGAGCGCCAGGTCGTCGCGGAACAGGTAGTCGGTGGCCAGCGCCACCACCGTGGGGCCCGCGCCGAGGCCGATCAGTGACACCACGAACAGGTACAGCGCCGACGCCTGGGCCCGCATCCGGGGGGGCACCAGCTCCTGCACCGCGGCGGCCGCCACCCCGAACGGCGCGGCGGCGAAGAAGCTGAGGGGGAAGATCCAGATCGCCGCCAGCAGGCCGGTCGGCATCAGCGGGGTGGCCACGTCGCAGACCAGCAGGCCCAGCGCCGCCCCCAGCACCACCCGCAGCTTGGCGTCCGCCACCCCGCGCGACTGCAGCCGGTCGGCCAGGGCTCCCGCCAGCACCACCCCGGCGATGCCGAAGGTGAGGTTGGCGGCGCCGAGCAGGTAGCCCGCCTCGGACACCGTCCAGCCGTGGGTCCGCACGAAGAAGGTCGGGAGCCAGGAGCCCATCCCGTAATTGCAGAGCGCGATGAGCGCGGCCCCCAGGTGATGGGTGGCGAACGTCGCGCCGTGTCGGCGGAAGTGGGCCACCACGTCGCGCACCGGGATCGACGGCGCCGACGGCCCTCCGCTGCGGGGCGGCTCCCGCACCGTGAACATCAGCAGCGCGACCAGCAGGCCCGGCAGCCCGACCACGAAGAACACCACCTGCCAGGGCCGGACGGCGCCGACCAGCGGCACCGCCCACAGGCCCTGGTCGCTCACCACCTCCACGACCGCGCCGCCGATGATCTGGGCCAGCCCGACCCCCAGGTAGATCCCCATCGAGTAGACCCCGATGGCGGCCCCCAGCCGCTCGCGCGGGAAGTAGTCGGCGATGAGCGAGTAGGCGGGCGGGCTGAGCGCGGCCTCCCCCACCCCGACCCCGACCCGGGCCAGCAGCAGCTGGACGTAGTTCCGGGCCACGCCACAGAGCGCGGTCATGACACTCCAGACCGCGATCCCCACGGCGATGATCCCACGCCGGCTGCGCCGGTCGGCCAGCCGGGCGATGGGGAAGCCCAGCACCGTGTAGAACAGCGCGAACGAGAGCCCCAGCAGCAGGCTCATCTCGGTGTCGCTGATCGCGAGGTCGCGGCGGATGGGGTCCACCAGCAGGGTCAGGATCTGCCGGTCCACGAACGACGAGACGTTGGCCAGCGTGAGGATGGCCACCGCGTACCACGCGTACCGGGTGTCGGAGGAGGTCACCCGGCGGCCCGGGGCCGGAGCGCCCGACCGGCCCGGCCGGTGTTCCGGCCATCCCGGAGGGTCACCGTGCCGTTCACGAGCACCGCCTCGATCCCGTCGGGGTACCGGAACGGCTCGGCGAAGGTGGCCCGGTCGGTCACCCGGTCGCGGTCGAACAGGACCAGGTCGGCGGCGGCGCCGGCCGTCACCAGCCCGCGGTCGGCCAGGCCGATGCGGGCCGCCGGGCGGGCGGTCATCCGGTGGACGGCGGCGGCCAGGTCCAGCACGCCCCGCTCCCGCACGTAGTGTCCCAGCACCCGGGGAAACGAGCCGAGTCCCCGCGGGTGCGGGTGCCCCTGCCGGGCCGGGCCCTCGACCGCGAAGGCCCCCCCGTCGCTGCAGACGATCGCCATCGGGTGGGCCAGCGCCCGCTCGACGTTGGCCTCGCTCATCGCGAACCCCACCATCCCCACCCGGCCCTCGCTCCGCCGCAGCAGGTCGACCGTCAGCCGATAGGGATCGGCGCCGCGGGCCGCGGCCAGCGTCCCCACCCGACCGCCCTCGGCCCACCGGTCCGCGGCCGCCTGCACCGAGGAGACCATCACCTGGTCCCACCCGCCGATGAGTTCCACCTTGGCCAGGGTCTCCTCGCGCACCCGGGCCCCCGTCGCCGCCGACTCGATCCGGGCCAGCAGGCGGTCGGCGCCGCCCGCGCGGCTCCAGAGCGGGAAGAGGTTGGTGAGCCCCGTCTGGTACGCGACGTACGGGTAGACGTCGAAGGCCACGTCCAGCCCGCCGGCGGCCGCCCGCTCCAGCCGCGTCAGCGCCTCGGTCATCTTGGCCCAGTTGCGGGGCCCCTGGGCCTTGAGGTGGGAGACCTGCAGCGGACAGCCGGCCCCGGTCGCCACCGCCACGGCCTCGTCCAGCGCCTCGAGCAGGCGGTCGTCCTCGTTCCGGAGATGGGTGGCATACGGCAGGCCGCGCCGGCCCAGCGGACGCGCCACCTCGATCAGTTCCTCGGTGGTGGCGTAGCCGCCGGGCGTGTATTCCAGCCCCGACGAGCCCCCGCAGGCCCCGCCCGCGAGCGCCTGCTCCACCAGCGCACGCATCCGGGCCAGTTCGGCGGGGCTCGCGGCCCGCGCGGCGTCGCCCATGACCGCGGCCCGCACCGACCCCAGGCCCACCATCGTCGCCACGTTCACCGCCGGCCGGACCTCCGTCACGGTGGCGAGGAGCCCGTCCCGCGAAGTGCCGTCCTGTCCGACCACGATGGTCGTGATGCCCTGGCGGATGACCGACTCGGCCTGCGGATCCTGCCGCAGGGTCCCGTCCCCGTGGGAGTGGATGTCCACGAAGCCGGGCGCCACGATCAGTCCCTCCGCCGGGAGCACCTCGGCGCCGTCGCGCGGGAGGTCGGGACCGACCGCGGTGATCCGGTCGCCCGCGATGGCCACGTCGGCGGGGAACGGTGGACGGCCGGTGCCGTCGATCACGGTGCCGCCGCGGACCAGGAGGTCGGTCCGGGCCCGCCGTCCCGCGAGCAGGGGAACCGCGGCGAGGGCGGCGGCCGTGGCGCGCAGGAAGGAGCGGCGGGAGCGCATCGGGAGAACTGTGGCGGCGTGACCCATCTGGCACAAGCCGACCTCGACCCGGTACAATCCTCCCGTCCAGAGGGGAGTCCGCCCATGCCGCACCTGCCGCGGCGCGCCCTGTCCGGGGTCGCCGCCTTCCTGCTGACCGTCACCGGGTGCACGCCATCCCCGGGGCCGGACCCCGAGGCGGCCGGGGCCCGCCCGGCGCCGGCGGCGGTGATGGGTGCCGTGGTGGCGATGAACGTCAGCTGGGGAGACTGGTTCAGCCAGGGTCGTGCCGACGCCCTCGCCGGGATGTACACCGAGGACGCCGTGCTCATGACCCCGGCGGGCGACGTGGTGGGCGCCGAGGCGATCGGGCAGTACCTCGCCCGGGTCATCGCCGAGCGCCCCGACTCGATCCTCGCCACCGACACCGCGACCGAGACCATGGACGTGGCGGGCGACCGGGCCTACGAGGCGGGCACGGTGCGCTACACCCTGGTCCCGCGCCGGGACCCGGCCGCCACGCCGCGGCAGGAGGTCGTCCGCTACGTCACCTTCTGGCAACAGACGCCGGACGGCCGCTGGCTGATCCGGCGCTCCCTCCGGAGCCGCTGATCACCCGCCCCCCGGAGACCTTCACCCCGACCCAGCCGTCGCCCTGGGTCGAGTTCAGCCGGGCCGCCTGGAAGCGGCGCCGGGACTCGACGCCGCTCACCCTCACCGACAAGGACGTGGAGCGGCTTCGGGGCGTGAACGAGCCCATGTCGCTCCGGGAGGTGACCGACATCTACCTGCCGGCCTCCCGCCTGCTCAGCCTGCACGTGGCGGCGGTGCAGGAGCTGCACGGCACGGTGGGCCGGTTCCTCGGCCGGCGCACGCCCAAGGTGCCGTACATCATCGGGGTCGCGGGCAGCGTGGCGGTCGGCAAGAGCACCACCGCGCGCGTGCTCCAGGCCCTGCTCGCGCGCTGGCCCGGTCACCCGCGGGTCGACCTGGTGACCACCGACGGGTTCCTCTTCCCCAACCGGGTCCTCAAGCGGCGGGGACTCATGCAGCGGAAGGGGTTCCCGGAAAGCTACGACCTGCGCCGGCTGGTGCGGTTCCTGTCCGACGTCAAGTCGGGCCGGGCCCGCGCCTCGGCCCCGGTGTACAGCCACCTGAGCTACGACATCGTGCCCGACCGGACCCAGGTCGTCGAGCGGCCCGACATCCTGATCCTGGAGGGGCTCACGGTGCTCTACACCGGCAGCCCGCCGCCCCGGAAGGGGCCCCAGGTGTTCGTGTCGGACTTCTTCGATTTCTCGATCTACCTGGATGCCGAGGAGCGGCACATCCGGCGCTGGTTCGAGGAGCGGTTCCTGACGCTGCGGGAAACCGCCTTCCGCGACCCCCGCTCCTATTTCCGGCGCTTCGCCGACCTGTCGGTCCCGGAGGCGCGCCGGTTCGCCCGCGCGGTCTGGCGGGACATCAACGGCCGGAACCTGCGGGAGAACATCCTGCCCACCCGCAGCCGGGCCGACCTGATCCTCCGAAAGGGTGAGGACCATCGGGTGCATGGCGTCCTGATGCGGCGGCTGTGATCCCGGCCGGTCCGTCGGTGACCGCCCGCAACCCCCTGCTCGATCCCTCGCGCCGGCTGGTGGTCGCCCACCGCGGCGCCTCCGCCGACGCGCCGGAGAACACCCTCGAGGCCTTCGCGCTCGCGGTGGAACAGGGGGCCGACGCCTTCGAGCTCGACGTGCACCTCTCGGGTGACGGGGTGCCCGTCGTGATCCACGACCCCACCCTGGCCCGGACCACCGACCGCGGGGGCCAGGTACGCGTTCTCCCGCTGGCGGAGATCCAGGCGGCCGACGCGGGGGCCGGATTCACCGGGCCGGGCGGCGAGCGTCGCTGGGCCGGCCGCGGGGTCCGGGTACCGGCCCTGACGGAAGTGCTGCGCGCCTTCCCCGCCCTCCCGGTGCTGATCGAGATCAAGGTGGCCGAGGCGCAGGAGGCGGTGGCCATGGTGCTGGAGCGGGAGGGGGCGACCGGCCGGTGCGTCGTCGCATCGTTCCGGAGCCGGGCGCTCCGGGCATTCGCCCGGGCCCCGTTCCTGCGCGGGGCGAGCCGGCGCGACATCCTCGCGCTCTACCTCCGGGCCCGCCTCGGCCTGGGGCCCGGCGCGGCCGCGTGCCTCTGCTATGCGGTGCCGGACTACTGGAAGGACCGGCTGGAGATCCCGACGGACGGGGTGGTGAGCGCCGCCCGGGCCGCGGGCCGTCCGGTGCATGTCTGGACGGTGGACGACCCCGATCGGGCCGCGACCCTCTGGGCCCGCGGGGTGTCGGGGATCATCACCAACCGGCCCGGACGCATCCGGCAGGCGATGGCTGCACTCACTACAGACACTTGATCACCCGGGGCGAGCGTCACGGTGAGCGTCATCCGGCCGCCCGACGAGGCACGGCAACGCCGCCGCGGCCAGGCGCAGCGCGGTCATCGCCGCCGCGGAGGCGCCGCGGCCGCCACCGGCTCGATCCACAGGTGCACCCCGCGGCCGGAAAGCCGGACGCGGCCGTCCTCCGGCACCGCCACCAGCAGCTCGCGGCCGGTCTTGGTGAGCACGGGGTACTGGCGCCCCACCCGGGCCAGGAACGGCTGGAGGAAGGTCTCGGGGATCGCGAAACCGTTCACCCGGATGACCGTCAGCACGAACCGGACGACCCCCGGACCCGTCGGGGCCATGACCACCTCGGCTTCCAGCGTGGTCGTACTGTCGGCGAACATCTGCAGCGGCCCGAACAGGGACCGGGTCTCCTCCGGCAGATCCACCATGCGGCCCCGCACCAGGATGCGGGTCGAGTCCACGGTGACCCGGATCCCGCTCGGCTCGGGGATCGGCACGGCGCCGAGCCGGGCCGCGAGGTAGCTCACCCAGTCGCCGCCCTTCACGTAGTGTTCGGGCACCAGCCGGTCGATGAAGACGGAGTCCACCTGGCCCGACGCGCGCACGATGCCCGCGTTGGAGATCGGGTCCCACGCCGGTTCCTGCGCCGGGAGGTGCCCGGCCGCGAGGGCGGAGAGGGTGATCACCAGGGCGAGACGACGGACAGGGGTCATGGCCAAACCTGCCCCGCCGGACCCGGCGGCGGCAAGCGGGCTATCTTTGCCGCCGTGCAGCCCGTGGCCGCGCGCACCGCGCTCATCGACCTCGAGTACCTGGACGAACCGGGTCATATCGCCACCTGTCTCCTGGAAACCGGGGACGGCCTGGCCCTGGTGGACCCGGGTCCCTCCACGACGCTTCCCCGCCTGGACGAGGCCCTGCGGGGCTACGGCGCCACGATCGAGGACGTCCGGGTCCTCCTGATCACGCACATCCATCTCGACCACGCGGGCGCCACCGGCCTGCTGCTCCGCCGCCAGCCCCGCCTCCGGGTATACGTGCATGAGCGGGGCGCGCCCCACCTGGCCGATCCGGGCAAGCTGCTGCGGAGCGCGGCCATGATCTACGGCGACCAGATGGAGCGGCTGTGGGGCGAGGTGGTCCCCGTGCCGAAGGACCGGATCCAGCCGCTGAGCGGCGGGGAGACCCTCCGCTTCGGCGACCGGCAGGTGGAGGTCGCCTACACGCCGGGGCACGCCTGGCACCACGTGAGCTACCTCGACGGCGATCACGGCATCGCGTTCACCGGCGACGTGGTGGGGGAACAGCTCCCGGGGAGCACCCATCCCGTCCCGGTCACCCCCCCACCCGACATCGACGTGGAGGAGATGCTGGCGAGCGGCGAGCGGATCCTGGCCTGGCGTCCCACCCGGCTCTTCGTCACCCACTTCGGCCCGGTGGAGGACCCCCCGGCGTACATCGCGGAGCACGCCGGCCGGCTGTCGGACTGGAGCGAACGGGTGCGGGCCTCACTCGACCTCCCGGGCACCGACGAGCACCGCGCGGACGCCTTCGCCGAGGAGGTGTACCCCGGGATGCGGGCGCTGCTGCCGCCGGCCGCGCAGCCCTTCCTGCGGCGCGAGGTGCTGGCCGGCAACTGGGTGGGGCTGGCCCGCTACTGGCGCAAGAAGCAGGAGGCCGCCGGCCCGTCCTAGGCGGGCTCCGCGACGCCGGTCATCGCCAGGACGAAGGCGTAGTCGAGCGCGATCTCGCGCAGCCGGTCGTACCGCCCCGAGGCCCCGCCGTGTCCGGCGCCGAGGTTCGTCACCAGGAGCAGGGGGGCATCGTCCTCCTTCAGGGTCCGCAGCCGGGCCACGTACTTGGCCGGCTCCCAGTACATCACCTGGCTGTCGTTGAAGGCGGTGCGGACCAG
>JBFILX010000062.1:0-10338 GCA_041612035.1 Gemmatimonadales bacterium | reverse complement strand
TGGAGGCCGGACGCGGGGGGCGGAGCGGGCTGCACGCCTACGTGGCGGTGGACGGCGCGGCGGCCGGGGTGGTGACCTTCGCCGACCGCGCCCGCCCGGAGACCGCCGACGCGCTCCGGGACCTGCGGGCACTGGGCCTGGAGCGGCAGGTGATCCTCTCGGGCGACCATCCCGACGCGGTGGCCGCGCTGGCGCGGAGCGTCGGGCTGGTGGAGATCGCCGGCAACCTGCTCCCGGGCGACAAGGTCGCCTACATCGAGCGGCTGCGGCGCGAGGGCCACCGGGTCCTGATGGTGGGCGACGGCATCAACGACGCGCCGGCCCTGAGCGCCGCCACCGTGGGCGTGGCCCTGGCGGAGCACGGCGGCGGGATCGCGGCCGAATCGGCCGACGTGGTCCTGCTGGAGGACAACCTGCGGCTGGCCGGCGCGGCCGTCGTCATCGCGCGGCGCACGATGCGGATCGCCCGGCAGAGCCTCGCGGTCGGGCTGGGGCTCAGCCTGGCGGCGATGGCGGTGGCCGCGTTCGGCTACATCCCGCCCGCCGCGGGGGCCGTGCTGCAGGAAGGGATCGACCTGGCCGTGATCGCCAACGCCCTGCGGGCCGCGCAGGGCCCGGCTGGCGCGGGGACGGCCGCGGGGTAGCTTCACCCTCACCCATCACCAGACACCTCCGGAGGAGCGCATGTCGCACATGCCGCCGGGCCTGCCGAAGCATCCCATCGGGACCTTCGCCTTCGTCGGGCTGTATGCGGTGCTGTTCGTGGTCGGCTGGTTCGCCATCTACATCGGCATCTACCTCGCCCGCCACCCGGTGACCCCATGAACGTCGACCTCTACGAGAAGATCTGGATGTGGGCGGTCGGCCTGATGCTGGCGGTCTTCTTCGGCAGCCTGGCCAACGGGGCGCTCCGGGCCGACCACCACCCGCCCAGCCACATCGAGACCATCGACCCGTCCACGGTGCTCCGGGACCAGCGGTTCGCCACCCAGGGCGTGCGGGTGGACGAACAGGGCCGGGTCCACGCCTGGGTCGTGAGCCTCACCTTCGTCTTCCTGCCGGCCGAGATGACCGTGCCGGCCAACACCCCGATCACCTTCCACCTGACCTCGGTGGACGTGATCCACGGCTTCCAGGTGGTCCGCACCAACGGTCAGGCCATGGTGATCCCCGGGTACGTCAGCCAGTTCACGACCGAGTTCGAGGCCGGGGAATACCTGATCGCCTGCAACGAGTACTGCGGCCTGGGCCATCACCAGATGGCGGGCCGCCTGCTCGTGGTGCCGAAGGACCAGTGGACGCCGCCGGTGGCGGCGGGCCCCAGCGCGGCGGCGTCCGGCGCGGAGGAGGTGAGCCATGCGGGGCACTAACCGGCTCATCCTCGCCAACGTCTGGGTGTCGGTCCTGGCCTTCGGGGTGGCCGCGGCCATGGCCCTCATGCAGGCGCTGTCCCGCGCCAACCTCGAGGTGCCGTACCGGTCCACCCGCATGTACTACATGTCGGTGACCGCGCACGGCGTCCTCATGGCGCTGGTGTTCACGACCTTCTTCATCATGGCCCTCGGGTACGCCACCACCCAGCGGGAGAACGGGACGATCCGCTGGCCCAGGCTGCAGTGGGCCTGCTTCTTCCTGGCGCTGGCGGGCGTGGTGAGCGCCGCCTGGGCGATCCTCACCTTCCGGGCCAGCGTCCTCTACACCTTCTACCCCCCGCTCCAGGCCCACCCGGCGTTCTACATCGGGCTCACCCTGGTGGTGGTCGGGTCGTGGGGGTGGGCGGCCAGCATGATCGCCTCGTGGCGCGACGCCCGGCACCGCGGCCAGGGCCGGGCGCCCAGCCTGGCCATGCACGCCACCGCGGTGAACGCCATGCTCTGGCTGCTGGCCACGCTGGGAGTGGCCGCGGAGATGCTCTTCCAGCTCATCCCCTGGTCGCTCGGCCTGCTCGACCGGATCGACCCGCTGCTGGCCCGGACCCTCTTCTGGTTCTTCGGCCACCCGCTGGTCTACTTCTGGCTGCTGCCGGCCTACACGATCTGGTACGCGGTGGCCCCCCGCGAGGCGGGGGGCAAGCTCTTCTCCGACCCGCTGGCCCGGATGGTCTTCACCCTCTTCCTGGTGCTCTCGACCCCGGTCGGATTCCACCACCAGTTCCAGGACCCCGGGATCCCGGCAGCCTGGAAGCTGTTCCACACCTTCAACACCATGGCCATCTCGTTCCCCAGCCTGGTGACCGCCTTCACCGTGATCGCCTCGCTGGAGGTGGCGGGACGGCTCCGCGGCGGGACGGGACTGTTCGGCTGGCTCCGCACCCTGCCCTGGGGGAACCCCACCCTGTCCTCGGTGCTGCTGGCCGGGCTGCTGTTCATGGTGGGCGGGTTCGGCGGCGCGGTGAACGCCGCGTACACCCTGAACTCGGTGGTGCACAACACCGCCTGGGTGGCGGCCCACTTCCACCTCACGGTGGGCAGCGCCGCGGCGCTCACCTTCATGGGCGCGTGCTACTGGCTGGTGCCCAAGGTGGCGGGCCGCGAGCTGGAACTGGGGCTGCTGGCCAGGGTGCAGCCCTATCTCTGGTTCATCGGGATGGGCCTCTTCTCCTTCACCGGGCACGTCGCGGGGCTGATGGGCCTGCCGCGCCGGGTGTTCGAGACCTCGTACGGCGGGGCCGAGGTGGCCCGGAGCTGGGAAGCGCTGACCACCGTGTCGGCGCTGGGCGGGGTCTTCCTCTTCGCCAGCGCCGGGTTCTTCGTGCTGGTGATGCTGGGGACGCTGCTCGCCGGGCGCCGGACCGCGCCCGAGTCGATCGAATGGGCGGAGCCCCTCCAGGCCCCCGAGGGCGGTCAGCCCATGGGGATCTGGGACCGGCTGGGGCTCTGGTTCGTGGTGGCGGTGATCCTGGTGATCATCGCCTACGCCTACCCCCTGCTCGACCTCTTCCAGCTGGAGCGGTTCGGCAGTCCGGGCTTCAAACCCTTCTGAGGGGCCCGGCGGGCGCGGGGCCGGGCCACCGGCCCCGCGGTCGTTTCGGGGGAACGACGGCGATGACCTACGAGGCCGATCTCATCGTGGTGGGCGCCGGCTCGGCCGGTGCGGCGCTGGCGGCCCGGCTGAGCGAGGACCCCGCGCGCCGGGTGCTCCTCGTCGAGGCCGGCCCGCCCGACCGGCGGCGGGAGATCAAGGTGCCGGCGGCCTTCAGCACCCTGTTCCGGACCGAACTCGACTGGGCCAGCGAGACCCTGCCCGAGCCGGGGCTGGACGGGCGGCGGCTCTTCTGGCCCCACGGTCGGGTGCTGGGCGGGTCGAGCGCGCTCAACGCCATGATCTGGACCCGGGGCCACCCCGGGGACTACGATCGCTGGGCGGCCCAGGGGGCGACCGGCTGGGGATGGCGCGACCTGGCGCCCTGGTTCGACCGGATCCCCATCCGGCGTTCGCAACCGGTCACGGTCAACCCGCTCACCGCGGCTTTCCTTGCCGCCGCCCGTTCCCAGGGCCTGGGCGCGGCGCCCGCGGCCGACAGCGCCCACCCGGGGGCGGCCGGGCTCTTCGACACGACCATCCACCGGGGCGAGCGGCAGAGCACCGCCGGTGCCTACCTGGCCCCCGCCCGGCATCGGGCCAACCTGCGGATCCTCACCGGGCATACGGCGGAGCAGATCGTGTTCGAGGGTCGCCGCGCGGTCGGCGTGCGCCTGCGCGGACCCGATGGCGCCGTCCAGGCACGCGCGGGCACCGGGGTGGCGGTGTCGGCGGGCGCGGTCGGCTCGCCGACCCTCCTCCTTCGGTCGGGCGTCGGCCCGGCCGACCAACTGCGGGCGGCGGGGGTCGAGGTGCGGCACGACCTTCCGGGGGTGGGTCGCAACCTGCAGGATCACCTCGCCGCCGGCACCCTCTGGGAAGCCCGGCGCGGGTTCACCCTGGAGCGGGCCCAGGGGCTGCGGCACCGGCTCGCCTGGCTGCTCTTCCGGCACGGCCCCCTGGTGTCCAACGTGGCGGAGGCGGGGGCCTTCCTGCAGGTCGGGCCCGGCGCGCCGGTGCCCGACGTCGAGATCATCTTCGCGCCGGTGTACTTCCGGGACCACGGCTTCCATCCGCCCCCGGGGCCGGCGTTCACGGTGGCGGCGGTGCTGCTGCAGCCCGAAAGCCGGGGCCGGATCACCCTCGACCCGGCGGACCCCGCGGCCCCGCCCCGCATCGAGGCCAACTACCTGGCCGATCCCCGGGACCTCGACCTGCTGGTGGAAGGCGCCCGGTGGACGCGCCGGCTGGCGATGGACGAGGCGTTCGCGCCGTTTCGCGGCAAGGAGCTGGTCCCCGGGGCGGAACTGCAGTCGGCCGAGGCCCTCGCGGCCGCGATCCGGGCCGAGGCCCAGACCCTGTACCATCCGGTGGGCACGTGCCGGATGGGGAGCGACGACGGTGCGGTGGTCGACCCGGGGCTCCGGGTCCGTGGGCTCGACGGGCTGTGGGTGGCCGATGCCTCGGTGATGCCGACGATCATCTCCGCCCACACCAACGCGCCGACGGTGGCGATCGCCGAGCGGGCCGCCGACCTGATCGGCTAGCCGGCGCGCCGGGCCAGGTAGCGGTCTCGTTCCGCCGCGATCGCGTCCACCAGGCAGTGGTCGTCGGGGAACCGCACCGTGTCGGTGCAGGGGAGCCCGGTCTCCGCCGCGGCCCGCTGGCAGGCCGCCCGGGCCTCCTCGTCGGTCAGGTCGTAGGTGTTGAGGTAGATGCCGATGACCCGGGTCGGGTGCACCGCCGACCCGATCGCCTCGTAGAGCCGCACGTAGTCGGTGAGCGCCGGCACCCGGAGCCAGTCACGGCCCCGGTACTCGCTGAGGTACTGCCGACTGGCCTGGTGACAGAGGATCATCGCGTCGGGACACGACCCGTGCAGGAGGCCCAGCGTGACCCCGGAATACCCGGGGTGGTTGATGCTCCCCTGCCCCTCCACCAGCACCACGTCCGCGTCCTTCGCGCCTTCCAGGACCAGCCGCTCCGCGGCGCCCCCGATGAAGTCGGCCACCACCGCGTCCACCGCGATCCCCCACCCCTCGATGAAGATCCCGGTCTGGCCGGTGGCCACGAACCGGGCCCGGAGGTCGCGGGCGCGGAGCCCCGCCACCAGCTGCAGCTGGCAGGTCATCTTGCCCACGTTGCAGTCGGTTCCGACGGTGAGCACCACCAGCGGCTCCACCAGCCGGGCCTTGCCCGAGGAGACGGGCAGGTCGGGCGGGGGGCGCCTGGTGTCCAGGATGGTGCGGCCCCGTTCCTGCGCGCGGGCCGCCAGGGCGGGATCGTCGCCCAGGAAGGTGTGCAACCCGCTCCACAGGTCGCAGCCCGCGTCCAGGGCATCGAGCAGCCAGGCCCGCCACGCGTCCGGCAGCCGGCCCCCGATGGGGGCGATGCCGATCATCACCGCGTCGGGACGGAGGGCCAGCCCCTCGGCCATGGTCCCGACCACGGGGATCGCCCCGCCGAAGCCGAGGACGTCCTGGACGGTCCGGCCGGCGGTCACGTGGTCCACCACGCCCACCACGCGGTCAGGCAGATAGCGGATCACCGAGTTGGCGGTCTTCGAGGTCATCGGCGAGAAGTCGCCGTCGGCCAGGATGAGGAAGCGCTGGGGAGGCATGCGGGGATGGGGTGGGGGCGAAAGGCGACCGGCCCTCCCGGGACGGGAGGGCCGGCGAGGGCTCCGGTCAGACCTGGTCGTCGGCCTCGTCCACGACCTCGGCCTCCTGGATCTCCTCCCGGGCAGCGCCCTTGCCCAGCTGGCGGGTGGCCTCGGCCCCGGGGGCGAGCAGACCCATCTTGGCCTTGAGCTCGATCAGCTGCTGCTCGGCCGAGCCCTTGTACTCCAGGGCCTTGAACTGCTGCAGCAGGTCCTCGCCCACGAACTCCTGCTGCAGCTCGGCGGCGGCCAGGGCCTTGCGCTCGATGTCCTCGATCTTCTCGGTCATCCGGTCGAAGGCCTCGAACGCGCTCTTGTCGCCCATCCCGGCCATGGTCTGCTGGATCCGCTGCTGGGCCTCGGCCCGCTTGGCCCGGGCGACCAGGATGTTCTTCTTGCGCTTGGCCTCCTCGATCTTGTCGTGCAGCTGCCGGAGCGAGACCTTGAGCTGCTCGGTCTCGGCCTTGTGGCGCAGCCAGGTCTCGTGCAGCGACTGGGCCCCCTGCAGCGACTCGTTGTAGCGCATCAGGGCCTGGGTGGCCAGGTCGTCCCGGCCCTCCTGGACCGCCAGCATGGCGCGGCGCTCCCAGTCCTCCGCCTGCTTCTTCAGCTGCTCGGCTTCGGCCTGGAGCCGCTTCTCGTCCGCGATGGCCGCGGCGGCCTCCTGCTTCGCCTTGCCCAGCTGGCTCTTCATGTCCACGATCAGCTGGTTCAGCATCTTCTCGGGATTCTCGGCCCGGGAGATCAGGTCGTTCAGGTTCGACCGAAACAGCGTCGCGATGCGTTCGAAGATGCCCATCGGGCTCACCTTTCGCGGTACGGCGCCAGGGCCCCGAGATGGGACGCGAGCGCGAGGAGGATCGAGTCGAAACTCGCCTGGAATTCCTCGAAATCTAGGTGCGTGAGTTCCAGCGTATCCGTCAGGACGACGTGGTCGCCCTCCAGCCCGTAGGACCCGTGCACCAGGTCGTGCGCGTTCAGCTCCAGCAGCCGCTGATACAGGTCGCCCCGGAGCGCCGCCTCGCCGGGCGGCTCCATGACCCGCACCCGCAGGACCACCACGGGCGGGTTGTAGTGTACCACCACCTCGGCCCCGCCGCCCGCCGGGTGCACCAGCCAGAGGCCGGGCTCCACCTCGCGCACGGCGTGGGCCCCGCCGTCCAGCCGGTCAAGGTAGGACTGGATGTCCTCCCGGGTCGTCATCGTGACCCTCCTCCGCTTGGGTGGCCCGTCCCGGTCACTCAGGTCCCCGGACGGGTTGATGCTGACCCCTGGCCAGCAGCCGCTCGGAGAAGTCCATGCGCTCCTCCAGCTCCAGCAGCCGGCCCCGCAGGTCCTCCAGCTCCAGCAGCACCTCCTCGCTGGGCGGCTGGGCCGCGCCGCCCTCCAGCCGCCGGCCCAGGGCCTTCCCCACCGGTCCCCGGAGCACCACCATCGCGGCCACCGCCGTGATGATCCCGACCGGAATGGCGAACCCCTCCCCAAGGGAGCGGGCCAGGAAGACGTACCCGGTCAGCAGGATCCCGCCCAGTACGGTGACCGCCGTGGCCCACGCCGCGTCCGAGCTGTTCATGCTCATCGCCTCCTCCTCATGCCGGCGGGCCCCCGCCCAGCTCCTGGCGCTGCCGGACCAGCAGCCGCTCGGTGAAGTCCAGCCGCTCCTCCAGCTCGGCCAGCCGCTGCTGCTGCAGCTCGACCTCGCCCGTGACGGGGTTCCGCTCCTCGAGGGCCTGGAGCCGGAGCTCCACCTGGTCCAGCCCGCCCGGCCTGGTCTTCCCCGAGATCCGGTCGGCCAGCGCCCGGATCACCGGGCTCAGGGCGAGCCAGAACGCCACCTGGCCCACCCCGATCGCGAGCCACATGGCGAACTCGCCCAGCTCCGTCATCGCGGCGGCTCCGCATCACCGCGGACCCTGGACAGCAGTCGCTCGGAGAACTCGACCCGGTTCTCCAGCTCCAGCACCCGGTTCTCGAGCGCCTCCAGCTCGCCCATCCGCTCGTGCACCTGGTCCAGCTCGTCCCGCCCGACCCCGCCCTTCCCCTCCAGCCGCCGGGCCAGGGCCCTCAGCAGGGGGTAGAGGAGCACCGCGCCCACCACCACGACGACCACCACGACCGCCCCCACCCACTCGGGCATGCCGCCCCCCACCACGATCGGCAACTCGGGCGGAAGCGGCGGGGCCGGCACCTGCCAGAGCGCCATCACCGGGCCCCCTCGCCCAGCCGGCCGGGCGGCGCCGCGTTCGCCTCGCCGCCGCCCCGGGTGAGCACCCGCTCCGCGAAGTCGAGCCGGTCCTGCAGCTCGCTCACTTCCCGTCGCAGGTCGCCGAGGTCGTCCACCCGGGCGTGCAGGTCCTCGAGCATCGCCTGCTGGGCGGGGTCGGGCTGGGTGCGCCCGCCGATCCGCCGGGCCATGGCCTTGCCGATGGGGCCCAGGATCACGGCCAGCAGGATCCCGATGCCCGACAGCACCACCACCATCAGCAGGACGAATTCCTCTTCCCTCATGGCGTCCTCTCCCCGCCGGCCAGGTCACCGGCGCGGTGCTGGGCCAGGAGCCGCTCGGCGAAATCGACCCGCTCGTGCAGCTCCAGGTGCTCCTGCCGCAGCATCCGGACTTCGTCCAGCACCTCGTCGACCTGCGCGGAGAGCCGGTTCGTCGTGTCGCCGCCGGGATCGCCCCCCAGCTGGCCCACGAGGGCCCGCCCGATCGGCCCGCGCAGGATGACGGCCACCGCCACCGCGTACGCGATGCCCAGGAAGCCCGGCACCTCGGGCGGCAGGTGCGGCGGGGCGTTCAGGATGACCGCGATGCCGCCCAGCAGGGCGGCCAGGATCATCATCAGCGCGGTCAGCAGCTTCATCACTCCCCTCCCGGCTCCAGGCGGCCTGCCTCCCGCTGCTGGGCCATCAGCCGTTCCGCAAAGTCGAGCCGCTCCTGCACATCGAGCATCTCCTGGCGGAGCTGGTCGAGCTCGGCGATCACCTCCGGATCGGGCCCCGACACCCGCCCCCGGATCCGGTCGGCCAGCGCCCGGCCCAGCGGGCTGAACGACATCGCCACCGCAGCCCCGCCGCCGAAGATCAGAATGATGGCCAGCACTTCTTCCATCTCACCCGTCCTTCCGGCCGGGGACCGGGGTAGGGGGAGCCGCCAGCCGCCGCTCCGCGAAGTCCATCCGCGACTCGACCTCCGCCAGCCTGGTCCGAGCTTCGTCCTGCGCCGACCGGAGCGCCGCCAGCTCGTCCTCCTGCCGTTCCAGCCGGCGCGCCAGCCGGAGCCCCACCACGAACATGATCGTCGATCCGAAGGCCGCCATGGCGGCAATCACCCCGACGATGAGGGCGATCCGCAGCAGCGAAGGATCCACGGTCATCCCTCCGGGCCCCGGGCACCCCACCGCATGGCAACCCTCCTACGAGGCCGCGTCCCGAGATGTTTCACCCCGAAACGGGTGGGTCAGATGAGCTGGACCGAGGCGATGGCCCCGAGCGAGATCGCGATCTCGGTGTCGTCCCGGCCCACCGGGCGGAGGTAGACCTCGTGGGCGGTGACGTGCGTGTCCACGCTCGTGGGGATCCCCACGACCTCGGTGGCCTCGGTGGTCGTGATCCGGACGGCCTGTTCCTGGCCGCCTGCCCAGTCGAGCATCTCGACGATTTCCTCGTATTTCACGATGCCTCCGGGGTTCGAGTGGGCTCAGGGCGCGAGCGGGCTGCCTCCCATCAGGTGCTGGTCCAGGTACCGCTCCATCAGGCCGTACAGGTGAACCGAGGTGGTGCCGCCGGAGATCGAGTGGGTCCGGTTGGGGTAGGCCATCAGACTGAACGGCCGGGTGGCGTCGATGAGCGCGTTCACCAGGGCCTCGGTGTTCTGGTAGTGCACGTTGTCGTCCCCGGTGCCATGGATCAAGAGCAGGTTCCCCCGGAGCCCGCCGGCGTAGGTGATCGGCGACCCGCGATCGTACCCCTCGGCGTTGGTCTGCGGAAGGCCGTTGTACCGCTCGGTGTAGATGGTGTCGTAGTACTTCCAGTGGGTGACCGGGGCCACCGCGATGGCCGTGCCGTACAGGTCGGCCCGCTGGAAGAGCATGTTGAGGCTCATGAAGCCCCCGTTGCTCCAGCCCCAGATGCCGAACCGGGAACGATCGGCCCAGGGCATGGCCGCGACCGCCTCGGCCGCCGCGCCCTGGTCCAGGGTCTCCAGCACGCCGAGCTGGCCGTAGATCGCCTTCCGGAAGTCGCGGCCCCGGGGGGCCGGGGTACCCCGGCCGTCCACGCTGACGACGACGTAGCCCTTCTGCGTGAGCAGCAGGTGCCAGAGGTACCGGTTGCCTCCCCAGGCGTCGGTGACGGTCGCGGTGGCCGGGCCGCCGTACACGTAGAAGAGCACCGGGTAGCGCCGGGCGGGGTCGAAGCCGGGCGGCTTCATGATCCAGGCGTCCAGCATCGTCCCGTCCGCGCCGGGCACCTGCAGGAACTCGACGGGGCCCCGGGCCAGCGCGCTCACCCGCGCGGAGAGGGCCCGGTTGCCCGCCACCACCCGCACCGGCCGATGGGTGCCCAGCGCGATCAGGGTGGTGACCGGGGGCGCGCCGAACCGCGAGTAGGTGTGGAAGGCCCACCGGAGGTCGGGCGAGGCGTTGTAGCCGTGGGTG
>JBFILX010000061.1:0-10356 GCA_041612035.1 Gemmatimonadales bacterium | reverse complement strand
CGTTCGGCGGACCGGGTGGCGTAGTCGAAGTCGGGCACCGTCACGCGGGGGAGACGCTTGCCCACGGCCCGCTCGATCGCCCGGAGGCCCGCTTCCTCGTCGGGCGCCACGAAGGTGAACGCATCGCCCGTGCGCTCCGCGCGCGCGGTCCGTCCCACCCGGTGGATGTAGTCCTCGGGCACGTTCGGCACGTCGAAGTTCACCACGTGGCTGAGCGCCTCGACGTCGATGCCGCGCGCGGCGATATCGGTCGCCACCAGCACCTGGAACTGCCCCTTCTTGAACCCGGCCAGGGTGGCGGTGCGCTGGGCCTGGGACCGGTTGCCGTGGATCCGCTCCGCCCGGACGCCGTCCCGCACCAGCTGCTTGGTCAGCCGGTCGGCCCGGTGCTTGGTGCGGGTGAAGACCAGCACGTCCTTCATCGAACCGCTGCGGAGCAGGTGCACCAGCAGGGCCGCCTTGGCCTCCTGCCTCACCGGGTAGACCGCCTGGGCCACGCCCACGGCCGGCTCGGCCTTCCGCTCGACCTGGATCCGGGCCGGGGCCTGGAGCAGTTCGCGGGTCAGGGCCAGGATCGGCTCGGGCATGGTGGCGCTGAAGAAGAGGGTCTGCCGCCGGGGGGGCAGATGCCGGATGATGCGCCGGATGTCCGGCAGGAACCCCATGTCGAGCATGCGATCCGCCTCGTCGAGCACGAAGTGCTCGACCTTGTCGAGCCGGGCGTAGGGGAACTGGAGATGGTCGAGCAGCCGGCCGGGCGTGGCGACGATCACGTCCACCCCTCGGCGAAAGGCGGTCTCCTGCGGGCCCATGCCGACGCCGCCGAATACCGCGGCCGCGGTGACCGGGGTCCGGCGGGCGAGGCCGCGGAGATCCTCCAGCACCTGGGCCGCGAGTTCCCGGGTCGGGGTGATGATGAGCGCGCGGGTCGTGCCCCGTGGCTTCTCGACCAGGTGGTGCAGGATCGGCAGCAGGAAGGCCGCCGTCTTGCCGCTGCCGGTCATGGCGCAGGCCAGCACGTCCCGGCCCGCGAGGGCCGGCGGAATCGCGTCCGTCTGGATCGGGGTGGGGCGGGTGAAGCCGAGCTGGCTCACGCCCTTGAGGAGATCGGGGTGGAGTTCGAGGGTACTGAAAGGCACTAGACATCCTGTCTGCAGGCGTACGGGCCCGTCGTTCCCGACGGGAGCCGTACTGATGGTGCGCATGGATTGTTGGAATGGGTCCAGCCAGGGAGGCCGCCGTCTGCGCAGGGGCGGAACCGGGTCGGGGCGTGCCCCGACCGGGGAACCATAGCGGGTCACCGCCCAGGAAGCCACTCCCGAGCCTCCGTCGGTCGCGATGCGCATGCTGGCGCCCCGGCAGCCGGGGCACAATACTCACTGGCTGGCGGCGGTGTCGGTGCAGGGTCTGCGGCAGGAGTAGGCGTCTCGCGGGCGCCCATGCACGAAGCCGAAGCGCCGGTCGTGCGCCCGTACTGGCTGGTGGACGACGTCGAGGCGTCCCTCGCCGCCGCGGTCGAGGCGGGCGGTGAAGTCGCCCATCCGCCCCTGGAACTCCCCGGCCACGGTCGGTTCGCCATTTACGTTCAGGGCGGGATCCACCACGGACTCTGGCAGCAGTAGGCGCGGTCCGCCCGGGCCCTGCAGGCAGAAGCCGGGACCCAGGCGATGCGATGACCACGGCAGAAAGGGAACGCGGATGCATGGTCTGATTGGGCGGATGATCGCCAAACCCGGGCAGCGGGACGCCGTGATCGCGATCCTGCTCGAAGGCACCGCGGACATGCCGGGCTGCCGCAGCTACATCGTGGCCGAGGACCCGGAAGACCCCGACGCCCTCTGGGTTACCGAGGCGTGGGAGGACCGCGCCAGTCACCAGGCGTCCCTCGCGCTCCCCGCGGTGCAGCAGGCCATGGCGAAGGGCAGGCCGCTGATCGCGGGGTTCGGGGAGCGTTTCGAGACCCGGCCGGTCGGCGGTCATGGTCTCCGGCCCGCCTGACCGCGCCGGGGTATATTTCAGGAATGCGCGAGGGAGGGGATCCAGTGCGGCTGTTCGTCTATCGGGGCTATACGATCACCCCCCGCACCTTCCAGATCCGCGGTACGGCTCGCTGGACGCTCGATCTCCTGATCGGCAGGAATGGGCGGCTCCGGGCCTTCACGGGACCGACGACCTACTCGACCGAAGCCGTCGCGGAGGCGGCCTGCGCGGATTTCGCCTGCCGGATCATCGACGGGGCGGTCCGGGGGTGCAGCGTGAAGGACCTCCGCTGACCGTCCCGGAGCGGTCAGGAAGCGGCGGGGCCTAGCCCGCCGTGAGGAACCCGCAGGGACAGAGGTCGGTGCACTTGCCGCAGGCCTGGCACCGATCGAGGCTCAGGGCGAAATAGGCGCCGGGCGACACCTCTTTCAGCCGCGTGAACCCGCCCGCGCTGCAGTACATGAAACACTGCTCGCACCCGTAACACTGCCCGCATGAAAAGCACCGCTCCGCCTCGGCGAGGAACGCCTCCTCGCTGATCGTCCCCTCCAGTTCGGCGTCGGGCTCGGTGCGCCAGGTCTCGGGCGGGCGCCGCGGGGGCTCCACGCGCTCCCGCGGCGGGTAGAACTCGGGCCGGACGCCGGCCTGCGTCACCGGCTCGCGGGGGTCGAGGCGCGTGGGCGCCGGGCCCCGCAGCCGCGCGTGCACCGCCTCCGCGGCCTGCCGGCCCTGCCCGATCGCCATCCCGGCGATGCCCAGCCCGCGGGTGTCGCCCCCGGTCCAGAGCCCGTCGCCAATGCGGCCGTCTCGCGCATCCTCGACCCACGCCGTGGCCGGCGCCGCCTCGTCCAGCCCGTCCCAGTCGGGTCGCTGGGACACCGCGGCGATCACGGCAGTCGCGGGGATCTCGTGGTCCGACCCGTCCACCGGTACCGGGCGCCGCCGGCCCGAGGCGTCGGGCTCGCCGAGCGCCATCCGTCGCACGACCACCGCGCGCACCAGGCCGTCCCGCCGGAGGATCTCCACCGGGGCCGCCAGGTACTCGATCCGCACGCCCTCGGCCAGGGCGTCCTCCACCTCGGCGTCGATGGCGGGCATCTCCTCGCGGGTGCGGCGGTAGAGCAGCGTCACGTCCGCGCCGGTGCGCCGGGCCACGCGGGCCGCGTCCACCGCCGTGTTGCCGCCGCCGACCACGATCACGCGATCGCCCAGCGCCACGTCCATCCCGCGGTTGACACGGGCCAGGTAGTCGGTGCCGGTCCACGTGCCCGTGCCCTCCTCGCCCGGCACGCCGAGCGTGAGGCCGCGGCCGGCCCCGATGCCGAGGAACAGGACGTCGTGCCGGTCGCGCAGGGCGGCCAGCGGCACGTCGCGACCGACCGCGGTGTCCAGCCGCAGCTCGACCCCGAGATCGAGGATCCGCCCGACCTCGGCTTCGAGCACCGCGGCCGGCAGCCGGTACTCCGGGATGCCGTGGTAGAGCGCGCCACCCGGGGTCGAGGCCCTCTCGTACACGGTGACCCGGTAGCCGCGGCGCGCCATCTGGTACGCGAACGACAGCCCCGCCGGCCCCGCGCCGACCACCCCGACCGACTCCGACACGACGCCGGGCTCGTCGAGCCGCGGCAGCGCGAGGCCCCGCGCCAGCCCCCAGTCGCCGAGGAACCGCTCCATCGCGTTGATGGCGACGGCCCCGTCCTTGCCCGCCCGGTTGCATCCCGCCTCGCACGGATGGGGGCAGATGCGCCCCATGGTGGCCGGGAACGGGTTCACCGCGGTCACGTGCGCCCACGCCCGGCCGTAGGCCTCCTCCTCGGTCAGGCCCAGCTTCCGGCGCTGGGCCACGATCGCGATCCAGCCCCGCACGTCCGTCCCGCTGGCGCAGCCCGCGCAGCACGGCGCGAGCTTCTCGTCCCGCACCGGGTCGATGCGGGCCGCCGCCAGGGCGGACCGGTCGGCGGGCCGGTCGCGGGACGGGCCGGTCACGGTCCGGTCTTCCGGCGGTCCTCACCCCGCCGTTCCGCGCGCCGGCGCTCGCCGCCCGTGCGGCGCTCCCCCGCGCGGTCGGTGAGGGCCCGGATCCGGGCGGACATCATGCGCACGAGGTTGAAGGCCAGGGACGGGTCTTCCTGGACCCGCCCGAGGAAGGTCCGCTTGTCGATGGTGAGCACCCGGGCCTCGCCGAGCGCGCGCACCGTGGCCGAGCGCACCTCGCGCTCGAAGATCGCCATCTCGCCGAAGATGTCGCCCGTCTCCATCACCGCGAGCCGCACCGGCTCGCGTCCTTCGCGCTCGGCGAGCACCTCGAGCCGGCCGTCCTGGATCGTGTACATGCAGTCGCCCGTGTCGCCCTGGCGGAAGACCACCTCGCCGTCGGCGTAGACCCGGCCCAGCGCCTTGGCGTCAGCCATCCGGTCCTCCCTCCGTCACGCCACGCATCCCGCCCGGCGCGTTGCCGGCCGCCAGGTGCCAGGCCAGGCTCAACGGGAAAGCGGGCCGCAGGGTCCGCCGCAGCACGTCGCCGTACGAGGCGCTGCCGGTAAACACGTCCCAGAGCACGCCGCTCATCCGCCGGGGCCCGCCGGCGGCCGCCTGCTCGTGCGCGGTCATCCGGAGGACCCCGCGGCGGAGGAACCGGGCACGCTGGATCAGGTGGGTGACCCCGAACACCACCCGGGCGATCGCGTTGTCGGTGTCGAGCGACCGGCAGGCGGGCCAGTAGTGGCGCTCGAAGTCGGCCACGGCGATGCCGTGGAACACCGCGGCCTTCGCCGCCGCCTTCGCCGTCCGGTAGGCCGAGCCGATGCCGTCCTTGTAGAGCCGCGCGACGCCGCTGTCGCCGATCCAGACCACCCGGTCGCCGAAGGGCCGCCGTGCGGCGGCGACGTTGATGCGGGGGTAGCAGTGGCAGGCGAGCGGGGGCACCACGGACCCCGGGAAGCAGGCCTTCACCTCGGGAAGGGCGAAGAAGTCCTCGACCAGCGCGTCGTCGAGATCGTCGCCGAGGAGGCAGCAGGTGACGAACTCCCCTTTCGGGATCAGGGCCGCGAACGTGAGCCGCGGAAGGTCGAGCAGGAAGACGTGCATCGCGTCACCGAACCACTCGGCCACCCCGTCGGCGCCGAGCCGGAACTCGCAGATGAACGTCTTCTGGGTCCGCGGCGGCACGGAGCCCGGGCCCGGCGGCGGCAGGAGGCCCAGGGCCTGGCTGTTCACCCCCGCGGCGATGGCGACGAGGTCGTACGTCGTGGTCCGTCCGTCGGTCCCGACCAGCCGCGGGCGACCGTTCTCCCACTCGAGGTCCCGCACCAGCCGCCGAACCACGGTGGCCCCGCGCTGCTCGGCCAGGTCGAGCAGGTGGCGGTCGAAGCCGGCCACCGCAACGGGCTCGGACTCGCGGGGGCCGTTGCCCCGGTACACGGCGGCGATCCGCTTCTCGGCGCCCGGCGCGCGGATCCGGACGTTGCCGAGGTCGGTGTGGAGGACGTAGGCGTCGATGCCGCGCCGCACGACCCCGGGCGGCAGGTCGATCCCTTCGGCCGCGAGCATCTGGACCATGGACTCCGAGACGATGCCGCCGCAGTGATTGCAGCCCGCCGGCCCGCGGTGGGTGAAGAACCGGGGCTCGTGGATGTCCACGGACAGGTCGAGCCCGACCGATTCCGCCATCCGCAGCAGGAAGATGCTGAAGAAGCTCCCCGCCGGACCGCCGCCGACCACCCCGACCCGCGCCCCGTCCTCGAGGGTGAGAGCGGGGGCTGCGGCGGCCGCGCCGGACCGGACGGCCCCCCGGTCAGCCATCGGGGCTCCGGAGGGCGAAGACGTGGTCGGGCGCCTCGAACCCCTCGGCGTGCATGGTGCCGAGGTCCGCGAAATCGGGCGGGGGGCCGTCGGGCGGTGCGGCCCGCAGCGCGCGGCCCACCAGGTCGCGGGTGACGGGGCAGGCGAGAATCGGCCCGGTGTCGTCGGTCGCGAACTTCTCCAGCCGGAAGGCGAGCACCACGGGCTCGCCCACCATGGACAGGCCGAGCGTCGTGGCCCCGCCGAACGAGTCGATGACGACCTGGCCCGTGGCGAGCGCCCAGTCCATCCGGAGCGCGGCGCCCGGCACCGACCAGATCGCGGGGTCGCGGGCCAGCTGCCGCACCGTGAGGTCGAGTGCGATGGCGGCCCGGCACGCCCTCAGGGCCATCATCCCGCGGAAGTCGCCCTCCCAGAAGGCCAGGATGGCGTCGCCCGGGAACTCCTTCACCGTGCCACCGTGCCCGCCGACCGCCGCCGTGAGCGCCTCGAAGACCCGGCTCACCGACTGCTGGAGCGCCGCGGCCGGCGCCTCCCGGACCAGGACGGTGTAGTCACGGATGTCGCCGACCAGCACGGTGGCCAGGGTCAACTGGGGCGAGAGCTCGGTCCCGCCGCGGGTGGCGGCGGCCGCGTCCGCGGCGGCCTCCTCGCCCTCCAGCACGAAGTGGAATCCGTGGCCGATCTCGAGCACCTGGCCCACGTGGAACTCCGCCTCGACGTTGGGAACCAGGCGGCGCCCGTCGAGCCGCGTGCCGTTCCGGCTCACGTCACGAACGAAGCACGCCCCCTCCGCCGTCTGCGTCAGCAGGCAGTGGCGGAAGGAGACGCCCGGGTCAGGGACGAGCAGCTGGCCCGGCGCGGGCGTGCGGGTGCCGTCGTCGCGGCCGATCTCGAGCTGGCGGCGGAAGGGATACCGCTCCCCGCCGGCGTGGACACGGTCCCGGACGAGGTGCTTGACCGGCCAGGGATCCGCACCGGGGTGGGCGGGCGCCGGCTGGAACCGGCAGCCCGGGGCTGGCTGCTGCATGGTGACCCCGGCGTCGCCCATGGGCTTGCCGGGGGGAGGCGCGCTCGCGTCCGGGCGCATGAAGAACCCTCCTGCCGGGCCGGCGGAGGCGTCCCCCGGCCCGCGATCTCGGGTACATGGGAGAGGGGCCTGTCGGATTGTGACGGAGTCTGCGTGAACGGCGGTTGAAATCTGCGTGAAGACGGCGGGCCCGGCCCCGGAGGGCCCGGAATGACGGGCGAAACCGGGGTCCGGCGCGGCGCGAGGGCTACCGCCGGATCGCCTCCAGCATCCCGGCCACCGTCACCACCTTGGCGCGGGGCCGGCCGCACGCCTTCCCGGCCGCGTCCTCGACGGCCTCGAGGCGGCGCCAGTCCTCCCACGTCACCAGGTCCGGCTGCCGGGAGCGCAAGACCGCCTCGACGGCGGCCGCCCCCGGATCGGCCGGGTCGAGCAGCACGCCGCGCGCGGCATCCTCGAGCATGGCACCGGCGGTCTCGGCCGCATCGGGCTTGTTGGTCCCGATCACCCCGCTCGGCCCCCGCTTGATCCACCCGCTCACGTACAGCCCGGGCACCGCGCCGCCGCTGCCCGGGTCGGTCACGCGGCCGGCTTCGTTCGGTACGACGCACGCGTGCTCGTCGAACGGAAGGCCCGGGATCGCCACCCCCTGGTAGCCCACCGACCGGAAGACGAGCTGCACCGGGATCTCTTCGATCTCGCCCGTGGGCTCGGGCCGCAGGTCGCCCCGCTTCTCGACCAGCCGGTTCCGCACCAGCCGGATCGCCCCTACCCGCCCGGTGCCGTCGTCCACCAGCTCCACCGGGGAGACCAGGAACCGGAGGGTGAGGAGACGCGGCCTGCCGGTGGGCGAGCGGCCCGCGAAGTCGCGGAGCACGTCGAGCTTCCGCTGGGTGGCGGTGTCCTCCGCCGCGGCGACCGCGGCCTCGCTCAGCGGGTCGAGCGCCACCTCGTCGGGGAGCGCCACCGCGTCGGCTCCCTCCAGCTCCCCCAGCTCCTTCACCTCGGGCGGAGTGAACGCCGCCTGGGCCGGGCCCCGCCGGCCGAGGAGCAATACCTCGCGCACCCGGCTTTCCCGCAGGGCCTCCAGCGCGTGATCGGCGATGTCGGTGGCGGCCAGTTCCTCCGGGGTGCGACAGAGGATCCGGGCCACGTCCACCGCCACGTTGCCGACCCCGATGACCGCCACCCGCTCGGCATCGAGATCGAACCGGCAGTCCCGGTAGTCGGGGTGACCGTTGTACCAGGCCACGAACTCCGTGGCGGCGTGGCTCCCCCGCAGGCCCTCGCCCGGAATGCCCATGCTGCGGTCGGTCTGGGCCCCGGTGGTGAAGGCGATGAGGTGGTAGTGCCGCCGCAGGTCGTCGAGCGAGACGTGACGGCCCACGTCCACGTTGCCGAAGAACCGGAACCCCGGGCGCCCCGCGGTGCGGTCGAAGCTGCGGGTGACGTTCTTGATCTTCTCGTGGTCGGGGGCGACGCCGAACCGCACCAGGCCGTACGGCGTGGGGAGCCGCTCGAGCAGGTCCACCTCCACCGCCTGCCCGTCCTGGGCCAGGAGCTTCTCCGCCAGGAAGAACCCCGATGGCCCGGCCCCGATGACGGCCACCCGCAGCGGCCCCGACCGATCAAGATCTGACATGACATCCGTATAGTGTTGGGACGACGGAACCTACGCCGAACGCCCGCCGATGGGCCAGCACCCCCCTCTGGCGCCGGGGCCGGGCCGCGGTAACCTCCGCGTTCCCCGAGCACCAACCTATCAGGAGGATGCCATGGTTCGATCGATCGTGTTGTCCCTCGCCTCGCTCGCCCTGCTCGCCCCCCAGGCGGATGCCCAGCAGGATGCTGCCAACCTCACCGCGTTCTACGTGATCAAGGCCAAGCCGGGGATGGCCAAACAGCTCGAAGCCGGTATCAGGAAGCACAATGCCTGGCATGCCAAGGTGGACGACCGCAAGGGCAGCAACGTGACGGTGGTCGTGGCCGGTGACGAGTTCGGGACCTACCGGGTGGGCTACGGGAACCTGCGTTGGGCCGACATGGACCGGTTCTCGCCCGAGCAGGGCATGGCGGACGGCGACGACGTCCAGGTGAACATCATGCCGTTCGTCGAGTCGGTCATCTCCCGGATTCTGCTCCGCCGCGACGACCTGGGTCGCGCCTCGGCCAGCGACCCGCCGGCCACGCTGAGCTGGGTGACGTACAACTACATCCGGCCCGGCAAGGCAGCCGAGTACGCGGCGTACCTGGCCAGGCTGAAGGAAGCCTACGACAAGGCGAACTCGCCCTACAAGTACTTCATCCAGCAGGTGATCAACGGAGCCGGCACCCCGGCCTATATCACGGTGCGCCCGGCGGAAAAGTGGGCGGACTTCGCCACCCCGGCCAATACGCGTCAGGCGCTGGTCGCGGCGTACGGCGAGCTGGAGGCCGACCGCCTGCTGAACGTCGTGGACGAGGTGGTGCTCCGGAGCGCCAGCTTCGTCGCCGCGCGGCGGGCCGACCTGAGCTACACCCCGCGGTAACCGTCAGTAGCGCCAGCTCGTCGTATCGACGCCGGGCGGGTGATTCCGCCGGATCTGGTCCATGATCCGCGGGATGAACATCTGGTGGTACCGGAGCCGCGACAGCGCGTTGGGCCGCGTCTGGTCGCCGTTCCAGCAGTGCTCGGCCCGGTCGCCGTAGTCGATCTCGGCGTCGGCGGGCGGGTCGGCACTGCGCAGGAACTCCTCCACCAGGTACACCGCGTTGTTGAGGTAGTAGTTGTCCATGTCCCCCACGTAGATCTTGAGCTTGCCCCGGAGCTTCGGCCCCAGGGTGGCCCAGTCGCGCCGCAGGATGTGGCCCAGGTCGTAGTGTTCCCGCCAGTGCTCCGCCACCCGGCGGTCGATCGTCCCGGTGCGCTTGTCCCAGATGGGCATCGGGTAGCCGTCGGGCCCCACCGGTGAATAGACCGCCTGCCAGATGTCCCACTGGTCCCCCGAGCGGCCCCGCGAGCCCAGCACCAGCTCGCGCCGGTTCATCTCCTCCAGCGTGGCGCTCACGTGACCCAGCCAGTCCCGGGTGCCGGGGCGGGGGGTGCGCTTCCAGCGACTGGCCAGGTAGTAGGCGTTGGTGTCCTCGTAGATGTTGACCACGGTGTAGGCCCGGAAGTCGATCGGGTCGGGGCAGGCGATCCAGGCCCCGTTGAACTCGTCGGGGTAGAACATCTGCACCGCCATCGCCTCCCATCCGCCGGTCGATCCCCCGTAGGTGAACCGGGCCCAGCCCGCCCCGATCCCCCGGAAGCGGCGCTCGACCTCGGGGATCAGCTCGGACATGATCGCGTCGCCGTAGGGCCCGTTGTTGGCGGAGTTCACCGCGTACGAGTCGTCGTAGTACGGGGTCGGGTGCTGGACCTCGATCAGCAGGACCCGGGGGAAGTCGGGCCCGGTCCAGTCACGGTAGAACTGGTGCGCGGCGGTCTGCTGGATCCGGTTGTAGCACTCGAGCCGGAACCGGGCGCTGTACTCGCACGGCAGGTCGGGGTCGGGCGGCTCGGG
>JBFILX010000060.1:0-10550 GCA_041612035.1 Gemmatimonadales bacterium | reverse complement strand
GGCCCTCCGCGGGTCGGGCCGGGCCCTGCTGCAGAACCATCTGCGGCACTGCGCCACCGCCGCCATCCGGTCGGGCGACCCCGCGGCGGCGGAAGCGATGTATCAGGAGCTGCTGGACCTCATGGCGAAGGCGCGCTGACGGGCCACGACCCGCTGACCGCCGACTCCAGCCGGGCCATGTCGTTCCCGACGGTCCGCACGCCACCCAGCGCCACCAACGCGCCCAGCAGCGTCACCACGGGGAGGATCAGGATGGCGGTGCCGATGCCGGCCTGATCGGACACGAACCCCACCAGCGGGAAGGCGATGGCGTCCCCCGCCAGGTGGATGAAGAGCAGCCAGGCCCCGGCCACCGTGGTGCCGATCCGCTGGGGCGTGACGTCGAAGATGACCGAGGTGAGCGGCCCGTTGTACCAGGTGGTGAAGAAGAAGGCGGCGCTGAAGACGGGCACCCACAGGGTCATGTCGCGCAGGGTGAGCAGCCAGACCGCCAGCGGCGCGCCGATGAGGAAGCCCACCGAGCTCACCGCGATCCGGGCCCAGCGGAACCGGAGCTGCAGCCAGTCGGCCAGCACCCCGCCGAACAGGGTCCCCGCGATCCCCGAGACCAGGCCCCACTTGCCGAACAGCAGGGTGGCCTCGGCCACGGTGAGGTCGAGCTCCCGGGTCATGAACACCGGGGCCCATCCGATGAGGCCGTTGACCCCGAACGAGATCAGCGCGCCGCCCACGAACACGTACACCAGCGTGGGAGTGCGCACCACGAAGTGGTACGCCTTCACCAGCTCGGTCACCGCCGTGCCCAGCCCCTCGCCGGCGCCCTCGTGCCGGTGCGCCTGCCGGACCCAGCGGACCAGGGTGACGATCAGGCCCGCCCCGGCGCAGGCCCCGAACACGGCGGCGTCCGCGGCGGAGCCGGCCCCGAAGTAGCGGTCGAGGATGGCGGCGGCGAGTCCTCCCGCGACCAGGCCGAGGCTGAGCGGGGCGGTGGCCCGGAGCAGGGCGGTGGTGCCCAGGCCGAGCCGCCGCAGCTGGGCCAGGGGCGAGGACAGCGGCCGGATCCGGAGCGGGTCGCGGAGCCGCGCGGCCAGCAGCGCCAGGCCGAACCCCGGGAGGCCCAGGGCCATGAAGGTCACCCGCCACCCGTACAGGGCCTCGAGCTGGCCGGCCACCAGCAGGCCCAGCACGCCGCCCAGGGCCAGGCCGGCGGTGAAGATGCTCATCGCCAGGGCCCGCTTGGCGCCCACGAAATAGTCGGCCACCAGCGCGGTGCTGGCGGCGTTGGCCGCCGCGCCTCCCAGCCCTACCATGGCGCGCGACACCAGCAGGCCCGGGAACCCGCGCACCAGCCCGGCGAGGCTGGTGAACGCGCTCCACAGCGACACGCCGAAGGCGGTCACCGCCGTGCGGGAGCGCAGGTCGGAGAGGATGCCGAACGGCAGCGCGCCCAGCGAGAAGACGATGACGTAGGCCGTGCCCAGCCAGCCGAGGTGGGTGTCGGTCAGGTGGAGGTCGCGGCTGATGGGCTCGAACAGCGCGAAGATCGCGTTCCGTTCGAGGTAGTTGACGACGTTGATGGTCGTGAGGAGACCCAGGGCGTACCAGCCGTAGAGGGCCGAGACCGGCCGGGACCGGCTCACTGGGAGGCTTTGGCCTCCTCGGCCCGGCGGTCGCGGAAGTCCTTCGCGGCGTGGTACTCCTTCATCAGCCGCTCCATCATCGCGGCCCGGCGGCCGTACAGCCGCCGGAGCGGACGGGGCGCATGCCGGCTGAGCGCGTACGCCGCCAGGAGGGGGAGCGCCACGGTGGTGTCGAGGTAGCAGACCACGGTGCCCGGCAGCTGGTCCGGGTCGATCTTCCCCCACGAGACCGCTTCGCCCGGGGTGGCCCCGGAGAGCCCGCCGGTATCGGGCCGGGCATCGGTGATCTGCAGGAAGTAGTCGTGGCCCCGCTCGTCGATCCCCATCACCTCCTGGATCTGGGGCTCGGTCTGCAGCACGAAGTTCTTCGGGCTGCCGCCCCCGGCGATGAGCACCGCGCTCTTCCCGCCGGAGCGCTTCGCCTCCAGCACGATGGCCGCCGTCTCGTTCACGTCCGCGGAGGGGTCGTACCGCAGCTTGTTCCCGGCCAGGGCCAGCTCGGCCACGTTCATCCCGATCGAACTGTCGCCCGGGGAGGAGGTGTAGATCGGCACCTCCAGGTCGTGCGCCACCGTGAGCACCGAGCGCTTGGTGAGCCCCAGCGCGGCTTCGCGCTGCTTGAGATAGCCGCCCAGCAGGTAGTGGTACTCGGCGCTCCCCATCGGCCGCTGGAACTCGGGCCGCACCGAGACCTCGCGCATGAAGGCGTCGGTCGAGAGCAGCACGTTGTAGTCGAAGAACACGTCGTAGATGCGGACGACGCCGCTTTCGCGCAGCGCCACGTCGTCGGCGAACGGCGTGCCCTGGTGCATGCTGAGCCCGAGGGCGAAGTGCGCGTCGTGATAGAGGTTCGCGCCGGTGGAGACGATCCAGTCCACGAACCCGGCCTCCATCAGCGGGATCAGGGTGCTCATGCCGAGCCCGGCGGGGGTCATCGCCCCGGTGAGGCTCATGCCCACCGTGGCGTCGGGGGCCAGCATCCGGTCGGTGAAGAGCCGGCACCCCTCCCGCAGGCGGCCCGCGTTGTAGGCCAGGAAGGCGCCGTCGATCAGCTCGGCCACCGACTCCTGGCCGGTGAGGCCCCGGGGCGAGATGCGGGGGCCGTGCAGATAGCCGGCCGACGGGCGGGTCATGGGGGTCCTCCGGGGACGGGGGCGAGTCGGGGCGGAATATAGCGCGGCCGCGCGGGCGGTCGCATGACGTTCCAGGTCCCGCCGACGCCGTATATTCCACGCGTCCCGATGCCGGAGCCCGCCGTGAGCCAGCCGTCCGATCCGAGCCGCCTGGGGGGACGCTGGGGCCGGCTCGCGCTGATCCTGGCGCTCCGGGGCCTCGGCAATCCGCGCCTGGGCCTCGACCTGCTGCGGACCGCCTGGGCCTTCCGGCGGCGCGACTGGTGGCGGCGACCGCCGTTCCTGCCGCTTCCCGATCCCACCTACCTGCGCTGGCGGATGTTCACGGCCTACGGCGACGAAGACGCGGTGCCGCCCGCGGAGGACGTGATCGGGTTCGCCCGCTGGCGCCGGACCACCATGGGACTGTGAGCGCGCCCCGCGTCGTCATCGTGGGCGGCGGGTTCGCCGGGCTCGAGGCCGCCAAGGCCCTCCGGCGCACCCCGGTGCGCGTCACCGTGGCCGACCGGACCAACCACCACGTCTTCCAGCCGCTGCTGTACCAGGTCGCCACCGCGGCCCTCAGTCCGGGCGACATCTCGAAACCGATCCGCTCCATCCTCCGCCGCCGCCGCAACGTCGAGGTGGTCCTGGGCGAGGTGGCCGCGGTCGAACCGGACGCACGGCGGATCCGCTTCGGCGACGGCACCGTCCTGGCCTACGACTGGCTCATCCTGGCCCCGGGCGCCCGGCACGCCTACTTCGGGCGCCCGGAGTGGGAGGGGAACGCGCCCGGGCTCAAGACCCTGGAGGATGCGCTGGAGATCCGCCGGCGGGTGCTGATGGCCTTCGAGCGGGCGGAACGGACGGAGGCCGAGGCCGACCGGGCCCGGCACCTCACCTTCGTCGTGGTGGGGGCAGGGCCCACCGGGGTCGAGCTGGCCGGCGCCCTCGCGGAGATCAGCCGGTTCGCGCTGCGCCGCGACTTCCGCCGGATCGACCCGCGGCACGCGCGCATCCTGCTGCTGGAGGGCGGGCCGCGGGTCCTCCCGTCGTACCCCGAGGCCCTGAGCGCCAAGGCCGCCCGTGCCCTGGGCCGTCTCGGCGTGGAGGTCCATACCGATACCCTGGTGACCGAGGTGGACGCGGGCGGGGTGGTCGCGGCGGGTCAGCGCCTCGCGGCCACCACCGTCATCTGGGCGGCCGGCAACCAGGCGCGCGGGCTGGTGGGCTCGATCGGCGCCCCGCTGGATCGGCAGGGCCGCGTGCTGGTGGATCCCGACTGCTCGGTCCCGGGCCACGCGGCGGTGCTGGTGCTGGGCGACGCGGCCGCCTTCACGCACGACGCCCGGTACGACGTGCTCCCCGGCATCGCCCCGGTGGCGATGCAGCAGGGGCGCCACGCCGCCCGCGTGGTCCGCGCCGACCTGGCCGGCCGGCCGCGTCCGGCATTCCGCTACGCCGACAAGGGCCAGCTGGCGGTCATCGGGCGCGGCCAGGCCGTGGCCGACCTGGGCCGGATCCGGCTCGGGGGCATGGTGGCGTGGCTCGCCTGGATCTTCGTCCACATCGCCTACCTGATCGGCTTCGCCAACCGGATCCTCGTCCTGTTCCAGTGGGCCTGGTCCTACCTGACCTTCGAACGCGGGGCCCGGCTGATCACCGGGGTGTGGCGACCCGAGGACGGGGCCGACCGGTGACGGCACGCGACGCGGTGACGGCGCTGGCCCGGGACCTGGGGTTCGCCGCCTGCGGGGTCGCCCCCCTGGGCCCGAGCGAGCGCGCGGCCGCCCTGCGCGAGTGGCTGGCGGCCGGCCGGGCCGGCACCATGCGCTACCTGCACCGCCAGGAACGGAAGCGCGCCCGGCCGGCGGAGATCGTCCCCGACGCGTCGGTGGCGGTGGTCGTGCTGGAGAACTACCTGCCGCCCGGGGAGGAGCCGCCCGCGGGCAGCGGGGTCCGGATCGCCCGGTACGCGCGGGGCACCGACTACCACCAGGCCATGGGGGCCCGGCTCGACCGGCTGGCGGAAGGCCTCCTGGCGCTGGGCGCCACGGTCGCCCGGCCCTACCTGGACGCCGGGCCGGTCCCCGAGCGGGAGCTGGCCCAGCGGGCCGGCCTCGGCTGGGTCGGCAAGAACACCATGCTGATCCGGCCCGGCCTCGGATCCTGGACCTTCATCGGGAGCGTCTTCACCGACCTCGAGCTGCCGCCCGACCCGCCGTTCGAGCTGGACCGCTGCGGGAGCTGCACCCGCTGCCTGGAGGCGTGCCCCACCGGGGCGTTTCCGGCCCCCCGGGTGCTCGATGCCACCCGCTGCCTCTCGTATCTCACCATCGAGCAGAAGGGCCCGATCCCGGAGGCGTTCGGCGACCTGGGGGGGTGGGCGTTCGGGTGCGACGTGTGCAACGAGGTCTGCCCCTGGAACGAGCGGTTCGCCCGCCCGACCCGGCACGCGGAGTACGCGCCCCGTCCCGACCCCGATCGGGCCGACCCGGAGTACTTCGAGCGGCTCGATGACGAGACCTTCGCGCGGCGGTTCGGCGACACGCCGCTCGCGCGGCCGGGCCTGACCGGGATGCGGCGCAACTGGCGCGCCGCCCGGCGCACAAGCCGGCCGGACGGGGCGTAGGAACGGCGCGGGGGCGCGGATACATTCCGTCCGCATGCTCAAGACCACCCCGTTCCATTCCCGCACCGCACCGCTCGTCCGGGCCCAGACCTGGCGGCGGTGGGCGGGGTACCAGGTCGCGAGCGCCTACGACCCCCACCCGGATCGTGAGTACGCCGCCATCCGGAGCGCGGCGGCGCTGATCGACGTCTCCCCGCTCTACAAGTACCACATCACGGGCCGGGACGCGGAGCGGCTGCTGGACCGGATGGTGACCCGCGACATGACCCGGTGCGCGGTCGGCCAGGTCCTGTACACCCCCTGGTGCGACGGGCGCGGCAAGGTCATCGACGACGGCACGGTGAGCCGGCTGGACGAGCGGGCCTACCGGCTCACCAGCGGCGACTCGAACCTCCGCTGGCTCGCGCTCCAGGCCGCGGGGCTCCGGGCCACGGTGGAGGACGTCTCCGAACAGCTCGCCGCGCTCGCCCTCCAGGGCCCCCTGGCCCGCGCCATCATGCAGCGCGCCTCGCCCGCCGACTTCGGGAACCTCGGCTACTTCCGCGTGATGGACGTGATGGTGCGCGACATCCCGGTCACGGTGTCCCGGACCGGGTACACCGGCGACCTCGGCTACGAACTCTGGGTCGAGGCCGGCCTGGCCGAAGCGCTGTGGGACGCGATCATGAACGCCGGGCGGCCGCTGGGGATCACCCCCGCGGGCATCTGGGCCCTGGACCTGGCCCGGATCGAGGCCGGCCTGGTGATGCTCGACGTGGACTACCACTCCGCCCACCGGGCCCTCATCCCGGGACAGACGTCCACTCCGTTCGAGCTCAACCTCGGCTGGGCGGTGAGCCCCACCAAGGGGCCCTTCACCGGCCGGCGGGCCCTGCGGGAGGAGCGGGCCCGGGGGCCGGCCTGGCAGTTCGTGGGCCTGGACGTGGAGTGGGAGTCGCTGGAGCGGCTCTACGCCCGGCACCGGCTGCCCCCGCACCTCCCCACCATGGCGTGGCGCACCAGCGTCCCGGTCTACCTGGGCGCCGCCCGGGTGGGGTACGCCTCGAGCGGCACCTGGTCACCCCTGCTCAAGCGCTCCATCGCCCTGGCGCACCTGCAGACGGAGTCGGCCGCACCGGGCACCCGGGTGCGCCTGGAGATGACGGTGGAACACGAGCGGGTCCAGGCCGATGCCGTGGTGCGGTCGCTCCCCTTCTTCGACCCCGCCCGCAAGCGCGCATGACCGCCAACCGGTACGACGTCGTGATCATCGGCGGGGGCCACAACGGCCTGGTGGCGGCGGCCTACCTGGCCCGGGCCGGCCGCAAGGTGGTGGTGCTGGAGCGGCGGCACCTGGTGGGGGGCGCGGCGGTCACCGAGGAGGTCTTCCCGGGGTTCCGGTTCTCGGTCTTCTCCTACGTGGTGAGCCTGCTGCGGCCGGAGATCATCCGCGACCTGGCGCTCCCCGAGCACGGCCTGCAGATCCTCCCGCTCGAGAGCACCGTCACCCCGCTCGATGGGGGGGACTATCTCGGCTCCTGGGCCGACCCCGACGAGAACCGGCGCGAGCTGTGCCGCCATTCCCCGTTCGATGCCGACGCGATGGTCCCCTTCGGCCGCCTCATGCAGCACATGGCGATGGCGGTGAAGCCGATCCTCGGCATGCTGCCGCCCGACCCGACCTCGCTCGCGCCCTCCGACCTGCGGGGGCTCCTCCGCCTGGGCGGCCACTTCCGGTCGCTCGGCGCCGAGCGGTTCCACGCGCTGTACAAGCTCATGACGATGAGCAGCGCCGACTTCCTCGACGAGTGGTTCCGGTTCGACCCCCTCAAGGCCACCAAGGCCGCCAGCGGGATCATCGGCACCTTCCTGGGTCCCCGATCGCCGGGGTCGGCGTACGTGCTGCTGCACCACTACATGGGCGAGATCGACGGGGCGTTCCGGGCGTGGGGCTTCCAGAAGGGGGGCACCGGCGCCATCAGCGAGACCATCGCCCGGGCGGCGCGGGCCTTCGGGGCGGGGATCCGCACCGACGCGGCGGTCGAACGGGTGCTGGTCCGGGGTGGCCGGACCACGGGCGTGGTGCTGGCGGGCGGCGAGGAGATCCGCGCGCCGGTCGTGGTGTCCGGCCTCGACCCGCGCCGCACCTTCCTCGACCTGGTGGACCCGGGCGAGCTGCCGGGCGAGCTGCTCGACGCCGTGCGCCGGTTCCGGTTCCGGGGCAGCTCGGGCAAGGTGAACCTCGCGCTCGCGGGCCTCCCGGTCTTCACCGGCCTGCCGTCGCACGGGCGGCACCTGCGCGGGGCGATCTCGATCAGTCCCGGCATGGACTACCTGGAACGGGCGTACGACGACGCCAAGTACGGCGAGTTCTCGCGCCGGCCGTTCCTCGACGTCGTGATCCCCTCCATGATCGACCCGGGCATGGCTCCGCCCGGGATGCACGTCATGAGCATCTTCGTGCAGTATGCGCCCTACCATCTCACGGGCGGCTGGACCGACGAAAAGCGGGAGGCGTTCGGCGATGCCGTGGTGGACACCCTGGCCCGGTACGCCCCCAACCTCCACTCGCTGATCCTGCACCGGCAGGTGCTGACCCCGCTCGACATCGAGCGGATCACCGGGCTCTCGGAGGGCAACATCTTCCAGGGCGAGCTGGCCCTGCAGCAGCTCTTCTTCCTGCGGCCGGTGCCCCGCTGGGCCCGCTACGCCACCCCGATCCGGGGCTACTGGCAGTGCGGGGCCGGCACCCATCCGGGCGGCGGCATCATGGGCGCGTCGGGCCACCTGGCCGCCCGCGCGATCCTGGGAGCCGGCTGAGCCATGGCGTCCGCCTTCGACGCGATCGTCATCGGCGGCGGGGCCAACGGCCTCGTGGCGGCGTCGCGTCTCGCCGGTCGGGGCCGTCGGGTGCTGCTGGTGGAACGGGCCGAGGCGGTCGGCGGCGAGGGACGGGTCCGGGAGTTCGCGCCGGGGTTCGGGGTGGCCCCGCTGGCGTGGGACCACGGATGGGTCCCGCCGAAGGTGGCCCGGGGGCTGGGGCTCTCCACCGGCGACTTCACGGTCCCCGCGGTTCCCTACGCCACCGTCTGCGGCCCGGGCCAGGTGCTCTCCCTGCCGCGCGACCCGGCCCGGGCCGCGGAGGCCATCCGGCGGCACTCCGCCCGGGACGCGGAGCGGTGGCCCCGCTTCCTCGAGCGGGTCGGGGCCCTGGCGGGGTTCCTGGCCCGGCTCTACCAGGCCCCGCCGCCCGACGTCGACGCGCGCGGGCTGGGCGAGGTGGCCACCGGCGTCCGGCTCGGCCTGGCGTACCGGCGCCTCGGCCGGGCGGCGATGACCGATCTGTTCCGGCTGCTCCCCATGCCGGTGCACGACCTGGCCGACGAGTGGTTCGAGTCGGAGCCGCTCCGCGCCGCGGTGGCCGCCTGCGGCCTGCAGGGCATCCGCCAGGGCCCCCGCTCGGGGGGCACCTCGTTCGTGCTGCTGCACCACCTGGTCGGAGCCCCCGCCGGCGCGCTGCGCGGGCGTCCCGCGCCACGGCACGGGCCGGGCGGACTGATGGACGCGCTGGAGACGACGGCCCGGTCGCGCGGGGTGACGATCCGGGCGGGGGTGGAGGTGGCCCGGATCGCCGTGCGCGACGATGCCGTGGCGGGGATCGTGCTCGGCTCGGGCGAGGAGATCGCCGCCCCGGTCGTCGTCTCCACCCTCGACCCGGCGAGCACGCTGCTCGACCTGGTGGACCCGGTCTGGCTCGACCCCGAGTTCCTGCTGGCGGTGCGGAACATCAAGTTCCGGGGCGCCCGGAGCACGGTGCTCTACGCCCTCGACGTGCTGCCGCAGCTGCCCGGCGTGTCGGACACCAGCGGCACCCTGGCCGGCGTGCTCTCGCTCACGCCCACCGTGGACGGACTCGAGCGGGCCGCCGACGCGGCGAAGTACGGCGAGATCTCGGCCGCCCCCCACGTGGAGATCACCGTGCCCTCGCTCCGGTGGCCGTCCCTGGCGCCTCCGGGTCGCCACGTGCTGGTCGCCCACGCGCGCTTCACGCCCTACCGGCTCGCGGGGGCCGGCGCGTGGGACGACGCCACCCGCTCCCGGCTGGGCGAGACGGTCACCGCGGCGATCGGCCGGGCGCTGCCGGGCTTCGGCGACCGGGTGCTCCACCGGCTGGTGCTCACGCCCCGCGACCTCCAATCCCGGTACGGGGTGACCGAGGGCGCGGTCTCCCACGGCGAGCTGACCCTGGACCAGATTCTCTTCATGCGGCCGGTGCCCGGGTGGGGCCGGTACCGCATGCCGGTGGCGGGGCTCTACCTGGGCGGGGCGGGGGCGCACCCGGGGCCGGGGTGCTTCGGCGGCCCGGGGTGGCTGGCGGCGGAGCGGGTGCTGGCCGATCATGGACGGTAGGAGGATGGCGGCGTGAAGATCGCGTTCATCGGTTCGCACGGGGTGGGGAAGACCACCCTCTGCTTCGACCTGGCGTCGCGGCTGAAGCGGCTCGACCTGGGCGTGGATATCGTGAAGGAAGTGGCACGCGGCTGTCCCCTGCCCATCAACCGCGACACCACCGTGGAAGCCCAGGCGTGGATCCTCCATACCCAGATCGCCCACGAGATCGCCGCGGCGAGCCAGTACGAGGTCGTCATCTGTGACCGGTCGGTGCTGGACAACTACGCCTACCTGGTGCACCGGGCCGGGCGGCAGGCCGAGTACGACGGGGTGGTGCGGGCCTGGCTCGCTACCTACGACTGGCTCTTCAAGGTCCCCATCCTGCAGGAGCCGTCGTTCGACGGGACCCGGGACGTGAGCGCCACGTTCCAGGCGGAGGTGGACGCGGTCATCGACGACCTGCTGTCCGCGTTCGACGTCACCTGCCACCGGCTCGACCCCGCCGATCGCCCGGGGTGGGTGGACGCCGTGCTGACCGGCGCGGGGATGCCGCTGCATCCGCCCCAGATCGACCTCTTCACCGCCCGCGGCTGATCCATGGCCCGCTTCCACCCCACCGCCACGACCTATCGCCAGGGATCCCGCACCCTGCCCCGGGCCTGCTACACCGACCCGGCGGGACTGGCCGACGAGCTGGTGCGGATCCACGCCCGGAGCTGGAACTGCGTCGGCCGGTCGAGCGCCGTGGCGCGCCCCGGCCAGTTCGTCCTGCGCACCGTGGCGGGCGAGTCGCTC
>JBFILX010000059.1:0-10659 GCA_041612035.1 Gemmatimonadales bacterium | reverse complement strand
GATCCCGCAGGTGCACGTGCTGGCCCGCGGGGTGCTGGGGGCGCTGGAGCACGCCCACAGCCGGGGCGTCATCGTGCGCCGGATCCTGCCGTCGTCGGTCATCGTCGGGCCCACCGGCCGCGGCACCCTCACCGACCTGCGCCACTCCAGTCATACCATCGCCGCCATCCCCGCGTCCGAGCGCTCCACCGGCATCGCGTATATGGCCCCCGAGGTCCGGGACGGCCAGTCGGGCGATCCCGCCAGCGACGTCTACACGGCCGGCGCGATCCTGTATCTCGCGCTCACCGCCCAGGAACCGGCGGAAGATCAGGAGCGGATCACCCCGCCCACCCAGCTTCGACCTTCCATCCCGCGGTTGTTCGACCGGCTGCTGGCGCGGGCACTGCAGACGGATCCCGCCCGGCGGTACCACACCGCCTGGGAGATGTACGAGGACTTCACCTCGGATGCGGGCGAGGTCGCGAGCCAGGCGATCTTCATCGGTCCGCCCGAAGGAGCCCAGGCGCTGGAGAGCGACGCGGCGTGGGAGAAACGGCTCCGGCGCGCGCTGGGGGACGACTACGAGCTGCTGGACAAGCTGGGCCGCGGCGGGTTCGGGCGGGTGTACCGGGTCCGCGACCTGCACCTGGAGCGGGTGGTAGCCCTGAAGGTCCTCGACTCGACCCTCACCGCCGAGCCCGAGGCGGTGGAGCGGTTCCGGCGTGAAGCTCAGCTCGCCGCCCGGCTGCGGCATCCGCACGTGGTGGACATCTTCGACATCGGAGGCCGGTACGGGCTCATCTGGTACACCATGGAGCTGATCGAGGGCCCCAACCTGGCGCAGCAGGTCGAGCGCCACGGCCCGCAGGACCCGGAGGTGACGTTGCAGCTCCTGCGCGAGGGGCTCGCCGCGCTGGCCGATGCCCACCGGCTCGGCATGGTCCACCGCGACATCAAGCCGGAGAACATGCTGCTCGACCCGCACGACGGACTCAAGATCACCGACTTCGGGCTGGCGCTGGCGCTGCGCGGAGACGGGCGGTTCGGCGGGGCCACCAGCCGCAGCGGCACGCCCCAGTTCGCGAGCCCCGAGCAGCTGCTGGGCGAGAAGGTGGACCAGCGGACCGACCTGTACAGCCTCGCGGCGGTCGCGGTGTTCAGCCTGCTGGGCCGTCCCCCGTTCACCGGGCGGACACCGCACGAGATCCTGGCCCGGCAGACGACGGACGATCTCCCGCCCCTGCTCGACGAGCGACCGGCCATCGGCCCGGCGCTCGCCGCGGTGCTGGCCCGGGCGCTCCGCGCCGATCCCGAGGCCCGGTTCGCCAGTGCGGACGAGTTCCTGCAGGCCCTGGCCTACGAGGCGCAGCCGCTTCAGGCCGCGGAGGGCCGGTCGTGGACCGACGCCGCCGCGCGCTGGCTTCGGCCGGGAACCCGGTCCCCCAGACCACGGCGCGGATCTTGACCTCGCCGGGGCCGGACACGATATTGTGCCGGGTTCGCATCCCCAATCCTCCATGCGTCAAGTGCCCCCGATCTGCGAGTGCAGGCCCGCCATGGACGATGACGGGTCGCGTTTTCGTTTTCGCCGCGCGGGAAGTACCCACGTCGGCAACCACGCTCGGCCGCACGACGCCGGGCGGCGCACCACAACCAGGAGTTGGCAGGCATGGCTCGAATGACTGGCACCGTAAAGTGGTTCAACGACGCGAAGGGGTTCGGCTTCATCACGCCCGAGAATGGCGAGAAGGACTGCTTCGTCCATCACTCCGCCATCAAGATGGAGGGCTTCCGGACCCTCGCGGAGGGTGATCGGGTCGAGTTCGACCTGGTGCAGGGTGCGAAGGGACCCGCCGCGGAGAACGTGACCCGCGCCGCCAGCTGAGGCGGACCGGACCTCACGGGACCAACGTCGAAGGGCCGCTCTCCCGAGCGGCCCTTCGTCGTCTGGGTCGAGGGGGGCGGGCTCCGCCTACTTGTGGCGGTAGACCACCCGGCCCCGGGTGAGATCGTAGGGGCTCAGGACCACGGTGACGCGGTCGCCCTCCAGCACCCGGATCTTGAACTTGCTCATCTTGCCGGCCGCGTACGCCAGCACGGTGTGGCCGTTCTCCAGGAGGACCCGGTAGTTGCGGTCCGGGAGGACCTCCTGCACGACCCCCTCCATCTCGATCCCTTCTTCCTTCGCCATACCCGTCCTGGTCCCGATGTCTGCCTACTCGCTCCCACCCGCCACCCGACCGCGCGCAATCTCGCGCTTCCGGTGTCGCGGCGCAACACCCGACGCGGGCAGCCCACGGCGCAGGTCCTCGCAGGTCTCCTCGACCAGCCGCACCAGGTCCCGCATGCCCGCCGCGTCGAAGACCAGGCGGGCCCCCGCCTCGGCGTAGAGGGCCGGCAGGGGCCGGGTCGCCCCCAGCGCCAGGAAGCGGCGGTAGGCGGCAATCGCCCCGTCCGGGTCGGCCAGGCTGTTGCGCCAGACCTGGAGCGCGCCGAGCTGGGCGATCCCGTATTCGATGTAGTAGAAGGGGTAGAGGAAGATGTGCAGCTGGCGGTACCAGCGCGCCACCCGCTCACGCTCGAGACCGCTCCAGTCCACCCCGGGCTCGAAGCGGGCGCGGAGCGCGAGCCAGGCCGCATCGCGGGCCGCGGCATCGCGCCCCTCGCCGCTGGTGTAGATCCAGTGCTGGAAGGCATCCACGCTGGCGATGTGGGCCAGGCTCGTGAGGGTGTCCTCCAGCCGGTCGAGCCGGGCCCGGCGCGCGTCGTCCTCGCTCAGGTAGCCCACCGGCCGCGCCAGCTGCTGCCCGGCCAGCAGCTCCATGGCCATCGAGGCCAGTTCCGACGCCTCCGCCCCCGGATGCCGCTGCCAGAGCAGGGGCAGCGCGTGGGCCGAGAAGGCGTGGAACGAATGCCCCGCCTCGTGCAGCAGGGTCATGACGTCGTCCATCACCCCGGAGGCGTTCATGAAGATGAAGGGCCGTCCCCGCACGGGAAGGGTGTCGCAGTATCCCCCCGGCGCCTTCCCTTCCCGGCTCTCCAGGTCCAGCAGTCCCTCCGCCATCATCAGGCCGAACTCGTCGCCCAGCGCCGGCGCGAGCCGCTGGAAGATCCGCCGGGCCGTGGCGGGCAGTTCGGCGGGCTCCCGGTAGGGGCGGAGCGGGCCGTCCTGATAGGGGTTCAGCGCCATGTCCCAGGGGCGCACCGTGTCCACCGCCAGCCGGCGGCGGCGCTCTTCCAGCAGCCGGGCGATCGCCGGGACGACCGCCTCCTCGACCGCGTCGTGGAACCGACGGCAGTCGTCGGGCGTGTAGTCGAAGCGGTACTTCGCGGGGAAGACGTAGTCGCGGTAGGAGGCGAACCCCGCTGCCGCGGCCACCGCCTGGCGCAGGCCGTGCATGCGGTCGAACAGCGCGGCCAGCGCGTCCCGGGCCTCCAGGTACGGCGCGGTGGACACCCGGAAGGCCCGTTCCCGCACCTCGCGATCGCCGCTCTGGAGGTAGGGCGCCAGCTGCGGCACCGGGCGCCGGACCCCCTCCCACTCCACCATCATCCCCCCGGTGATCCGCTGGTACTGGGCGGCCAGCTGCTCCAGCTCGGCGAACCGGGGGACGTTCTCCTCGCGGAACAGCTCGATCGCGGTGCGGAACCGCCGCAGCGTCGTCTCCAGCCCGGCCGGCTCCAGCCCGGAGGCGACCAGCCGCCGGGCCAGGGCCACGCTGCACTCCTCCACCCGGGGCAGGATCTCGGAGGAGAAGCGCAGGTGCTCCCGCTCCTTGGCCGGGTCGGCCGTGTCGCACGTGTAGGCGATCATCGTCAGGGAGGCGGCCTCGCTCAGCAGGGCCTCCAGCCGGGACCAGGCGGCGAGCCACGCGTCCACGGTCGAGGCGTCGAGCGGTGCGTCCGCCAGGCCCTGGTAGAGCCCCCGGATCTCCTCCCAGGAGAGCGCGGCCAGACCGGCCGGATCCTCCGGCAGCGGCACCGGCCAGCGGCGTACAGTCATGCGGTCACCTTTCTCCTTGCGTGGCCGGGCGTCCCCCGACGGGCACCCCCTCCGCGGGGGTCGGGGCGGGGAGCGCCGGCGCCACCACCCGGAAGGCCAGCACGCCCACCAGGGCCACGACCATCCCCCCCACCAGGAACGGGCTCGCCACCCCCAGCCGCTGGAAGGCGGAGGTGGCCAGGAGCGGCGCCACTACCCGGGCCGACCCGGCGAAGGTCTGGGCCACTCCCATCGTGAGGCCGAAGGCCCCGCGGTCGGCCACCCGGGACATCAGCGCCGTGGTGGCCGGGAACAATAGCGCGGTCCCGATCGGAACCAAGGGGATGATGAGCGCCAGCACCCAGAGGCTGTCGGTCGCGGGATAGAGGAAGAGCCCCGCGGCCAGGGTGATCGTTCCCACCCGCATCGCGCCGGTCTCGCCGATCCGCTGGATGATGGGACCGAGCAGCAGCGACCGCATGATCAGGGAGAGCGCCCCCAGGTACATGAACACGTACCCGATGCTCTGCTCCGTGATCCGGAACTCCTTCTCGAGGTACAGCGAGAGGATCGACGTCATGATCGAGAAGCCCAGCATTCCGGCGCCGTAGATCCACACGAACCGCGAGATCGGGCGGCCCGGATGCCGGATCACCTCGAACGCCGCCCGCAGCACCGGCCGCCGCTCCCGGGAAGCGGGCCCGTGGTCCACCCGGCTCTCGGGGAGGTGGCGCCAGGCGTAGAACACGTTGAGCAGGCAGAGCCCGGCCGCCACCAGGCCGGGCGCCTGCTGGCCCCACCGGGCGAAGAAGGACCCGATGACCGGGCCCAGCATGACCCCGAGCGAGCTGGCCGCGGAGAGCCACCCCAGCGCCTTGGCGCGGTCGGCGGGCTTGATCGTGTCGGCCACGTAGGCCTGGGCCACCCCGGTCATCCCGCCCCCCGCGCCCTGCACCAGCCGGGACAGCAGCAGCAGCCAGAGCGTGTCGGCGAAGGCAAACACGATGTAGGCGATGGCCGAGGCCGTGAGCCCGATGAGCAGGGCCGGCCGCCGGCCGTAGCGGTCGGACACCTTCCCCCAGACCGGGGCGAAGAGCAGCTGCGCCACCGAGAACGAGGCGATGATCAGCCCGATCTGCTCCGGGGTGGCGTCGAGGTAGAGCGCGTAGTACGGCAGCAGGGGGAGCACGATCGCGAACCCGATCATGTCCACGCAGCTGGTGACGATGAGGACCGCGAGCCGCCGCAGCTGGTCGCGGGATTCGCCCTGGGGACCGAGCCGCCTCACGGCCGGCGCGGCTCAGCGGGTGCCGGCATCTCCGCGCAGGGCCAGCAGATTGAGGAAGAGCCGCGTGGGCCCGGGCACCGCGGCGGGCAGCTGGCGGAAGAAGCTGAGCCCGGTGTAGACGTACCAGCCCCGCCCGGCCCGCGTCACCAGCAGGCCACCCCGCTGCGGCGGCTCCCCGGCATCGGCCATCTCCACCAGCGGCTGCCAGGCCTCGTCCCAGGTCCGCGCGAAGTAGAGGCCCCGTTCCTGGACCCAGCCGTCCCAGTCCGCGGGCCCGATCCGGTTGGGGACATGGAAGACCGGGGCGTCGGGGACCAGGACCCGCACCGGGACGTCCTCCTCCGCCACCCGGGGGGCCGTGACCCGGAACGGCGCCTCGCCGGCCGCCGATGCCGCGAGCAGCGAGAGCGGTGCGGGGACGAACCCGCCCCGGAAGAAGGCCTGCTGCTGATACTGCACGATCACCGTGCCGCCGGCCCTGGCGAAGGCGTGCAGCCGGGCCGTCTGGTCCGGGAGCACGGGGTCGGTCTCGTAGGCCCGCGGCCCGATGACCAGCACCGCGAACCGATCGAGCGCGCCGCGGGCCAGGCTGTCCGGACCCAGCAGCGTCACCGGTACCCCCAGGGCCTCGAGCGCCTCGGGGATCTGGTCGGCGGCGCCGCGCACGTACCCGATCGCCCCGCCGCCCGGCAGGGCCACCGGTGCGACCACGACCTCGGCGTCCGCCGCCTGGACCAGCTGGCGGGGCCGGACATGGGGGTAGTCCACGACCGTCGCCGACTGGCGGAACCGCCGGCCGGCCCCGTCCTCCGCCACCGCCGAGAGGGTGACGCGGCCCGGCACGATCCCGGCCGGGGGTGACACCGGGAACCGGAGCACCTCTTCGGCCCGGGCTCCGGCCAGCCGGACCTGGCGGGTCCCTCCCAGGTTCCAGCCCGGGGGGCCCTCCAGCCGGACCGTCGCCGTGACGCTGTCGGGAATCTGGCTCCGCACGGTCACCCCGAAGGTCCGGGCCGAGGCGTCGGTCATCGGCCAGAGCACCGCCCCCGGCGCCAGCGACACGGTCAGGGCCGGAACCACCGCCAGCGGACGGCGGATCTCGCCGATGGCCTGGTCCACGAACCGGTACACGACCTCCCGCTCGGTCCCGCCGCCTTCCTCCAGCCGGAAGTGCGCCCGGAGCGGCGCCGGTTCGAACGGCGCTCCCGCCAGCGCGCCGAGGCCGGGCGGCCACTGGTACAGCGCCACGTTGGCCTGCTTGCCGAGCCGGAGGAAGTACGGGTCGGTCGGCGGGGCGTCCTCGGGAACCACCGTCGTCAGGGTGTCCACGGTCAGCCGGCCGGGGGCGAGGGTGAGCGGCCCGAGGGCACCCACCTCGCGGTCCAGCAGCCGGAGCGACCCGCGGACGGTTCGCGCCGTCGCCCCGGGGTTCCAGCACGAGAGCACGGTCGCGACCGGGCGCCCGGGCACGAGGCGGTCGGACCCGGTCACGGCGTCGCACATGAGGCCCGAGGCGGTCCACTGGGCGTCGTCGAGCCGCCGGAGGAGGTCGGCTCGCCCGGCCGACCCCGGCGCGTCGCCGGGGCCGAGCAGGCGCCTCGCCTCGGCGGCGAGGGCCGGCAGGCGGCCCGCGGACCAGGGCCGGAGGTCGGCCAGCTCCCGGCCCAGGCGGGCCAGCGCCCGGCGCGCGGCGGGGCGCGACCCCTCCGGGGCCAGTGCGCCCAGCGTGGTGTCGAGCCCGGCGAAGAGGCCGTGCGCCGGGGAGCCGGTGCGGTCCGCCACCCGGGCGAGGCGGACCTCCGACGGGCCCATCCGCTGGAGCGACCCCATGTCCTGGGACCGGTGGAGGCTCCGCCCCCGCATGGCGATCTGGAGGAACGACTGTCCCACGACCCGGTCGAGCACACCCCCGTCGAGCACCAGGGTGGCGCTGCCCGCATCGAAGCGGGCGCTCTGGAAGAGCTTGAGCGGGGTCCAGGGGTGGAGCCCCTCCTCCTGCGCCAGTTCGGGGAAGCGCCCGGGGTCGCCCGCCGCGTCGAACGCCTGGCGCGCGGCCCACCCCGAGGCCTGGTGCTGGCCGTGACCGTCCCGGGGCGTCCCGGAGAAGACCGCCACGATGACCTGGGGCTGGAAGCGGCGCACCACCCGCACGACGTCCTTGAGGAGCGAGTCGGCGGGCCACCAGCGCCAGGTGTCGGGCAGCCCCTTGGAGTAGCCGAAGTCGAACGCCCGGGTGAAGTACTGTCGCGCGCCGTCAAGCTCGCGGGCCGCGAGCAGTTCCTCGGTGCGGAGCACGCCCAGGGCGTCGCCCAGCTCCGGGCCGATCAGGTTCTGGCCCCCCTCGCCCCGGGTGAGCGCCAGGTAGGCGACCTCCGCCCCCATGCCGCGGGCCAGCACGGTGAGCAGTTCGGTGTCCTCGTCGTCGGGGTGCGCCCCGATCATGAGCACCCGCTTGTGGTGCCCGAGGAACCGGAGCTGCTGGTCGAGGGCCACCAGCCCCCCGGTCGACACCCCGACCTGGGCCCCGACCGGCGAGGCCAGCACGAGGCCGACCAGGACCAGCCCGGCCGCCCGGCTCAGGAGCCGGCCGGCCGATCGGGGGGAGGGTCCTGTGCCGGCGGGGCCGGCGGGGCGGGTGGAGCAGGCGGGGTGGACGGACGGACCGGCGTCCGCCGGCCCAGGATGAACGCGAGGACGAAGCAGGCGAGGGCGACGATGAGCAGCAGCTGGCCGAAGCCGATCATCACCCCGTGCAGGAGGGACAGCATGCCGAGCGACACGGCGATGGTGCCGATCCCGCGGAACACCTCCTCCAGGTTCTTCCACTGGTTCCCCCTTCCCCAGTACAGCGCGCCAGCCAGCCCGGCCACCCCCAGCATGAGGATGCCGTACCAGATCAGGATCCAGAAGCGGCGGCCAGTGATCATCGGTCCTCGGTGCGGTCGTGCCCGGCAAGATACCCGGCCCGGGCAGGCGGGGATCTTACCGCCGGCCCCGGGCAGGCACCAGAGTTACGGGGGCCCGGCCCGGCAGGTCGGGCAGGGACAGGCCGCCAGCAGCCGGTCGAAGGGGTAGATCCCGGTGCCGTGGCCGTCGCTCCAGGTGACCTGGAGCCCGTAGGCGCCCACCAGCGCCAGGGTGACGGGGTGGATGTCGTCGGGAATGCCGGCCGGATCGAGCAGGGGCCGGCCGGTCATCTCCTCGACGCACTGGGCGCAGGAGCAGGCCAGACGCAGGGGACGTGCCGCGAAGAACCCCGTATGACCGCCGTCGTCCCAGCGGATTTCCACCCCGTCCGGCCGGCGAGTGATGCTTCGTGGAATCACAGGTGTCGGCACGACGCACCTCCTCGGGTGCCCGGGGCCTCGGGCCCCGGTTAAACTTCCCTGTCCGTCCGGCGAACCCGTCGTCTTTCCGAAAGTCCGCCATGACCGCGATCCAGAACCCGTTCGGCGCCCGCAGCGAACTCACCCTCGGCTCCACCCGCGCGACCGTGTACCGCCTGGGGGAGCTGGCCCGCCAGGGCCTGGTCCGGCTGGACCGCCTGCCCTACTCCATCCGGGTGCTGCTGGAGAATACGCTGCGGCACGCGGGGCACGGGAGCGTCACCGAGGCCCATGTGCGCGAACTGGCCGCCTGGAGCCCCGAGACGGCCGGCACCGGCGAGGTGCCGTTCATGCCGGCCCGGGTGGTCCTGCAGGACTTCACGGGGGTGCCCTGCGTAGTGGACCTGGCGGCGCTGCGGGACGCGATGGGACGGATGGACGGCGACCCGCAGAAGATCAACCCCGTGGTTCCCTGTGACCTGGTCATCGATCACTCGGTGCAGGTGGACCACTACGGGACCCCGGAGGCCTTCCGGCTCAACGTGCGGCTGGAGTTCGACCGGAACGCCGAGCGGTACCAGCTCCTCAAGTTCGCCCAGCGCGCCTTCCGGAACTTCCGCGTGGTCCCCCCCGGCACCGGCATCGTGCACCAGGTCAACCTGGAATACCTGGCGCCGGTGGTCCAGCTGCGGGACCAGTTCGGGGCCCGGACGGCCTATCCCGACACCCTGGTGGGGACCGACTCCCACACCACGATGATCAACGGCCTCGGGGTCATGGGCTGGGGGGTCGGCGGGATCGAGGCGGAGGCCGTCATGCTGGGGCAGCCCTACTTCATGCTCATCCCCGCCGTGGTGGGCATGAAGCTGGTGGGGGAGATGCCGGTCGGCACCACCGCGACCGACCTGGTGCTCACCGTCACCCAGCTGCTGCGGCGGCACGGGGTGGTGGACAAGTTCGTGGAGTTCTTCGGCCCGGGCCTCTCCGCCCTCGGCCTGGCCGACCGGGCCACCATCGCCAACATGGCCCCCGAGTACGGTGCCACGATGGGCTTCTTCCCGGTGGACGACGAGACGCTGACGTACCTGCGGCGCACCGGGCGGGACCCCGACCAGGTGGCCCTGGTGGAGGCCTACTGCAAGGAGCAGGGCCTCTTCCGCACCGACGACGCGCCGGACCCCGAGTACAGCGCCACCCTGACCCTCGACCTCGCGACCATCGTCCCGTCGGTGGCGGGGCCGCGCCGGCCCCAGGACCTGGTCCCGCTGGCCGGGCTGCGGCAGAACTTCGACGGCTCCGTCGCCTCGCTCCGGCCGACCGGCAAGCGGCCCGCCACCGCCGCCACCCCGAACAACGGCCGCTGGCTGGGGGAAGGCGGATCGGCGGGGACGGCGGTGGCGGTCGAGGCCCCGCCCGAGGTGACCTGCTCGCACCGGGGCGAGGAGTTCGCCCTGCGCGACGGCTCGGTGGTGATCGCGGCGATCACCAGCTGCACCAACACCTCCAACCCGTCGGTCATGATCGGCGCCGGCCTGCTGGCCCAGCGCGCCGTGCAGCGGGGGCTCCGCACCCGGCCCTGGGTGAAGACCAGCATGGCCCCGGGGTCCAAGGTGGTGACCGACTACCTGGCGCTGTCGGGGCTGCAGCCCGCGCTCGACCAGCTGGGCTTTCAGGTGGTGGGCTACGGCTGCACCACCTGCATCGGCAACTCGGGCCCCCTGCCGGAGTCGATCAGCCGCGCCATCGAGGAGCACGGGCTCGTCACGGCCGCGGTGCTGAGCGGCAACCGGAACTTCGAGGCCCGGATCCATCCCCTGGTGCGGGCCAACTATCTCATGTCGCCCATGCTGGTGGTGGCGTTCGCGCTGGCGGGCCGGGCCGACCTCGACCTCACCACCGACCCGCTCGGGGAGGACGCCGAGGGCCGGCCGGTGTACCTGAAGGACCTCTGGCCGTCCGCGGAGGAGATCCAGCAGGCGATAGCCGCGTCCCTGAAGCCGGAGCTGTTCCGGCGGCAGTACGGCGCCGTGTTCGAGGGGGACGAGGAATGGCAGGCCCTGGCGGTCCCGGAGGGGAGCCGG
>JBFILX010000058.1:0-10781 GCA_041612035.1 Gemmatimonadales bacterium | reverse complement strand
TCGCCCGCTGCATCGGTTCGGGCAGCCCCTGGTCCGCCAGGATCCGCACTCCCGCGGAGGGGTGCTCCTCGGTGGGGGAGCGCGCCGGGTTGGGAAACCGCTCGTAGTCGAAGTCGTGCAGCAGGCCCACCAGGCCCCAGGTGTCGGGGTCCTCGCCGTACCGCTCGGCCATGGCCCGCATGGCCAGCTCGACCGCGTACATGTGCCGGCGCAGCGGCTCGCCGGCGGTGTACTCGTGCATCAGGGCCAGCGCGCGGTCCCGGGTCCAGTCACTCACGATGGGCTCCTTCCGGACCGACGGCCCCGGGCCTCAGGCGTGGACCTGGCTCGCGGTGACGGGCACCGCCACGGGCGGATTGCCGTCCAGGGTGATCTCGAAATGATACGCCCCGGCGGCGGGCAGCGGGATGTCGAACATGAGGACCGCGGCGGCCTCCACCTCCTGCACCCCGGCCGGGGGCTCGCCGAAGCGGACCGACCCGGTGCCGCCCAGCAGCTCCTGGCCCTGACCGTCGAGAAACCGGATCCTCATCGCGTGGTCGCCGATCTCGGTCCGGCGGCCCCGCACCCGGAGCACCAGGTGGGTACGCGGGTGCACCGCGGGGAACGACTGGACCCAGACGTGCTGGAACATCCCCAGCACCGAGAGCTTGCCGTGCTGGTCGATGAGGGCGTAGTCGGCGACGACCGCGAAATCCACCAGCATGGAAGCTCAGGCGACCCGGATGGTCTGGACCCGGTCGCCCTGCTGCACCGCGCGCACCACCGCCATGCCGTCCGTCACCTGGCCGAACACGGTGTGGACCCCGTCGAGGTGCGGCTGGGGACCGTGGCAGATGAAGAACTGGCTGCCCCCGGTGTGCTTCCCGGCGTGGGCCATGGAGAGGGTGCCCTCGACGTGCTTGTGGGTGTTGCGGTCGGTCTCGCACTTGATGGTGTAGCCGGGGCCCCCGGTGCCCACCCGCGGGTTGTCGGGGTCCTTCGAGAGCGGGTCGCCCCCCTGGATCATGAAGTTGCGGATGACCCGGTGGAACCGGGTGCCGTCGTAGAAGCCCTCGTTGGCCAGCTTCTCGAAATTGGCCACGGTGCCGGGGACTTCCTCGTCGAACAGCTCGGCTTCGATGGTGCCGCGATCCAGGACGAAGGTGGCGGTCTTCATGACGTGTCCGGCGGTGGGAGAGGGAGGGACGGGAACGGCCCGAAGGTTAACACCCCCCGCCGCCGCGGCCGGTTCACGCCCGGGCCGAGCGGGCCTCGACCAGTCGCGCCCGCCAGGCGGCCGGGTCGTCGGCGGGGAGCAGGCAGCGGGTGCCCAGGCAGACGCATCCCCGGGGCGCGTCGCCGGACGACGCGAGCAGCCCCCGCAACTCGTCGGGCACCGGGGCCGGCTCGCCGGGGGCGAGCCGCCGGACCACCCGGCGCGGCAGCGGCGCGGCGAGGGCGGCGCGGTACATCGCCTCCGCCGCCGGGTCGCCCGGGGGACCGGTCACCGCCAGCGTGGTGGGTCCGTGCACCAGCCAGTCGGCGGCGAGCAGCCAGGCGCCGGCGTGGAGCCCGAGCCGGGGCGCCTCCCCGCCGAACGCCTCCACCAGCGCGCGGTGCCGATCGGCCCAGCGCGGCTCCCCGGTGTGGGCGGCGAGCCGGGCCAGCACGGCGCCGGCCACGCCGTTGGCCGAGGGGACCGGGGCGTCCTCGATGCCGATCAGGGCGGCGTCGAGCAGCCCTTCGCCGCCCGCGTCGAGGGGCCGGTCGCGGAGCCCGCCGTGCCGCGCGTCGCGGTGGGTCTCCCAGGTCCGCTCCATCAGCGAGGCCGCCCAGGCGAGCCATGCCGCGTCGTTCGTGGCCTCGAAGGCGTCGAGCGCCGCCGCGGCCGTGTGGACCTGGTCGTCCAGCAGGGCGTCGGCGCCATCGGGCGCGTGCGGCACCGGACCGTCCCCCGCGCGCCGGTGCAGGACGCGGAGGGCCGCGAGCGCCTGGTCCGCCGCGTCGGGGTCGCCCAGCACCGGGCCGGCCCGCAGGAAGGCGCCGGCCATCATCGCGTTCCAGGCGGCGTACGGCGTCGAGTCCACCACCGGCGCGGGCCGCGCGTTTCGCGCTTCGCGCAGGCGGCCGACGATCCGCTCCAGCGCGTCCCGCACCTCGGCCTCCGTCCGGCCGGTGGCCGTCGCCAGTTCCGCCGCGGACGCCGCCTGGAAGAGCACGTTGCGCTCGGGGTCGTGCGGCATCCGGCCCGCCGTGCCGATCCCGAACCGCCGGAGGGCCAGGTCGAGGTCGCCGGGGTCCAGGACCGCGGCCAGTTCCTCGCGGGTCCAGGTGAAGTAGCTCCCGTCGTCGTGCAGGTCCACGTCGGCGTCCTGGCTGGTGCCGAACCCGCCCCCGGGCTGGCGCAGCACGTCGCGCACCCACCGCAGGATCCCGCGGCCGGCGTCGGCGAACTCGCCGTCGTCGAACAGCGCGGCGGCCTCGACGCAGGCGGCGAGCAGCTCCGAGTTGTCGTAGCTCATCTTCTCGAAGTGGGGCACCACCCACTGCCGGTCCACGCTGTACCGATGGAACCCGCCGCCGACCTGGTCGTGGACCCCGCCCCGCACCATGGCCCGGAGGGTCTCCTCCACCACGTGGCGGACCTGGGCCGATCCGTGGTCGGTCCAGCGGGCCATGAGGAACCGGAGCGCCGTGGGGTGGGGGAACTTGGGCGCCCGGCCGAACCCGCCGAAGGCGGGGTCGAAGGCGGCCAGCATCTGGCGCTCGCCCGCGAGCAGGACGGCCGCGCCGACCGCGTCGCGGCCGGGACGCGCGGCGGCCGCGGCCACCGCGTCGCGCAGCGACCGGCCCTGGGCCACCGCCTGCTCCCGGTGCTCCCGCCAGAAGGCCAGCACCTGCTCGAGCACGGTGCGGAACCCGGGCCGGCCGTAGCGGCCGTCGGGCGGGAAATAGGTCCCGCCGTAGAACACGTCACCCTCGGGCGTCAGGAAGGCGGTGAGCGGCCACCCGCCCTGCCGGGTGATGGCCTGCACCGCCCGCTGGTAGCGCTGGTCCACGTCGGGGCGCTCGTCGCGGTCCACCTTGATGCAGACGAAGTCACGATTGAGCAGCTCGGCCAGCGCGGGGTCCTCGTACGACTCGCCGTCCATCACGTGGCACCAGTGGCACCACACCGCCCCGACGTCGAGCAGCACCGGCTTGTCCGCCGCCGCGGCGGCGGCGAAGGGCTCGGGCCCCCAGGGATACCAGTGGATGGGCTGGTGGGCGGCCGACCGGAGGTAGGCCGACGCGGCGCCGGCCAGCCGGTTCACGGCTACTTCTTCCGGCGCGCCGGGCGGCCGGTGGCGCGCACGCCCTCGACCTGGGCGGAGGGACAGGTGTCGGCCAGGACGCACTCGCCGCAGCGGGGGCGCCGCGCGATGCAGACCCGGCGGCCGTGCCAGATCAGCAGGTGGGACACCAGGGTCCAGTCGTCGCGGGGGACCAGCGCCATGAGGTCCTGCTCGATCCGGAGCGGATCGGTCTCGCGGGTGAGGCCCAGCAGGGCCGAGAGGCGGGCGACGTGGGTGTCCACCGTGATCCCCTCGTTGATCCCGAAGGCGTTCCCCAGGACGACGTTGGCGGTCTTGCGGCCCACGCCGGGCAGGACCCGCAGGGCCTCCATGTCGGCCGGCACCCGGCCCCCGTGCGAGGCGACCAGGGCCCGGGCCATTCCGATCAGGCTCTTCGTCTTGTTCCGGAAGAACCCGGTGGAGCGGATGATCTCCTCCACCTCCGCCGGGTCGGCCTCGGCCAGCTCGGCCGGGCCCGGGTAGCGGGCGAAGAGCGCGGGCGTGACCAGGTTGACCCGCTGGTCGGTGCACTGCGCGGAGAGGATGGTGGCCACCAGCAGCTGGTAGGGCGAGCGATGGGTCAGCTCGCAGTGGGCCGTGGGGTATTCCCGCCGGAGCCGGGCCAGCACCTCGTCGGCCCGGCGGCGCACCGCGGCCGGCGGCGCCCTGCGGGCCGGGCTCATCCGGGGCGCCGGGCCCGGGCGAAGCGGAGGAACTCCTCGACGGGACGGGTGTTGAGCACCGCGTCGGGGCCCAGGCCGCCCTTGCGGGCCATGCTCACGCCGAAGGCCATGTTCTCCACGCCCGCGACGCTGTGGGCGTCGGCCCCGATCGAGATCGTGACCCCCAGGGCCCGGGCCTCGGGGAGCCGCCGCCAGTCGAGGTCGAGCCGGTGGGGGTCGGCGTTGATCTCCATCGCGACGCCCCGCTCGGCGGCGCGCCGGAAGATCCGGCCCAGATCCATCGGGTACGGCTCCCGCGAGAGCAGCTGCCGGCCGGTGGGGTGCCCCATGATGGCGAGGTGCGGGTCGTCCATCGCCCGGAGCACCCGTGCCGTCAGCTCCGCCTCGGTCTGACCGGCGTCGTCGTGGAGCGACCCGATGACGAAGTCGAACCCGCGCAGCACCGCGGGCCCGTAGTCGAGCCGGCCGTCGGGCAGGATGTCCACCTCGATCCCCTTGAGCACGCGGATGCCGGGCCCCTCCCGGTTCACCCGGTCCACCTCGGCCCACTGCCGCTCGAGCGTCTCCACCGGCAGCCCGCCCACGTACGCCGCCGAGCTGCTGTGGTCGGTGATCCCCAGGTAGTCGTAGCCGGCGGCGTGGCAGGCGCGGGCCAGGTCCTCGATGCTGCTGGTTCCGTCGGAGAAGTTCGTGTGGCAGTGCAGGAACCCCCGCAGGTCGCCGGGCTCGAGCAGCCGGGGGGCCTCGCCGGCCCGCGCCAGCCCGGCCACCCCCTCGCGGGTGTCGGGCGACGGGGTGGCGAGACCCAGCGCGCGGTAGAGCGCGTCCTCGTCGGGGGTGGGCACGAAGGTGCTGCCCTGCCAGAGGGCGCCGCCCTGCAGCACGTACCCCAGGGTGGAGGCGTGGGCGGCGAGCTGGCTCACGTGGCGCCGGCTCCCGGTGGCCTGCACCAGCACGGCACCCAGGTTCACCGGCGGGGTCACCACCACCTGGGCCACGCTGCCGCCGGCGAACCGGAGGGTGGCGCGCCGCTCGTCCTGCCCCGCGAACTCGTCCACCCCGGGCACCTGGGCCAGGCGCCCCACGATCTCCGCGGCCGGCGCGTCGGACACCAGCACGAGCACCAGCTCGTGCACCACCTCGGCGCGGCGCCGCACGTCGCCCGCCACGACCGCCCGGCGCACGCCCGGCACCCGCTCGAGCGCGGCCCGCAGCTCGTCGGCCTCGCGGATGGCGTGGTGCAGCAGCCGGGCCTCCGCCGTGCGCCGCACGAACGCCAGGCTGCGCAGCACGTTCTCGCAGCTCCTGGGCCCGAACCCCGGCACGTCGGACAGCCGGCCGCTGCGCGCCGCCTCCTCCAGGTCGGCCAGCGACTCGATGCCCAGGTGCTCGTGGATCCGGCGCACCTTGGTGACCCCGAGCCCCGAGAGCGAGAGCATCTCCAGCAGGCCGGGCGGGACCTGCCCCCGCAGCTCCTCGTAGGCCCGGGACCGGCTGGTGGCGGACAGCTCGGTCACGATGTCGAGGATGGCGGGACCGATGCCCCGGGTCGCGGCGAGCGAGCCGTCGGCCAGCGACGCGCCCACGTCGCCGGGGAGCGCCGCCACCGTGCGGGCCGCCGACCGGAAGGCCCGGACCCGGAAGGGGTTCTCCGCCCTGAGCTCGAGCAGCGAGGCGATCTGGTCGAGCACGTGGGCGATCCCGGTCTTGTCCATCATCCGCCCCCCGGTCGGCCGCCCCGGACCAGGGCATCGCTGCGCCAGCCCAGCTCGAGCAGCTCCTCCATCCCCGTCACCGAGTGCAGCCCCGCGGCCTCGCCCCCGGGCAGGACCGGCGCGAAGAGCGGGGCCCCGTCGGCGCGGGCCAGGGCTTCGGGCCGCGGGCCGCCCACGTCCACCACCGTGAACCCGTCCCGCTCGGGGTGCAGCCCGAAGACCGCGGCGACGTCGAGATGCCCGCCCGCCCGGGCCACGAAGCACCCGTCCAGCGGCTGGTGCGCCGCGCCCGCCACCGGTTCGCCCCAGATCCGGCGCGCCGGGTACTGGACGTAGCAGGCCGAGCGCTCGGCCCCGGCGGCGTCCGGCGGGCCGGGCCCCGCGACCAGGTCAGCGAGGGCGCCGGGCGTGACCTCGCAGGTACGGCTCCCGTGCAGCCAGCAGAGATAGCCCAGGTGCACCAGGGCCATCATCTCCGGCATCACCTCGCCCAGCCCCTCCTCGGGGCGCAGCTCCATCATGAGCTCCACCACCGGGCGGACCATCACGAAGGCGTCCCGGGCGAACGGGTCCGTCCCCTCGGCGTCCATCGCCTCGCGGATCGCGGGAAACCGCGCCTCCGCCAGCGGGGCGAAGACGAGGTCGAAGGGGGTGGGACGCGCGGTGTCCTCAGGCATCGCCGAGTCGGGGGAGGAACGGGTCGAGCGCCCGCACGAAGGCGTCGGGCGCCTCGACGTAGGGAACGTGGCCGCAGTCCGGGATCGGCACCAGAGGGGCGCCGAGCCCGTCGGCCAGGACCCGCGCGGTATCGAGCGGGATCGGGTCGTCCGCCCCGTGCACCACCAGGGCGGGGAGGGCGAGCCGGCCCAGCGCCGGGCGGAGATCGTAGTCGCCGAGACTGGTCCAGACCTCCTCCTGGGTGCGGCCGGTCACCCGAAAGGGGGTGAGGTCGCGCGCCCGCGCCGGGTCGTGGAAGTACCCCGCGACCGACGCCTCGAACGCCCGCTGTCGGTAGGCCTCGGGATCCTGCTCACGGAGCCCGCTTTCGCGCAGCGCGTCCCGCATCGCCTGCACCGCGGGCGAGGCGTTCCGCTCGGCGAAGCGCGCCTCGAACCGGGCCCGGCCCTCACGCCAGCAGGGAGCCGGCGAGACCAGGGCGAGCCGCTCGACCCGGGCGGGATGTTCGAGGGCATAGAGGAGGCCGAGCAGGCCGCCCCAGGAATAGCCGGCCAGGGACAGCCGGTCCCGGCCCCAGACCGTCCGGAGCGCCTCCAGGTCGGCCACCTGCTCGCGCCAGCCAACGGGGACGTCACGGGGCACGGCCGACCGGCCGCCGCCCCGCTGGTCGTAGTAGACGAGGGCGCGGCCCGTGGCGAGGAGGTCGAAGCCGGGGAGGAGATAATCGTGGTGGGCGCCGGGTCCGCCGTGCAGCACCACCACCTCGGGACCCCGGCCCAGGCGGCGCTCGAACAGTTCGACGCCGCGCACCCGCCGGACGGCGGTGACGGCTTCGAGGGCGGACACGGGCGGGGGCTAGAGCAGCACGGCCAGCGCGTCCGCGACCTGGCGGACGGCTTCGTGCTCGTCGGGCGTGAAGGGGTCCGGCTGGTCGCTGTCCACGTCGATCTGGCCCAGGATCTCCGGGCCGCGGCGGATGAGGACCACCAGCTCGCTGCGGGTCTCGAGGTTGCAGGCGAGGTAGTTCCCGATGGCGCGCACGTCGGGCACGTTCTGGTCCCTGCCCTCGGCCACCGCGGTCCCGCACACCCCGCGTCCCACCGGGATGCGGGTGTGGTCGGTGTCGCGGCCCGCATGCGCCTCGAGCACCAGCTCGTCGCCGTGCAGCATGTAGAGGTAGACCGACGTGTACGGCGGGCCGGCGGCCTGCATCCGCTCGGCGGCCAGGCGCAGCAGGCCCTCCCGGGTGGCCTCGTGGGCGAAGGCGCCCCGGAGCGCGGCCACGATCGGGCCGGCGTCGAGCACCGCCACCTCAGCCGCCTCCCCGCCGGCCCAGGGTGACCGTCACCCGGTGCACGGCGCCGTCCCGGCGGAACTCGACCAGCACCGCGTCGCCCGGCTCGTGGGCCCGGAGCGCGTCGGTCATCCCCTGCAGGTCGGCCACGGGGTGGTCGCCGATCCGGACCAGGATGTCGCCCGCCCGGAGCCCGGCCTGGTCGGCCGGGCTGCCGGCGCGCACCCCCGTGAGCCGGACCCCGCCCGGGTTCTCGGTCATGTCCGGGATGCTGCCCAGGTACGCGCCGTAGCCGCCGCTCCGGCTGCCGACGGGGGCGGGCGGAGGGGTCGAGGCCACCAGGGTGAGGCGCGCGTCCCGGTCGGCCACGGTGCGCGCCAGGTCGGCGGCGAAGGCCGCGATCCGTTCGACGCCCGCGAGGTTCACCCGGTCCCAGTCGTCGGTGGTGCGGTGGTAGTCCTCGTGGGTCCCGGTGAAGAAGTGGAGTACCGGCACCCCGGCCACCGTGAACGAGGTCTGGTCGCTGGGCCCGTAGCCGCCGCCCTGCGCGACCAGCTGGAACCCGTGCGCGGCGTTGCCCGACTCGACCAGGGCGCGCAGCTCGGTGGCGGTCTCCACCCCGTACACCACCAGCCGGTCGTCCCGCAGCCGGCCGACCATGTCGAAGTTGAACATCGCGACGACCCGGTCCATCGGGACGACCGGGTCCTTCACGTAGGCGGCCGACCCCAGCAGCCCCATCTCCTCGCCGCCGAAGGCGACGAAGACCACGCTCCGCGCCGGGGGCGCCTGGGCCAGACGGCGGGCGGCCTCCAGCAGGGCGACCACGCCCGAGGCGTTGTCGTCGGCCCCGTTGTGGACCACCCCGGCGCTGTCCGGGTCGAGGCTCCCCCGGCCGCCCAGGCCCAGGTGGTCGTAGTGGGCCCCGAGCACCAGGAACTCCCCGGCCCGCGAGGGGTCACGGCCGCGCAGCAGGCCGACCACGTTCTGTCCGGTCAGCTCGGCCAGGCCCGTTCCCTGCAGGGCGGGGGCGGTGGGAGAGATCGTGAACCGCTGGAGCCATCCGCCGGCCGGGGCCTCGAGCCCCAGGGCGGCGAACCGGCGGGCGATGTAGGCCGCGGCGCTGTCCGCCCCCGCGGTCCCGGTCCGACGGCCTTCCAGCGCATCGCTCGCCAGGTATCGGAGGTCGGCCGCCGGCGTGGCCTGGGCCAGGCCCAGGTGGCCGGGGACCAGGCTGGTGGCCAGGAGCAGCAGCAGGGATCGTGCGTGTGACATGGCGGTCGGTCAGGGGCTGGGGTGACGGCCGGATACTAACCGCGGGGCGCACCGGGCGTCACCCGGAGAGCCCGCGGCCCTTGCCCGGCAGCCGGTCACCGCCATCTTGCAGAAGACCTCATTCCTCAGGCAGGTCAGCATGGTCAGCCCATCGGCGATCGTGGCCAATCTGGCGGCTCTCGTCCACCTCGCCCGGCGACAGCCCGACACCGCCGAGTTCGACGAGGCGGCTCGGGTGCTGGTCTCCGCCCTCGGCGCCGCCCCCGTGTCGTTCCGGCCCGCCGCGGGGGGGGTCATCCTCAACGGCAAGTGGCTGCCGTCCGAGGCGCTCGGTGCCGCGCACATCACCGAGTATCTGCAGGCCCAGGGGATCCAGGGGCTCCAGCTCTCGGGCGTCACGGTCCCCGACGTGCGGGCGCTGGTCCAGGTCCTGGCGGCCTACCCGGGGAGCTTCGCCACCTGGCAGGACATGCTGGCCTCGCTCGGCCCCGCGGCCGAGCGGGTGAAGCTCTCCCAGGCCGCGACCGACCTCCCCATCACCCACGAGGAAGCGGCGGTCGAGCTCACCGCCTCCATGAATCCGGCGTTCCTGGCGCCCTCCATGCCCGAGGCCCCGCTGGCGCAGGCGGAGTACGAGTCCCTCGAGGTGACCCGGGGATCGACGGGGATGGTCCCGCCGCCGCCCAAGCCGCCGCCGCCCCGCGACACCAACGAGGACCGCAAGCGGCTGGACCGGCTGATCGCCCAGGGCCGCTCGGCGATCAGCGCGGGCGACTGGAACGCCCTGCTCGACGTCGCCACGGAGTACCTGGAGTCGGTGAACACCGCGCAGAGCGAGGCCACGGCCCGGATGTACCGGCTGGAGCTCCGCCGCTTCATCACCCGTCCCGAGATCATGCAGCTGGCGCGGCTGGCCGCCTCGGGCGCCCGCCGCGACCAGGCGATCGCGGTGCTCCGCCAGCTGGGGGCGGAGGCCACCGAGATCCTGATGGAGCTGGTGGTCGAGACCGAGCAGATGAACCTGCGGCGCGGCTACTTCGTGGCGCTCTCCCGGATGACCGAGGGCACCGACGTCGTGGTCCACCACCTGAGCCACCCGGTCTGGTACGTGGTCCGGAACGCCGCCGAACTCTGCGGCGAGATGGAGATCGACCGGGCGGTGCCCGACCTGGCCCGGCTCGCCACCCACGCCGACGAACGGGTCCGCAAGGCGGTGGCCGTGGCCCTCATCAAGATCGGCACCTCCACCACGCTGGAGCCGCTCTCCCGGATGATCCGCGACGCCTCGGCCACCGTGCGCACCGTGGTGCTGGGCAACCTGGACGGCGACCGCCATCGGCCGCTCGCGATGCCGGTGGCCACCCTCCTCAAGGGCGAGGAGTCGCCCGAGGTGATGCGGGAGGCGCTCTTCGCGCTGGGCCGCATGGGAACCCCCGACGCGCTCATGGCGTTGCGCAACGTGGCGCAGACCGAGACCAAGCGGGGCGGCAAGAAGGCGCGCCTCCAGGCGGTGGAGGCCCTGGCGCTGGCCCGGAGCCCCGCCCGCCCCGTGCTCGCCGCGCTGGCCGAAGGCAAGGACCGCGAGGTGGCCGAGGCGGCCGCCCGCGCGCTGGCGGAGTTCCCCAAGTAGCTCACCTCATCGGAGTGCCATGCGCCTGACCTCTCTCCACCGATACCTGGCGGCGGCCGTGCTGGTCGCGCCCCTCGTCGCCTGCGGCGGCCCCGATCCCGGCCGCGCCGACCTCGTCGCCGAAGCCGGGCCCCTGGCGCTCACCCCCGACCGGGTGGCCGGGTGGGTGGCGCGGGTCCCCAACCGGGC
>JBFILX010000057.1:0-10842 GCA_041612035.1 Gemmatimonadales bacterium | reverse complement strand
TTCTTCTCCGACGGCTCCCCGCTGGCGGAGGTCGAGACCCGCCAGGCCCTGGCCGGGGGCGCCGACTGGCTGTGGCGCTTCGCGGACGGCCGGTACGAGGTGGATGGCCATCTCGGCTTCAGCTGGATCGAAGGCTCGGCCGCCGCGCTGGAGCGGGTGCAGCGGCGCTCGGCCCACTACTTCCAGCGGCCCGATGCCGACCGGGTCCGGCTCGACCCGACCCGGACCTCCCTGTCGGGCCTCACGGCCTCGCTCGGGATCGAGAAGAACGCCGGCGACTGGCTCTGGGAGCTGGAGGGCCAGACCCAGTCGCCGGGGTTCGAGACCAATGACCAGGGCCGCCTCTCCCGCGCCGACCAGATTGAGTTTTCTGCCAATCTGCAGCGGCGGGAGACCGATCCGGGGCCGGTCTTCCGCAACTGGAGCGTGGGGGTGGGCGCCAACGGCCAGTGGAACTACGACGGGGACCGGGTCGAGAACCGGGTCGCGCTGTGGGCCGAGGGCCAGTGGGCCAACTACGTCGAGACCAACCTCACGGCCTACTACGGCCCCCGCGCGCTGAGCGACACCTATACCCGGGGCGGGCCGCTGATGGGGACGGGGGCCTACTGGGGGATCGAGGGGGGAGCGCGCAGCAGCTTCGCCAACCCCAACGGCTGGCGGATTCGCGGGGAGTTCACCAATTCGGAGAGCGGGACCCGGTACCGGGACGTGAGCGGCGGGGTGTTCGCGCGGCCCTCCTCCCGCCTCAGGGTCTCGCTCGACCCGGCCTGGAGCAGCTTCGTGAACCCGCGGCAGTACGTCACCACCGTGAACGGCGGGAACGCCGCGACCTTCGGCACCCGATACGTCTTCGCCACCGTGCACCAGACCGTCCTCTCGGCCCAGGTCCGGGTGGATTACACGGTGAACCCTGACCTGACCCTCGAGGTCTACGCCGAGCCGTTCGCCGCCAGCGGCCGCTACACCAGCTACAAGGAGCTGCCCGCCCCCGGCCGCCGGGACTTCCTGGTCTACGGCACCGGCGGGACCACCATCACGCCGACCGGGACCGGGTACCTGGTGCGGGACGCCCGGGACGGGTCGTCGTTCCGGCTCGCGGACGAGGACTTCAACCGGTTCTCGTTCCGGAGCAACGTCGTGCTCCGGTGGGAGTGGCGGCCGGGCAGCACGCTGTTCGTGGTCTGGCAGCAGAACCGCTCGGCGGGCTGCGCGGTCGGAGGCGATCCGGCGGACTGCCCGACCGCGGCGGCGCCGGGCACCCGGGTCCGCCCGGGGTTCCTGGCCGACGCGCTGAGCGTGCCGGGGGCGAACTTCATCGCGGTGAAGATCAGTTACTGGCTGCCGATCCACTGACCGGGTTCGCGACTCAGGGCGCGCGCAGCACCACCCGGATCGAGTCCAGGCTGCCCTGGTTGGGGGCCGAGACCAGCCCGATCACCCGGCTCATGAGGGCGTAGAGGTCGATCGCCCGGACCCGGTCCACGGTCACCCCCGAGCGGAAGGCGGGGCCGGTCGCGAGGAAGAGCGCCCGCATGCTGGGGAGGGCGTTGTCGTACCCGTGATCGCCGCCTCCCCAGTCAGGCGCCAGCTCGGCGTATCGCCTGGCGGTCATGATGGTCCAGCCCTCCTCGGCGATGGCGATCACCGGGGGGATGCGCCGGTGATCCCGGAACCGGAACCGCTCGGGCACCTCGTCCCGCCGGTAGACCGTGAGGTGCGGTGACCGGCGGAGCCAGGTCAGCACCGAGTCCTCCATCCCCGGGGCCGGACGCGCCATCAGCACCGGCGTCCGGTCCACCACGTGCGCCGCTCCCTCCGGCAGCAGGTCGTCCAGCACGATGATCCGGTCGCGGCTGGTCGGGGCCATCCCATGGTCCGACACCAGGATCAGGTTCACCAGGCGGCCTCGGCGGCCCATCGCCGCGATGCCCCGCCGGAGCGCCCCGATGGCGCTGTCCACCCGGGCGATGGCGGAGTCGGTCTGGGGCGCGGCGATGCCGTAGTCGTGCCCGGCCCCGTCCACCTGGCTGAAATAGAGGGTCACGAACCGGGGCGCCGAGTCGGGGGGGAACCGCAGCCACTCGAGGACCCGGCGCACCCGGCCGTCGAACGGATAGTCGTCGTCGAAGGGCACCACCCAAGTCGGGCGCACACCATCGATCTCCGCTTCGGAGCCGGGCCAGAAGAACGACGCCGCGCGGACCCCCTGCCGCTCGGCCGTGGCCCAGAGCGGTTCCCCACCCCACCACCGGCCGTCCCGCACCGCCAGCGAGTCGGAGAGGGCGAACCGGCCGAGCACCGGGTCCTCCATCGTGTTGGCGATGATCCCCGTCGTGGCCGGGTACAGCCCCGTCACCTGGGAGTAGTGATTGGGGAAGGTCTTGGTCGGGAAGACCGGCTCCATCCCGCCGGCCCGGACGCCCTCCGCGGCGATGGCGCGGAGGTTCACGGCCCAGGGCCGCTCCAGGTAGTCTGGCCGGAACCCGTCCAGCGACACGAGCACGACCGTCTGCGGGCCCGCGTCAGCGGCCGGGCCGGATGGCGCGCTTCTGGCGCATGCAGCGAGCAGAGCGGCAGCCGCCAGGGCGGCCAGGGGGAGGCGCATGGGGGGCACGTTCGGTAAGTCGAGACCGGAAGTTAGCATGACCGGGGCGGTCCGGAATCACCGAGAAGCGAGTGTGTCGGAACGTCACGGACCAAGCGGATGGTGTGTCGGCTCGACACGGACCGCCAGGGCGGTCCCCGCTCAAGGACCCGTAATCCGGCCGCCCTTGCTTCCCGGCCCGTTCCCGGCGAGTCTATTGTGCCGTCCGGTCGGCGGTTATCGGTATCGGGCACCGTTCAACGTCCGGTTGATCCTATTCCAGCACCGCGTTTCCATCGCCAGTTCCTCCCCGTGGCGGCCGTCCGGCCCCTGCGGGGCTCGCTCTTTCCCACTGCGGGGACTCCTTCCATGAGACACACCATGTCCAGGCTGCTGCTGCTGACCGGTGTTCTGCTGACCGCCGGCGCGACGTCGCTGGCGGCGCAGGGCACCGTGGTCGGCCGGATCACCGACCGGGCCTCGGGCCAGGCGCTCGTCGCCGCCCGGGTCCAGGTGATCGGCACCAACATCACGGGCCAGACCAACGCCGAGGGGCGGTACCGGTTCGTGAACGTCCCGGCGGGCGAGGCCACCATCCGGGTGATCGCGCTGGGCTATGCGGCGGCGAACGAGACGGTCACCGTCACCGGCGGCCAGACCACCACGGTGGACTTCGTCCTCGCGCTGACCCCGTTCTCGCTCGACGAGTTCGTGGTCACGGCCACCGGTGAGCAGTCGCGGCGCGAGGTGGGCAACGCCATCAGCACGGTGGACGTGTCCAACCTGGCCCGCACCGCACCGGCCTCGAACTTCGGCGACATCCTGGCGGCCCGGGCGCCCAGCGTGACGGTGCTGCCCAGCAATCTCACGGGCGGCGGCACCCGGGTCCGAATCCGGGGCAACAGCTCCATCTCGCTCTCCAACCAGCCGATCTACGTGGTGGACGGGGTGCGGATCTGGTCGTCGGAGAACTCCTCCTCGATCGGGATCGGCGGGACCAGCCCCGCCCGGATCAACGACCTCAACCCCGAGGAGATCGAGTCGATCGACGTGATCCGGGGCCCCTCGGCTTCGACCCTGTACGGCACCGACGCGGCGAACGGGGTGATCGTGGTCAAGACCAAGCGGGGCAAGGCGGGCCGCGCCGTCTGGAATGCGTACACCGAGCAGGGAATGATCACCGCCAGTGATCGGTGGCCGACCGCCTACCGGGGCTGGCGGACCGGCACCACCAGCGGCACCACCTCCACCGTGAGCAATGCGGTCCAGTGCTTCCTCTTCGAGGTGGCAGCGGGCAGCTGCCGGCAGGACTCGGTGACGGCCTACAACCTGTTCGCCGACCCCGAGGCGACGCCCAACGGCCGCGGCCACCGGCAGCAGTACGGGATGCAAGTCAGCGGCGGCTCGGACGCGGCGACCTACTTCATCTCGGGCGAGTGGGAGGACGAGCAGGGTTACCTCACCATGCCCAAGTTCGCCCGGGACTGGCTGCGGGACACCCGCAACATCACCCAGCTCCGGCCCGAAGTGGAGCGGCCCAATGCCCTGACCCGGACCAGCCTGAGGGCCAACGTTACGGCCCAGGTCAACCAGCGGCTGGACGTGGCCATCTCGACCGGTTTCGTCACCAGCAGCCAGCGGCTGCCGCAGACCGACAACAACACCACGGGCCTCCTCTCCAACGCGTACGGCGGGCCCGGGCACCGGACCAACATGGTGGTGCACGGCACCGGGCTCCCGGCGCGGCAGAACTATGGCTACCGGCTCTACACCCCGGACGAGTTCTTCAACGAGACCACGAACCAGGACGTCAACCGCACGATCCTGAGCGGGACGACCAACTACCGGCCGTACACCTGGCTCAGCTTCCGGGGGGTGCTGGGCGTCGACTTCACCAGCCGGGAGGACGCCGATATCTGCCGCCGCGACGAGTGCGTGCCCGGCACCTTCGGCATCCCGTACCTGTCCGGGTTCAAGCGGAACAATCGCACCACCAACTGGGTGTACACCGGCGACATCAGCAGCACCGCCAACTACGCCCTGACCGGGACCGTGCGGGCCCGCACCACCGTGGGCACCCAGTACTCCAAGGACCGGTTCGCGCGGAACGGCGCCTTCTCCTGGGACCTGACCCCCGGGGCCACCACCGCGACGGCGGGGGCCAACCCCTCGGTGTCGGAGGCCACCGACGAAAGCTCGATCCTGGGCTACTTCGTGGAGCAGTTCTTCGGCTGGCGGGACAAGGTCTTCCTGACCGCCGCCATGCGGACCGACCGCAACAACGCCTTCGGTCAGAACTTCAACCGGGTGTACTACCCGAAGGCCAGCGTGAGCTGGGTGGCCAGCGAGGAGTCGTTCTTCCCGACCATCGGCTGGCTCGACAACTTCCGGGTGCGGGTCGCCTACGGCGCCAGCGGCCGGCAGCCGGGCACCAACGACGCCATCGACTTCTTCACCCCGTCCACCGCCTCGGTCGACGGCGCCGACCGGCCGTCGCTGATCTTCTCCGCCCAGGGCAACGCCGACCTCAATCCCGAGCGGACCGAGGAGCTGGAGCTGGGCTTCGACGCCTCGATGCTGGGCAGCCGGCTGAACCTGGAGCTCACCTACTACAACAAGAACAGCCGGGACGCCCTGCTCTTCCGAAACCTGCCGCCCTCGCTCGGGACCGCGAGCGGCCGGTGGGAGAACATCGGCAAAGTCAACAACTCCGGCTTCGAAGGCGTGCTCAACGCCATCGTCCTCGACAGCCGGAGCCTCGGCTGGGACATCACGATCGGCGGCAACTGGGGCTCCAACGAGGTGAAGGACATGGGCGGCGTGCCGCCCATCGTGGGCAGCACCACCAAGACCATCACGGGCTACCCGATCCAGGGCTGGTGGCTCCGGAAGGTCAGCTACAACGACGCCAACGGCGACGGGCTGATCGGCATGAGCGAGATCAGCGCCACCGACACCACGGTGTTCATCGGCTACTCCCAGCCCCGCGGCGAGGTGACCCTGTATACCGGGCTCGAGCTCTTCAACCGGAAGCTCCGCCTGCAGGGCAATCTCGACTCGAAGTTCGGCAGCTACCAGAACAACGGGACGGAGCGGATCCGCTGCGAGTCGCGGCGCAACTGCTACGGCGCCCTCGACCCGACCGCTCCGCTGTGGGAGCAGGCGCGGGCCACGGCCATCCGGGTGAACAGCACCTACCAGGAGCCGTTCATCGAGAAGATCGACTTCCTGCGGTTCCGGGAGGTCTCGGCCACCTACACCATGCCCGACAAGTGGCCGGCGTTCGTGGGCGCCCAGCGGGCGTCCCTCACGGTGGCCGGCCGGAACCTGGGCCTGATCACCGACTACAGCGGGCTCGATCCGGAGGCCGGCTACTTCAGCGGCAACACCGGCATCCAGAGCGACTTCCAGACCGCGCCGCCGCCCCGGTACTTCACGGTCCGGCTCAACGTGACCTTCTAACGGGCGGAGACCAACCTCATGAGGAACTTCATGCCGATCATGCGCTCCCTCCGGTCCCGGCTCGGCCCGGTCGCCCTCGCGGCGGCCGTGGCCCTGCCGCTGGCCGGGTGCGAGGACAAGCTGCTCGAGTTCACCGACCCGGACATCATCACCGACGCCAGCTCGGCCTCGGGCGCCATCGCCCTGCTGAACGGCGTGGTGCAGCGCTTCACCACCATGACGAACGGCCAGCAGGGGCCCGACGCGCTGTTCGCGTACAGCGGGCTGCTGGCCGACGAGTGGCGCTCGGGGGACACCTTCGAGCAGCGCAACCAGGCCGACATCCGGAACGTCCCGGAGCAGAACACCTTCCTGAATTCGCCGTTCCTGAACCTGAACCGGGTCCGGAGCCAGGGGGTGAGCGCGATCAGCGCGCTCCGCCGGTTCCAGCCGACCCCATCGTCGAACATCGGGCTGGTCTTCGCCCTGACGGCATTCGCCGAGAACTTTGCGGGCGAGATCTACTGCAACGGGATTCCGTTCAGCGAAACGGCCGCCGACGGCACGGTGACCTTCGGGATGCCGGTGACGGTGGACAGCGCCTTCAAGCGCGCGGTCGCCTCGGCCGACAGCGCCCTCAAGTACATCGAGGGAACCAACGGCGCCAACGTGGCCAACCTGGCCCGGGTCATCAAGGGGCGAGCGCTGCTCAATCTCAACCGGCCCGCGGACGCCGCCCTGGCGGTCGGCGCGGTCCCGACCTCGTTCTCGTACCGGATCACCCACAGCGTCAACACCACCACCAACCAGATCTGGGCCCTGAACCCGGGCGCCCGGCGGTACGTGGTGGCCGACCGCGAGGGCGGGAACGGGCTGCCGTTCGTGAGCGCCCGCGACCCGCGGGTGGTCACCTCCACGCCCACGCCGCTCGCCTTCGACTCCCAGACGCCGTTCGTCGCGCTGACCAACTACGGGCAGTTCGACCCGGTGGTCATCGCCAACGGGATCGAGGCCCGCCTGATCGAGGCCGAGGCCGCCCTCCGGGCCAACGACGTGACCACGTGGCTGGCCCGGCTCAACACCGCCCGGGCCACCCGGAACGACCTGCCCCCGCTCACCGACCCCGGCACCCTGGCCGCCCGGGTGGACCGGACGTTCTACGAGCGGGGCTTCTGGATGTTCGGCACCGGCCACCGGCTGGGCGACCTCCGGCGGCTGATCCGGCAGCACGGGCGGTCGGCCGCGACGGTCTTCCCCACCGGCGCGTTCCACAAGGGCGGGAACTACGGCACCGACGTGAACCTGCCGATCTCGTTCGACGAGCGGAACAACCCGAACTTCAACGGGTGCCTGGACCGGAACCCGTAGCCTGACCGCAGGGCCTTGACGGGGCGGCGGCCGACCACGGCCGCCGCCCCGTCGGGCGTTCAGGCCTCAACGCCCACCGCCCGACCCGCGTATGTTCCTCGAGCGCGCTCGAATCCGCCGAGCCGCCCCGCAACTCCGATCCCCCAACCCAGGATTCCGTGCCATGGCCGTCTCCACCTTCGCCCGCGCCCGGCGATCCGCCGTGCTGGGCCTGCTGCTCCTCGCCACCCCGGCCGTCGCCCAGACCCGCCTCACGACACCGGAGGAGGCGTTGGGGTTCCGCCCCGGGGACGACTACCGGCTGGCGACCTACACCCAGCTGACCCGGTGGTGGCAGGCCCTGGACCGGGAGAGCGACCGGATGCAGCTGGTCTCCATCGGCAAGACCGCCGAGGGGCGCGACCAGTGGATGGCCATCGTCACCTCGCCCGCCAACTTCCAGCGGCTCGACCGCTATCGCGAGATCTCCGCGCGCCTCGCGAAGGCCGAGGGGCTGACCGACGAGCAGGCCCGCGCGCTGGCCAGGGAGGGCAAGGCCGTGGTGTGGATCGACGGCGGACTCCACGCCACCGAGGTGCTGGGCGCCACCCAGCTCATGGAGCACGTCTGGCAGATGGTGAGCCGGAACGACGACGAGACCCTGCGCCTTCTCGACGACGTGATCCAGCTGGTGGTGCACGCCAACCCCGACGGGATGGAGCTGGTGTCGGGCTGGTACATGCGGAACCCCGACCCGGCCCGGCGGAGCACCTCCGGGGTGCCGCGCCTCTACCAGAAGTACGTGGGGCACGACAACAACCGGGACTTCTACCTGAACGCGATGCCAGAGTCGGAGAACATGAGCCGGGTGATGTACCGCGAGTGGCATCCGCAGATCATGTACAACCACCACCAGACCGGGCCGGCCGGCACGGTCATGTTCGCCCCGCCGTTCCGCGACCCCCACAACCACAACCTGGACCCCCTGCTGGTGAACGGGATCAGCCTGGTGGGGGCCGCGATGCACAGCCGCTTCGCCGCGGAGGGCAAGCCCGGCACCACCATGCGGGACGGGGCCAGCTACCAGACCTGGTGGAACGGCGGGCTCCGCACCGCGGCCTACTTCCACAACATCGTCGGGATCCTGACCGAGACGATCGGCAGCCCCACCCCGATGGAGATCCCCCTGCTGCCCCAGCGGCAGCTCTGCACCGGCGACCTCCCCTTCCCCATCACCCCGCAGCGGTGGCACTTCCGCCAGTCGGTCGAGTACTCCATCACCGCCAACCGGGCCATCCTCGACCTCGCCAGCCGCTACCGCGAGCTCTGGCTCTACAACAAGTACCGGATGGGGATGAACTCGATCGAACGGGGCAGCCGGGACTCGTGGACCGTGACCCCGGCCAGGGTGGACGCGCTCACCGAGGCCGTCCGGCGCGAACGCGCCGCGAGCGGCCAGACCGGTCCGGTCTCCGGGGGCGGGGGCGGCTCCGCCGACGCCGCCCCCTCCCTGATGTTCTCCCTGCTGCGGAGACCGGAGGACCGGGACCCCAGGGGGTATGTCCTCCCCGCCGATCAGGCCGATTTCGCCACCGCGACCCGGTTCGTGAACGCCCTGCTCAAGTCCGGGGTGGACGTGCACCGGGCCACCGCCCCCTTCACGGCGGGCGGGAAGCGGTACCCCGCCGGGAGCTATGTCGTCTGGACCGCCCAGGCCTTCCGGCCCCACGTGCTCGACATGTTCGAACCGCAGAACTACCCCAATGACTTCTCGGGCGCCGGCGGGACGCCCCGGGCGCCGTACGACAACGCGGGCTACACGCTCGCGATGCAGATGGGGGTCGTCTACGACCGGATGCTGGAGGGCTTCATCGCCCCGACCGAACGGATCGACGGGCTGGTGACGACCGTTTCCGGCGGCGCGGTGGCGACCGGGGGCGCCGGCTGGACCCTGGCCCCCGAGACCAACGACCTGGTCCGGGTCGTCCAGCGCCTCCACCAGGCGAACCGCCCCGTCTACCGGCTCACGGCGGTTCACGGAGGCGCCGCAGCCGGCGCGCTCTGGATCCCGGCCGGGGGCTCCACCCGGACCGTGCTGGAAGGGCTGGCCCGCGAGCACGGCCTGCGGTTCGCGTCCGGCTCGGCGCCGGCCGCCTCTGCCATGACGCCGCTCCGCCCGGTGCGGGTGGCGCTGTGGGACACCTACGGCGGCTCCATGCCTTCCGGCTGGATCCGGTGGCTGCTGGAGCAGATGGAGGTCCCCTTCGAGGTGGTGTACGCCCAGCGGCTGGACGCCGGGAACCTGCGCCAGGCCTACGACGTGATCATCCTCCCCGACGGGGCGGTTCCGACCGGCGCCCCGGCGGGTGGAGGAGGAGGGGGGAGCTTCGGCTTGCAGCCTGCGCCGGAGAGCATCCCGGCCGAGTTCCGGGGCTGGCTGGGTCGCGTGACGGTGGACCGGACGGTTCCCCAGCTGAAGGCGTTCCTGGAGGCCGGGGGCACGGTGCTCACGATCGGCGGGTCCACCTCGCTGGCCCGCCACCTGGGGCTTCCGGTGGACAACCACCTGACCGAGCGGACCCCCGAGGGAACGGTTCGGGCCCTGCCCCGCGAGAAGTTCTTCATCCCCACCTCCCTGCTGGAGGTGGCGGTGGATCCGGCCTCGGCGAGCGCGGCCGGGATGCCGATGCGGGCGGTCGTCGTGTTCGATGAGAGCCCGGTCTTCCGGCTCCCGCCCGACGCGGCGGCCCGGGGGCTTCGGGCGGTGGCCTGGTACGACAGCCCGGCGCCGCTTCGGAGCGGGTGGGCCTGGGGCCAGACCTACCTGGAGCACGGCGTCGCGGTCGTGGAGGCCCGGGTGGGCCGAGGGACGCTCCACCTCTTCGGACCGGAGATCACCTTCCGGGCCCAGCCCCACGGCACCTTCAAGTTCCTCTTCAACGGGATCCTGGGGGCCGGCACGGGCTCTTGACACCCCCTCCCGAACCGCGAAGTTGGAAGCACCCCGGTCGCGTGCGCGGCCGGGGTGTTTCCCTACCTGTCCACCGGAGTCCTCCCATGTCGCTTGGACGCGTCCCATTCGCGGCCTGCCTGGCCCTCGTGCTGCTTCTGCCAGTTACCCTGGCCGCCCAGGGCGGTACCGTCACCGGCCGCGTCACCGACGGCCAGACCGGGGAGCCGGTGTCGGGCGCCCGGGTGGCGGTGTCGGGCAGCGTGCTCGGCACGGTGACCCGCCCCAACGGCACCTACCGGCTCCAGGTGCCCCCGGGCACCCACGAGATCCGGATCTCCGCCATCGGGTACCGGCTGGAGAGCCAGACCGTGACGGTGGGCACCGCCGCGACCGCCACCGCCGACTTCTCGCTGAGCCGGGCCCCGGTAGCCCTCGAGGAGCTGGCGGTCACGGGCACCCGGGCCCCGGAACGCAGCTCGGTGGAGGCCCCGGTCCCGGTGGACGTCCTCACCGC
>JBFILX010000056.1:0-11077 GCA_041612035.1 Gemmatimonadales bacterium | reverse complement strand
TCGGCGGTGGCGGTGGTGGCGTCGGCCACGATGTCCACCAGGTACTGGTGCCGGTGGTCGTCCACCGCCGCCACCCGGTGGGCCCGGTCGCCCCGGCCGAACTCGCGGAGCAGCGCGGCACAGTAGTCCGCCATCCGCCGGTCGGTGATCCCGCGGGCCACGAGGGCGTGCCGCACCATCACGTAGAAGAAGAGCGAGAGGGAGGGGCCCGGGGGCGGCGTGGCGCGGAGCCCGTCCACCAGCTCGGGGCGGTCCAGGGCGGCGTCCATGTCCTCCGCAGGGAGCATCACGTCCGGGCCGTCCGCGAAGGGCTCGGCCCCGGTGCACTGGAAGACCAGGGCGATGTCCTGCGGGGTGAGGCGGCTGCGGGCGTCTGGCTGGATCATGCGGTGCGACCCTCCGGGGAATCCAAGGGCAACTCCGGTGCCACGCGCTGTTGCAGTATCGGGCACCCCCCGGGCAGGGCGCAACCGCTTGGACGGTCTTGCGGATGGCCGAACGCCCGGTCACTATCGAGGACGAATCCCGGACAGGGACCCCGCACGACCCTGCCCCCGCCAGCCTCACCCCGGCTCGGAGTGGCCCCATGCTCGACGGCCTGATGATGGACTGGCCTCTCACCCTGACGCATTTCCTGGACCGGGCCCGCCGGATCCACGGGGGCAGCCGGATCGTGACCCGGACCGCCGACGGGACCCACCGGACCACCTTCGCCGAGTGGGCGGCCCGCACCGAGCGGCTGGCCAGCGCGCTGTCGAAGCTCGGCGTCCGGCCGGGCGACCGGGTGGCCACCCTCTGCTGGAACAGCCACGAGCACTTCGAGGTCTACTTCGCCGCGCCCTGCATGGGGGCGGTGCTCCATACCATCAACTTCCGGCTGTTCCCGGAGCAGATCATCCACATCATGAACCACGCCGAGGACCGCGTGGTGTTCGTGCACGCCTCGGTGTGGCCCCTGTTCGAGAAGCTGCGGCCCCACCTCCCCACCGTGCGCCACGTGGTGTTCGTGAACGATGCGGGCGCGGCCGCGGCAGGCCAGGTCCCGCCGGACACCATCGAGTACGAGGCCCTGCTCGCCACGGGCGACGCGTCGTACGCCTGGCCCGACCTGGAGGAACGGACGGCGGCGGGGCTCTGCTACACCTCGGGCACCACCGGCCACCCCAAGGGGTGCCTCTACTCCCATCGCGCCCTGGTGCTGCATACCCTCGGCGTGGGGAACTGCCGGCTCGACCTGACCGACCACGACACGGTGCTTTCCATCGTGCCGATGTTCCACGTCAACGCGTGGGGTCTCCCGTTCGGGGCCGCGATGACGGGGTTCAACCTGGTCTTCCCGGGCCGCTTCATGACCCCGGACGACCTGGCCGACCTGATCGAGGCCGAGCGGGTCACCTACGTGGGCGGGGTCCCGACCATCGTGGGGGGGATCTACCAGGCCCTGAAGCAGCGGCCCCGGGACGTCTCCTCCGTGCGGATGATGACCGTGGGCGGCTCGGCCCTCTCCCGCGCGCTGCTGGAGGGGTTCGAGCGCGACTTCGGCGTCACGGTGATTCAGGGCTGGGGGATGACCGAGCTGTCGCCCGTGGGGACCATCAGCTCGCTCAAGCGCGACATGGCCTCGTGGTCACGGGAGGACCAGGTGAAGGTCCGGCTGAAGCAGGGGCTCCCGCTCCCCTGCGTGGAGACCCGCATCGTGGCCGATGACGGCACGGAGCTCCCCTGGGACGGCGAGGCCACCGGCGAACTGCAGGTGCGCGGGCCCTGGGTGATCCGGGAGTACTACCAGGAGCCCCGCAGCGCCGAGTCGTTCGACGACGGCTGGTTCCGGACCGGCGACATCGCCAGCATCGATGCGGAGGGATACGTCCAGCTGGTGGACCGCGCCAAGGACCTGGTGAAGAGCGGGGGCGAGTGGATCTCCAGCGTGGACCTGGAGAACGTGATCATGGGCCACCCCCAGGTGGCCGAGGCGGCCGTGATCGCGGTGGCGCACCCGAAGTGGACCGAGCGGCCGCTGGCCTGCGTGGTGGCGCGGCAGCCCGGGCTCACCCGGGAGGACCTCACGGCCTACCTCCAGGGCAAGGTGGCCGACTGGTGGATCCCCGACGACGTGGTGTTCCTGGAGAGCCTCCCGAAGACCAGCGTGGGCAAGTTCGACAAGAAGGTGCTGCGCGACCGGTACCAGGGCCACGCCTGGCCCGCGCCCTGACTTCCGCTTCCATGATCCGGACGAGACGATGCGACTGACCCTGACGCTGCTCGCGCTGGCGGCCGCCGGGGTGGCGGCGCCCCTCGCGGCCCAGCAGGCCGATCCCGCCGAGACCGCGCGCCGGGCTCTCGCCGCGACCCCGCTCATCGACGGGCACAACGACCTGCCGTGGGCCATCCGCCGCTGGGCCGGGGCGCCCGGCGACGCGGAGGCCTACGACCTCCGCCGTCCCGCGCCGGGCCACACCGACCTGGCCCGGCTCCGCGCCGGCATGGTGGGCGGACAGTTCTGGTCGGTGTACATCCCGGGCGACATGCGGGACTCGGGGTTCGCGCGGGTCCAGCTGGAGCAGATCGACATCGCCCGGCGGGTCATCGACCGCTATCCCGAGGCGCTGGCGTGGGCGCTCACCGCCGACCGGATGCGGGAGGTGTTCGCGTCGGGGCGGATCGGCTCGGTCCTGGGCATCGAGGGGGGCCACGCCCTCGAGAACTCGCTGGGGGCGCTGCGGACGTTCTACGAGCTGGGCGTCCGGTACATGACGCTCACCCACAACGTGACGCTCGACTGGGCCGACGCCGCCAACGACGTGGCCCGGCACGGCGGGCTCACCCGGTTCGGCGAGGAGGTGGTGCGGGAGATGAACCGGCTGGGGATGCTGGTGGACCTGTCCCACACCTCGCCCGCCACCATGAGCGACGCGCTCCGGGTGAGCGAGGCCCCGGTCATCTTCTCCCACTCCTCGGCCCGGGCCCTGGTGGACCACCCCCGGAACGTGCCCGACTCCATCCTGCGGCGGATGCCGGCCAACGGCGGGGTGGTCATGGTCACCTTCGTCACCAGCTTCATCTCCCAGCGCCGGCTCGACCACGGCCGGGCCCGGACCCGTGCGCGGACCGAGGCGGCGCAGCGGCACGGGGCCGACACGGCCGCGGTGCGCCGGGCCCTGGAGGCCTGGGACCGGGCCAACCCCGAGCCCCCGGTGCGGCTGGGCGAGGTGGCCGACCACATCGAGCACGTGCGGCGGGTGGCCGGGGTGGATCACGTGGGGATCGGGGGAGACTTCGACGGCATCGACGACGTGATCGAGGGGCTGGAGGACGTGGCCAGCTATCCCCGGCTCTTCACCGAACTGGCCCGCCGCGGGTGGAGCGAGGCCGACCTGCGGAAGCTGGCGGGGGAGAACGTGCTCCGGGCCCTGAGCGAGGCCCAGCGGGTGGCGGCCCGGCTCCGGCGCGAGCGGTCACCGTCGGTCCGCACCATCGCCGAGCTCGACGGCGGCACCGGCCCGCGGCGCTGAGGCGCGGCGTTGCCCGCCCGGCGCGCCGGGCCAATATTCCGGCGAGTCGTTCGCCCGTCCCGTCATCCCGGGGCCCCGCGCCCCGAGCCGCATAGAGGAGGAGCCCATGCCGTTCACCCTGCCGCCGCTGCCCTACGACTACGCCGCGCTGGAGCCGCACCTCGACGAACAGACGATGCGGATCCACCACGACAAGCACCACGCGGGGTACGTGAACAACCTGAACGCCGCGCTGGAGGGCCAGGCCGCCCTGCAGAACAAGTCCCTGGAAGACCTGCTGGGAGGGATCGGCTCGGTGCCCGACGCGATCCGCACCGCGGTCCGCAACAACGGCGGCGGCCACGCCAACCACACCCTGTTCTGGGAAGTGATGGCCCCGGGCGGCGCGAAGGAGCCGTCGGGCGCGTTCGCCCAGGCGCTCGGCCAGGCCTTCGGCAGCGTGGACGCCTTCAAGGAGCAGTTCAGCAAGGCCGGCGCCACCCGGTTCGGGAGCGGCTGGGCCTGGCTGGTCCGCGGCAAGGACGGCGGCCTGGCGGTGGAGAGCACCGCCAACCAGGATTCGCCCCTCATGGAGGGCAAGTTCCCGGTGCTGGGGTGCGACGTGTGGGAGCACGCCTATTACCTCAAGTACCAGAACCGCCGGGCGGACTACCTGGCCGCCTGGTGGAACGTGGTCAACTGGACCGTGGTGGGCCGCCGCTTCGAGAACGGGAAGTAGGTTCGGCCGCGCGCCCTGCATGCTCCCGGCGGTGGGGGATCCGGCGCCCGACTTCACCCTGCCGTCCACCGGCGGGGGGGCCGCGCGCCTCGCCTCGCTCCGGGGCCGCAAGGTACTCCTGGCCTTCTTCCCGGCGGCCTTCACCCGGGTCTGCACCGAGGAGATGTGCGCTTTCACCGAGGACTTCGGTCAGTACGCCGCCACCCAGACCGTCGTGCTCCCGATCAGCGTGGACCCGCTCGAGACCCTGGCCGCGTTCCGCGACCAGGAAGGACTGGCGGTGGATCTCCTGAGCGACAGCGAGCGCACCGTGAGCCGGGCCTACGGGGTGCTGCAGGACGATCGGCAGGTCGCCCACCGGGCCTACGTCCTGGTGGACCGGGACGGGATCGTCCGCTGGGCCCACCGCGAAGCGACCCCCGCCACCCGCCGCTCGACCGGCGAACTGCTGGCGCGGCTGCGGGAGACGCCCTGACGCGCCCCGCGTGCCGCGCCCGAGGCGACGCCGCGTGACCACCCCGGACGCCGGGCTGGCCTTCGTCGGCGAGGTGGTCCGCGCCCTCAACGCCGACCTCCCCACCGACGACCGGATCCGGAGGGCGCTCGGCGTCATGCGCGAGGGGCTCGGGGCCGAGCGCGTGGTGCTCTGGCGGCCCCAGCCCGGGGGGGAGGGCGCCCTGGGGCTCTCGGTCCCCGCCGGCGAGGGCGGCGCCCCGTCGCTCGACGCGCTGCCCGCGGCGCCGGGGGCCCGACGGGTGGCGCTGATCCACGGCGGCGCGCGGCTCGGGGTGCTGGAGCTGGCGCCCGCCGAGCGCGCCGCCGGGCCGGCGCTCGAGGTGGTGGCCGACGTGCTGGTGGCGTTCCTCGATGCGCTGGTGCTGTCCGAGGACCTCGCCACCGAGCTGGCCACCCGGGCCCGGGAGGTGGACGCCCAGCGCCGCTTCATGCACATGGTGATCGACTCGCTGCCGGTGGGCCTCTACGTGGTCGACCGGGACTACCGGATCCTGGTCTGGAACCGCAAGCGGGAGACCGGGACCCAGGGCATGCGGCGCGAACAGGTGCTGGGACGGGCGGTGTTCGACGTGCTCACCCGGCAGCCGGCCGAGCAGCTCCAGGCGGAGATGGACGAGATCTTCGTGGGGGGGGAGCCGGTGCAGCGGGAGCTGGACGTCGAGGCGGGCGACGACAAGAAGGTGTACCGCCTGACCAAGCTGCCCATGCGGCTGGACGGCGAGACGGTCACCCACGTCATCACCATCGGCGAGGACATCACCGAGCGCCGGCTGGCGGCCGCCCGCATCATGCAGAGCGAGAAGCTGGCCGCCATCGGCCAGCTGGCGGCCGGGGTCATGCACGAGATCAACAACCCGCTGGCCACGATCGGGGCCTGCGTGGCGGCCATCGAGGGCCGGATCGGTGCGGCGGCGGACGAGACGGTGAAGGAGTACCTCACCATCATCGACACCGAAGTCCAGCGGTGCACCAACATCGTGGACCAGCTCCTCGACTTCAGCCGCCCCAAGGCGGAGCGCAGCAAGCGGAAGCCCGAGGACCTGAACGCCCTGGTGGCGCAGACCCTGTTCCTGCTCAAGCATCACGCCCGGTTCAAGCGGCTCACGGTGGAGCGGGACCTGACCGAGGGGCTGTCCCCCGTGCTGGTGGACGGGGAGCGGGTGGTGCAGGCCTTCATGGCCATCATGCTGAACGCGGTGGACGCCATGGAGCGGGGCGGGACCCTCAGGATCCGCACCCGCCGCAACCCGCACCGGGCCGACGAGATCCAGACCGAGATCGAGGACAGCGGGACCGGGATTCCCCAGGCCGAGCTCGACAAGATCTTCGAGCCGTTCTACACCACCAAGCCGCCGGGGCGGGGCACCGGGCTGGGGCTCACCATCACCTTCGGGATCGTGGAGGAGCAGGGCGGCCGGATCACGGTCGACAGCCAGCCCGGCGTCGGCACCACCTTCCGGATCTTCCTCCCGGTGGCCGACGGGGCGGACGGATGAAGATCCTGATCGTCGAGGACGACAAGACGGTCGGCGAGTACGTCCAGCGCGGCCTGGAGGAGCATCAGTACCACGCCGACCTGGTGGACGACGGGCTGGAGGGACTCCGGCTGATCGCCGGCGGGAGCTACGACCTGGTGGTGCTCGACCTCCGGCTGCCCGGGATGAGCGGCGTGGAGATCGTGCGCACCCTGCGCGACCGGAGCGTCACGGTGCCCATCCTGGTCCTGACCGCCCAGGACTCGGTGGACACCAAGGTGGAGGCGCTCCGGGCCGGCGCCGACGACTACGTCACCAAGCCGTTCGCCTTCGAGGAGCTGCTGGCCCGGGTGGAAGCCCTGGGCCGACGGCCCAAGCAGATGACCCACCCGGTCCTCAAGCTGGCCGACCTGGAGGTGGACACCGCCCTGCGCGAGGTGCGGCGGGGCGGGGAGGTGGTCGAACTGACGCCCAAGGAGTACACCGTCCTCGAGTACCTGATCCGGCACCAGGGCCGGGTCATGTCCCGGACCCTGATCACCGAGTACGCCTGGGACTACCACTTCGATCCCGGCACCAACATCGTGGACGTGGTGGTCAACCGGATCCGCAAGAAGCTCGACCAGGGCCACAAGCAGAAGCTCCTCCACACGGTCCGGGGCGTGGGCTATGTGCTGAGGGCCTGACCATGGCCACCCTGCGCCAGCGGCTGACGGTCTGGTACACCCTCGCCCTGGGCGGGACCCTCCTGGTCTTCGGCGCCACCCTCTACGTCGACCGCAAGGTCAGCACCACCCGCGAGGTGGACCAGCGGCTGAGCCTGGAGGCCAGCCTCGCCAACGCCTGGCTGCGCGAATCGAACCGGGTGCTGGAGCAGCTGGTGACCCGCGGGACCCAGGGCACCACCCTGGAGCCGGGGATCGCGGCCTATTTCGAGAGCCTGCGCGACTACGTGGTGATCGTCGCGCCGACCGGGGAACCCCTCTTCCTCTCCGCCGAGGCGCGGGCCCTCCCGCCCGCCTCCCTGGAGCGCCTCCTGGACCTGGCCCAACCCCGCCCGGCGTATGCCGAGGGGTCGGCCACCTTCGACGACGAGATCGGCCCCGCCCGGTACGTCTTTCAGCCGGTGCCCGGGGCGGAGGACCAGGTGGGCGGGATCCTGGTGGCGGCGGGTGCCGGCTCGGTGCTCTTCGGGCCCTCGGCGCTGCTCCGCTCGATGATGATCAGCCTCCCGATCATCCTCGTCGCCTCGGTGCTCATGGGGTACTGGCTCGGGGGGTCGTCACTCCGCCCCCTGGAGGACATGACGGCGGAGCTGGAGGCGATCACCGACGGGCGGAGCCTGCACCGGCGCCTCGCGGTGCCGGTGGGGGCCGACGAAATGGGCCGGCTGGCCCTCGCGGCCAACCGGACCTTCGCCCGGCTGGAGCAGAGTTTCGGGGCCCTGCACCGCTTCATCGCCGACGCCAGCCACGAGCTCAAGACCCCGCTCATGGTGCTCCGGGCCGGGGTCGAACGCGCCCTGACCCACCCCGAGACCCCGCCCGAGAACCTGGAGGCCCTCGACACCACCCTGGCGGAGATCAACCGGATGACCGAGCTGGTGGAGAACCTCCTCACCCTGGCCCGGGCCGACGAGGGAAGGGCCCCCCTCGCCCTGGAGCCCTGCGACCTGCGCGAGCTGGTGTCGGAGGCCGCGGAGACGGGGGGGATGCTGGCCGAGGAGGCCGGGCTCCGGGTGGCGGTGGAGCTCCCGGCGGGCCCGGTGGTGGTGCCGGTGGACCGGGACCGGATCCGTCAGCTCCTGCTCAACCTCACCACCAACGCGGTCAAGTACACCCCGGCCGGGGGCGAGGTGACCCTGTCCCTGGAGGAACGGGAGGAGGAGATCGTCCTGGTGGTCCGCGACACGGGGGTCGGCATCGCGGCCGGCGACCTGCCCCACATCTTCGACCGCTTCTGGCGCAGCGATCCCGCCCGCTCCCGGGCGGGCCAGCCGGCGGGGACCGGGCTGGGCCTGGCGATCACCCAGTGGATCGCGGAGGCCCACGGCGGCACCATCGAGGTCCAGAGCCGGCCCGGGCGAGGCACCGTCATCACGGTCGCGCTGCCCCGGACGGCGCCCGGATTCCCGGCCGCCACGGTCTCCTAACCGGTTTGTCATCGTTTTGTCATCTGGGCGCAATCCTCCTGACAGGTTGGGGTTGTTGATTACCGGCGTACCCTCTGCCTGATCGGAGGATCGGTCATCGATGTTCGAGAACCTGATCGAATCCAAGCAGAAGAAGTTCCAGTCCACCAAGCAGACGATCATCTCGACGATCGTCCACGGGCTGCTGATCTTCGCGGCGCTCAAGGTGTCCTCGGGCGCGGCGGAGACGCTGAAGGAGATCCTGCAGGACACCACGATGGTGTTCCTGAAGCCGCCCGAGCCGCCGCCCCCGCCGGAGAACGAGCCGCCGCCGCCGGACGTCATCGTGTCGGCCAACCCGCCGCCGATGGGGTTCCAGACGGTGATTCCGCCGACCGACATCCCGAAGGAGATCCCGCCGATCGACCTGAACCAGAAGTTCAACGCGGCGGACTTCAGCGGGAAGGGCGTGGAGGGCGGCATCGCCAAGGGCATCGTGGGCGGCACCGGCCCGGTGGACGTGAACGTCGAGACGTTCCTGGAAGCCGAGGTGGACGACCCGGTGCGGCCGATCAACATCCCGAGGCCCCGCTACCCGCCCGTGATGCAGCAGGCCGGCATCGAGGGCCGGGTGGAGGTGCAGTACGTGGTGGACACCACCGGCCACGCGGAGCCCGGCAGCTGGCGGGTGCTCCGCAGCACCAACAAGGCGTTCGAGGAGCCCGCCCGCGAGGCCATCATGAAGGCGGTGTTCCGTCCGGCCCGGATCCGGGGCCAGGCGGTGCGCCAGCTGGTGCAGCAGGCGATCACCTTCAACATCGCGAACTAGTCGAGTCTTCATCGGCCCGGCCGGAACCGGCCGGGCCTGCGCAACCGACGAGGAGGAGTCAATGGGTGTAGATCTGATGGATCTGTGGGCGCACGCCGGGACGTTCGTCCGGGGCATCGTGTTCGTCATGCTCTTCATGTCGCTCATGTCGTTCACGGTGGCGATCAAGAAGCTGTGGGTCTTCCGGAAGAGCACCCGGTCCACCAGGGACTTCGCGCCCCAGTTCTCGCGGGCCATCCAGGAAGAGCAGCTGGACGTGGCCATCGCGCTGGCCGAGAAGAACAAGACCAGCCACGTGGCCAAGGTGCTGGGCGGCGCGCTGGCCGAGGTGAAGCCGCTCCTGCGGGACCGGGCCACGATCACCGCGGCCGACATCAACTCGGCGGAGCGGGCGGTGGAGCGGCAGATGCTGCTCGAGCTGACCGACTTCAAGCGGGGCATCGGCATCCTGGCCACCACCGGGTCGACCGCGCCCTTCGTCGGGCTGCTCGGCACCTGCATCGGCATCGTGTCGTCGTTCCAGGCCATGTCGGCCGCGGGCGCGGCGGGCGGGCTGGCGGGCATCGCGGGCGGCATCGCGGAGGCGCTGATCGCCACGGCGATCGGGCTCCTGGTGGCGATCCCGGCGGTGTGGTTCTACAACTACTTCACCACCAAGATCGAGTACCTGACCGCCGAGATGACGCACGCCTCCAAGGAGCTCATCGACTACCTCATCAAGAGCGTCGGGAGCGAGTTCGGGCGCTCGATCTTCACCAAGGAATTCCAGGCCCAGAAGGCGGTGACCGGCAGTGGGCACATCAGTTAATCTCGCCGGGAGGACGGCGGTCAAGTCCGAACCGAACGTCATCCCGATGATCGACATCATGCTGGTGCTGCTGATCATCTTCATGATCGTGACCCCGCTGATCGCCTCGGGCTTCAAGGCCACGATGCCGATGGGGGACAACCTCACCTCGAGCCCCGAGGGCGAGGGCGAGGTGATCCTGGGGATCGACGAGGGCGGGCGCTACTTCCTGAACGGCGCGCCCATTCCGAGCGAGGTCCTGGAAGACCAGCTCACCAGCGTGTTCGCCGTCCGGGAGACGGACAAGATCCTCTACTTCCGGGCGGACCAGAACCTGAAGTTCTCGAAGATCCAGGAGGCGGTGGAGATCTCGCGGCGGGCCGGCGTGCGCGTGCTCGCGGCGATCACCGAGAAGAAGGCCTCCGGGTCCCTCTTCGGAAACGAGGACTGACCATGGGCGTTTCCACCGGCGGCGGGCAGGGCGAAGTCACGTCAGAGCCCAACGTCATCCCGATGATCGACATCCTGCTGGTGCTGCTGATCATCTTCATGATCTCGCAGCCGCTGGCCCGGCAGGTCATGGAAATCCAGGTCCCCCCGCCGACCACGGCGGCGCCGTCCACGGCGCCCAGCACACAGATCGTGCTGGAGCTGACCGCCGACGGGGGCTACGCGATCAACACCCAGCCGGTGCCCAAGAGCCAGCTGAGCACCAACATCCACGCGATCTTCGACAACCGGCCGGCCAAGCTGCTGTTCATCCGGTCGGCGCCCGATCGGCTCTACCAGGAAGTGATCGAGGCGATGGACATCGCGCGGGGTTCCGGGATCCAGGTCATCGGGTTCGTCCCGGCGAGCTGAACCGCGGGGAGGGCAGGACACCGACGAGGCGCGGGGCCGGTCCGGTTCCCGCGCTTCGTGCGTCCGGGACCTGCCCCGCCCGGCCCCCTCCCCCCACCTTTCGGGCATGACCCCGCCGCCGCACCCGCCCCGTCCCGCCCCGGAGCTCCGGTTGCTGCTCCCGGGCCCGCGCTCCCGGCGGCCGGGCTGGGGGCTCCTCGCGTCGATCCTGCTCCACCTGGCGGTCGCGGGCCTGCTGGTGGTGGCCC
>JBFILX010000055.1:0-11377 GCA_041612035.1 Gemmatimonadales bacterium | reverse complement strand
GCCGATCCCGGCGCCATGCACCGCGGGGTCGATCGGCTCCAGGTTGGCGAGGAGCCGGATCCGGGTCTCCCGCCGCTCCAGCTGGGCCAGGGTGTCGGTCAGCACGCCGAGCCGCGTCTCGAGCTGGCCCAGGGTGGAGGCGAGCTGCTGGTTCTCCTGCTCCAGCGCCTCGGTCCGCGCGATGTCGGTCCCCCGCGCCACGACCCCGTAGCCCACCAGCAGCACGAGTGCCAGTCCGGTCACCGCGAGGCTCACCACCGCCCGGATGGCGGACTGGGAAACCTCGACGACGCGGGAGGCACCGGAACTCTGCGGGACGAACAGGATCTTCCAGCGGCGATCAGGCACGAGTCGCGTTCCGCTCCGGGGTCGGGATGGAGATCGGGTGACGAACGGCGCCGTTGGAACCGACGCCCGGACAACACTGAAATATGCCCTCGCCGGGGCCCGAAGTCAAGGGAAATTAGGACGGCCTTACGTGGTTGCCGGGTAAGGCGTTAGCCGGCCTCGGGCGGGGCCTCCGGCTTGGGGAAAAGGACCGGGGGCCGAACCGTTGATTTGCTCGACACCGGCGGTTCTTCGACAGTCGGCCAGCGGGCCCCGTCCGGGCCCCCCTCGAACCCCAGGCTCTGCCAGAGCGCGGTGGCCTTCCCGGGCATGAAGGGCGCGGCGAGCACGGTGAGGCGGTAGAGGCAGCGCGCCAGCGCCGCCAGGGTGACGTCGAGGGCGTCCTCGCGTCCCGCCTTGGCCAGGGCCCACGGCTCCTCCCGCACGATGTACTGGTTGGCGGCGGTGACGAGGCCCCAGGCGGCCTCCAGTCCGCCCTTGAGGTCCAGGGCGTCCATCGCCGCGGCATACTCCGCCACCGCGCGGGCGCCTGCCCCGTCGAGCGGGGTCGCGGTGGTGGCGTCGGGCACCCGGCCGTCGCGGTACTTGGCCAGCATGGCCAGGGTGCGGGAGGCCAGGTTGCCGAGCCCGTCGGCCAGGTCCGCGGTGTAGCGCTCGTCGAACCGGTCCCAGGTGAAGTTGCCGTCCTGCTCGAAGCCGATCTCGCGCAGCAGGAAGTACCGCAGGGCGTCGGGGCCGTGCCGGTCGATGGCGGTGTCGAGGTCCACGGCGGTGCCCGCCGTCTTGGACATCTTGGCGCCGGCCCACTGCACGTAGCCGTGGGCCCAGACGGCGCGCGGCAGTTCCAGGTCCGCCGCCAGCAGCATGGCCGGCCAGATGATGCAGTGGAACCGGGTGATCCCCTTGCCGATCACGTGCAGGTCGGCGGGCCAGAGCTGCTGGTACCCGTCCCCGGGCCATCCGGTGGCCGAGAGGTAGTTGATCAGCGCGTCGAACCAGACGTAGACGGTGTTCCCGGGGCTGTCGGGGAAGGGGATGCCCCACGGGAACCGGGAGCGGGAGATGCTGATGTCCTGCAGCCCGTCCTCCAGCAGCCGCACGATCTCGTTGCGCCGGATGGCCGGCTCGACCCGGAGCCGGCCGTCGGCGATGCGGGTGGCCAGCTCGTCCCGCCAGCGGCTCAGCCGGAAGAAGTGGTTCTGCTCCCGGGTGAGGATGAGTTCGAGCGTGGGATGCTCCACGCAGCGCCCGTCCGCGACCTGGCTCTCCTGCTTGAACTCCTCGCAGCCGCCGCAGTAGAGCCCCTCGTAGTCGCCCAGGTAGATGTCGTCCGGGTGGTGCTCCCGGATTCGCCGCAGCAGGGCCTGCACCGCCTCCACGTGGCGGGGCTCGGTGGTGCGGATCCAGTCGTCGTGACTGCAGTCGAGCCGGGCCCAGAACCCGGCGAACCGGTCGGCCATCCGGTCCACCCACACCTGGGGCGGGACTCCGTGCGCCTCGGCCGCGGCCACCACGCTCTGGGCGTGCTCGTCCATCCCCATCAGGAAGTGGACCTGGTCGCCCCGGAGCCGCCGGTACCGGGCGATGGCGTCGGCCCCGACCTTCTCGAGCGCGTGCCCCAGGTGGGGGTCGCCGTTGGAGAAGTCGATGGCGGTGGTGAGATAGAACCGGGTCACGCGTTCCCGTCGGGACCCGGTCCGTCGTCGGGCTTGCCGGGCTTCCGCCGGCGCCGTCGCCGCCGGCGTCGTCGCGCGGGCGAGGCCTCGGCGCCCGGCTCGGGCGTCTCCGCGGGGGCCGGGGACGGCGGGGGCCCGGCCGTGGCCGCCGCGGGCCGCTCGCGCGAACGGTCCCCGGGGCGGGCCCGGGACCGTTCGGGCCGTGCCGGGCGGTCGGCCGGTACCGGCATCGCCTCGCCCGACTGATCGAGCTCGGCGTGCAGGTCGGCCAGGGCGAGGGTCCGGGGGCCGTGCTCCTCGCTCCGGAGGGCCACCCGCTCGCGGAAGATGTCCACCGCCACCACCCGCTCGGGGCCCCGCAGGGTGCGGAGGGTCTTCCCCTCCTTGGGGAAGCGCTTCCGCTGGCTCAGGTAGAACTCGTGCTCGTACTTGAGGCAGCAGAGCAGCCGGCCGCAGCCCCCCGAGATCTGGGTCGGGTTGAGCGAGAGGTGCTGGTCCTTGGCGAGGCTCAGGCTGACCGGGGAGAGCTCGGTGAGCCAGGTGGAGCAGCAGTACTCCCGCCCGCAGCGGCCCACCCCGCCCAGCCGGGCGGCCTCGTCGCGGGCGCCGATCTGGCGGAGGTCGATGCGGGTGTGGTACTGGGCGGCCAGCTCCCGCACCAGGCCGCGGAAGTCGACCCGCTGCTCGGCCGTGAAGTAGACCGTGAGCTTCTTGCGGTCCCACTGCCACTCGGTGTCGGCGATCTTCATCTCGAGCCCGTGGGACCGGGCCCGCTCGGCCACCCGGCGCCGCACGTCGTCCTCGCCGCGACGCAGGTCGCTGGCCTGCCGCTGGTCCTGGTCGGTGGCGCGCCGGATGATGGAGGGCAGGGTGGCCGCGTCGGGGGCGGGCTCGCCCACCGCGCACCCGGCGCAGCTGGCGCACTTGCGCTCGGCGGTCTCGCCGACGGCGCTCACGTGCCCGAAGTCGAAGCCGCGGTCGGCCTCGACGATCACCGGATCCTGGAGCCGCGGCGGCCGCTCGGCGTCGGCCCAGCGATAGTAGCTCTTGCGGATCCCCTTGAACCGGACTTCGACCGTCGCCGCCATCAGGTCTCGGCGAACGCCCCCATCGCCTCGTACTTCTCGGCCCGCTTCCGGACCAGCTTCTCGGGCCGGAGGCGGCGCAGCTCGGTGAGGTGCCGGATCAGGCTCTCCCGCAGGGACTCGCCGGCCGCCTCGGGGTCCTGGTGGGCCCCGCCCAGGGGTTCCGGGATGATCTCGTCGATCAGCTTGAGCCGGAGCAGGTCGGCCGCCGTGAGGCTCAGCGCCTCCGCGGCCCGCTCGCGCTGGGTGGCGTCCTTCCAGAGGATGGCCGCGCAGCCTTCGGGCGAGATGACCGAATAGACCGAGTTCTCGAACATGAGCACCCGGTCGGCCACGCCCAGGGCCAGCGCGCCGCCCGAGCCGCCCTCGCCGATCACCACCGCGACGATGGGCGTCTCGAGCCCCGCCATCTCGAGGATGTTGGTGGCGAGCGCCTCCGACTGGCCCCGCTCCTCGGCCCCCAGTCCCGGGTAGGCCCCCGGGGTGTCGATGAGGGTCACGATGGGCGCGTGGAACCGGGCGGCCAGCCGCATGAGCCGGAGCGCCTTCCGGTAGCCCTCGGGATGGGCCATGCCGAAGTTCCGGCGGATGTTCTCCTTGGTGTCCCGGCCCTTCTGGTGGCCGATCACCATGACCGAGTCGCCCGCCAGCCGGGCCCAGCCGCCGATGATGGCGGGGTCGTCGCGGAAGAGCCGGTCGCCGTGCAGCTCGATGAAGCCGGTGAAGACGCCGTGCAGGTAGTCGAGGGTGAAGGGCCGCTTGGGGTGACGGGCCAGCAGGACCCGCTGCATCGGGGTCAGGTGGCGGTACACCTCCTGGCGCATCCCCTCGAGCTTCGACTCGAGCAGGCGGGACTCCTCCTCCACGTCCAGGCCCTGCTCGTCGCGCAGCCGCCGGAGCTCCTCGATCTGGCGTTCGAGGTCCTGCAGCGGCTTCTCGACGTCCAGCACGTAGTGGTTGGCCATGTCACCCCGCCTTGACGAAGTACACGGCCTCGGACCCCAGGAGGCCGCGGAGTTCGCTCACGAGGTCCTCCTCGGGGGCGATCCGATGCCGGCGCGACCGCATCGTTACCACGGTCCCGTCGGCGTCGGTCCACTCAATATAGACCGGCGCCTGACCGGGGTGTGCCGCGCAGAGCGCCACCGCCGAGCGCACCGCTTCGGGCGACACCCGGTCGCCGTTGGACAGCCGGAGCCGGAGGCCGAGCGACCCCGAGCGGCGCAGGTCCTCGAGCCGCTGGGCGCCCTCCACCACGAAGGGGGCCACGTCCTCCCCCCGGTCGCGGCTGCTGTAGCCCCCGGCGAGCAGCATCGCCTCGTCGGCCCGGATCGTCTGGCTCAGCTTGCTCCAGGCGTCAGGGAAGACGATGGCCTCGGCGGTGCCGTGGAAGTCCTCCAGGGTGACCCGGGCGTACTCCTTCCCGGTCTTCTTGGAGATCTGCCGCCGCACCGTGGTGACGATGGCCGCGATGGCCACCTGGTGCTCGCTCCAGGTGCCCAGGGTGGCGGTGGTGCGGGTGCCGAACAGCTCGACCTCGGCGCGGAACCGCTCCAGCGGGTGCCCCGAGATGAAGAAGCCGAGCACCTCCTTCTCCCGGGCCAGCCGCTCCGCCTCGGGCCAGGGCGGCACGTGCCCCACCGCGGCGATCGGGGGCCGCTGGGGGACCGTCTCCCCGAAGAGCGACGCCTGGCCCGCGTCCCGCTCCTCCTGGCGCAGCTGGGCTTCGGACAGCGCCGTGTCGAGGGCCGCCAGCAGCTGGGCCCGATGGGGCCCCAGCGAGTCGCACGCCCCGGCCCCGATCAGCGATTCCACCACGCGCTTGTTGCAGAGCCGCAGGTCGATCCGGTCCATCAGGTCGGTGAGGCCGGTGTAGCGCCCCGCCGCGCGCCCGGCGATGATGGATTCGATCGCCCCCCGGCCCACGTTCCGCACCGCGCCCAGCCCGAACCGGATCCGCCGGTCGCCCACCACGGTGAACTTGTAGCCCGATTCGTTCACGTCGGGCGGCAGCACCTCGAGGCCCATCTCCCGGGCCTCGTTGATGTACTGCACCACGGTGTCGGTGTCGCCGATCTCGGACGAGAGCAGGGCGGCCAGGAACTCGGCCGGGTAGTGGGCCTTGAGCCACGCGGTGCGGTAGGAGAGCACCGTGTACGCCACCGAGTGCGACTTGTTGAACCCGTAGCGGCCGAAGGTCTCGATCTGGCCCGCCAGCGCATCGGCCAGCTTGCGCGCATGCCCCTGCTCCAGCATGCGGTCCACCAGCCGGCCCAGCTCCCGGCGGATGAGCTCCGAGTCCTTCTTGCCCACCGCCTTCCGGAGCACGTCGGCCTCGGCCAGGCTGAAGCCGGCCAGGACGTTGGCGATCCGCATCACCTGCTCCTGGTAGACGATCACCCCGTAGGTCGGCTTGAGGATCTCCTCCAGCGCCGGATGCAGGTAGCTCACCGGCTCCTGGCCCAGCTTGCGCCGGATGAAGACGGTGTGCATGCCGGTGTCGAGGGGCCCGGGACGCAGCAGCGCGTTGCAGGCGACCAGGTCGTCGAACCGGTCCACCCGGAGCGACCGGAGGGTGTCGGTGGCGAGCGCGGACTCGAACTGGAACACCCCCGCCGTCCGTCCCGAGCGCAGCATCGCGTACACCGCGGGGTCGTCCAGCGGCAGGGCGTCCATGTCCGGGGCCTCGCCGTGCCGCTCCCGCACCATCGCCACCGCGTCGTGGATGACGGTGAGCGTCTTGAGGCCGAGCAGGTCCATCTTCAGCATGCCGACCTGCTCGAGCGCCACCATGTCGTACTGGCAGATGATCGAATCCCCGTCGGCCGACTGGCCCGCCCCCTTGGTAGGGGCGGTGCACACCGGGACGTACTCGTCCAGGGGGCCGGGGGCGATCACCACCCCGGCGGCGTGCACCGAGGCATGACGCGACATGCCCTCGATGCGCGAGGCCAGGTCCACCAGCCGCTGGTAGACCGGGCTCTCGGCGACCAGGTCGCGCAGCTCGGCGATCTTCTGGACCGCCTCCCGGATGGTGAGCGCGTAGGCAGGGCCCGAGGGGATCAGCTTGCTGAGGCGGTCGGCCTCGCCCGGCGGCACCTTGAGCACTCGGGCCACGTCCCGTACCGCGGCGCGGGCCTTCATCGTCCCGAAGGTGATGATCTGGCCCACGCTGTCGCGGCCGTACCGCTCCCGGACGTAGTCGATGACCTCCCCCCGCCGCTCGAAGCAGAAGTCCACGTCGATGTCGGGCATGCTGACCCGCTCGGGGTTCAGGAACCGTTCGAAGAGCAGGTCGAACTGGAGCGGGTCCACGTCCGTGATCCGGAGCGCGTAGGCGACCAGCGAGCCGGCGGCCGACCCGCGGCCCGGCCCGACCGGGATCCCGCGGTCGCGGGCCGCGCGGATGAAGTCCTCCACGATGAGGAAGTACCCGGCGTAGCCCGCCGTGTTGATCACCCCCAGCTCGTAGTCGAGCCGGGTCTGCACCGCCTCGGGGAGCGGGGTGCCGTACCGGGCGGCGGCCCCCTCCGCCGCCAGGTGACCGAGCAGGGCCTCGTCGGTGGCGAACCCCTGGGGGCGGGGGAAGCCGGGGAGGAAGTAGCGCTTCTCGAAATCGAACTCGCACAGGTCCGCCACCGTGGCGGTGTTCTCGATGGCTTCCGGATGGTCGGGGAAGAGGGCCCGCATCTCGGCTTCCGACTTGACGTACGACTCCTGCCCGGTGAACCGGAACCGCTTGGGGTCGTCCAGGTCGGCCCCGGTCCCGATGGCCAGGAGGACGTCGTGGGCCTCCGCGTCCTCGCGGGTCAGGTAGTGCGCGTCGTTGGTGGCCACCACGCCCAGACCCAGCTCCTCCCCCAGGCGGAACATCCCCTCGGTCACCAGGCGCTCCTCGGGGATCCCGTGCTCCTGCACCTCCAGCCAGAAGTGGCCGGGCGCGAAGGCCTGGGCGAACCAGCGGGCCGACTCCCGGGCGTCCTCGTAGCGGCCCTGCCGGAGCCAGAGGGCGATCTCGCCCGAGAGGCAGGCGGCCAGGCAGACCAGGCCCTCGGAGTGCCGGGCCAGCACCTCCCGGTCGATCCGGGGGCGGCGGTAGAACCCCTCGGTGTACCCGATGGAGCTGAGCCGGATCAGGTTCTTGTAGCCGGTGCGGTTCCTGGCGAGGAGGACCAGGTGGCTGTAGTTCGCGGGCGCCCACGCGGGGCGCTGCTGCTCCTGGCGGGGGCCGAACGCGAGGTAGGCCTCGAAGCCCAGGATGGGGCGGATCTTCGCGGCCCGGGCGGCGGTGTGGAAGGACCAGGCGGCGTGCAGGTTGCCGTGGTCGGTGACGGCCAGGCTGTCCATCCCCAGGGCGGCCACGCGGGCGACCAGGTCGGGGAGCCGGTTGGCCCCGTCGAGCAGCGAGTACTCGCTGTGGGTATGGAGATGAACGAAAGGCATGCCGACCTTCTGCCCGGGCGCACCATCCGGCGTCCAGCGGGACACCGCGATCGGGCAGCATCACTGAGGCCCGGGAGGCGGCCGCTCGCCTCGGGCGCGAGACGGGGCCAGACCCTCCGCCGTTGATGCTCGTCTGTCCGTGCGTCCGGGCCGCGCCGGCTCGTCTCCGGTGGGGAGAACGGGGCCCGGTCCCGGGCGGGGAAGGGAAGCTACCCGCCGCCCCGGTGATTGTCAAAAACCGTTGGCATGACGTACTTTAGACCATCTCGACCCCCTTGACCTGATGCCCATCCGCCCCCTCCCGATCCTGGCCCTCGCCCTGGCCGCCGCCTGCGGCGGGGGCGGGGGACCGACCGAGCCGCCGCCGCCCCCCACGCCGCAGGCCAACTGCGATGCGCCGGCGGTGGTGAACCTGTCGGTCGGCGCCCACGTCGTGCTCGATCCCGCGGCCAGCGCCGGGTGTGTCCGGTTCCCCACGGTCTCCGTGTCGGCGGAGTACCTGGTGAGCATCGTCTCTGGCGCGGGCACGGTGACCCAGAACGGCGTCTCCGGGCCCTATTTCGTCCGGGCCTCGGGCCCGGCCTCCGCGGCCCCCCCGGCCAGCCCGTCGGCCGGATTCCCGTTCCCGGTCCCGGTCTCCGCGGCGGAGGAGTTCCACCTGAACCTGCGCCGGCTGGAGCGGGAACTGGGGGCGGACCCCGCCAACCGGCCGTCGGCCCTGGCCCTGTCGCCCCGGGTACAGCTGGCCCCCGCGGTCGGGCACGAGCGGCGGTTCTCGGTGTGCAAGAACCTCCAGTGCAACCAGTTCGACTCGGTCACCGCGGTGGCCCGGTACGTCGGGCTCAAGACCGCCGTGTACATCGACAAGAACCCGCCCTCGACCGACACCCTCTTCCAGTCCGACATCAACGATCTCGGTCGGACCTTCGACACCTTCCACCATCCGATCGCGATCAACGCCTTCGGGACCGAGAGCGACCTCGACGCCAACGGGGTGATCGTCATCCTGCTGACCAAGGCGGTGAACGCCCTGACCCCCGACTGCACCAACGGGCGCATCCTCGGGTACTTCTGGGGCGGCGACCTGCTGACCATCAGCGGGTCCAACCGGGCGGAGATCTTCTACGGGATGGTGCCCAGTCCGGCCACGTCGCAGTGCACCGCGGCCACCCGCAAGCAGACCGTGGACCGGCTCAAGCCGACGATGATCCACGAAGTCCAGCACATGATCAACTACAACCAGCACGTGCTGGTCCGGACCGGCCAGAGCGAGGCCACCTGGCTGAACGAGGCGCTGAGTCATTTCGCCGAGGAGCTGGGCGGCCGGCTCATTCCGGCCGCTGAGTGCACCGCGGCCGGGTTCACCTCCTGCCGCAGCCAGTACATCTCCGGCAATCTGACCAACGCCTACGACTACCTGGGCGACAGCGAGGCCAGCTTCCTGGTGACCCCGTCCTCCTCCACCGTGACCCTCAAGGAGCGCGGGGCGGGCTGGCTGTTCATGCGGTGGCTGGCGGACCAGTTCGGCACCGACTCGGTGGGCACCAACCTCACCCGGGCGATGACCCAGACCACCCTGACCGGCACGGCCAACGTGCAGGGCGCGACGGGCCAGCAGTTCCCGGGACTGGTGGCGGAGTGGCTGCTCGCCTCGTACGCCGACGATCTGCCGGAGCTGGTGGCGGCGAGCCCGCGGATGACCTACACCTCGTGGGGGCTCCGCTCGGTCTTCCAGGCCAACTGCTGCACTCCCAACGCCGTCTTCGCCAAGGCCTTCCCGACCGACCCGCTGGTGGTCGGCACGTCGTTCACCCACACCGGGACCCTGCGGGGCGGGAGCGGGCGGCACTTCCTGGTGGTGCGGGCCGGGGGCGCGGCGCCGCTCGACTTCCTGCTGGCCCGGAACGCCACCGCCCAGGGCCTGGATCCGACCCTCCAGACCCGGGTCGGCGTGCTGCGGTTGCGCTAGCGTGCCCCGCCGCCACCGCCTCCTGGCGCGGCTGGCGGCCGGCGTCTTCGTGCTGGGCTGGCCCGCCGCCGCGGCCGCCCAGCGCGCGGTGAACCCGCTGCCGGCCCTGCCCGTCACCCCCCGATTCTCGGGACTGGGTGACGCCTCCTCCGCCATGATCGGATACGCCGGTTCGGTCTTCACCAACCCGGCGGGGATCGCCGCGGTGAAGGTCATGAGCCTGGAGGGCGCCTACGCCCGGGTGACCGATTCCTCCGCCTACTACATGGCCGCGGGGGCGGTGCGGCTCGGCCCCGCCAACCTGGGGGGCGGGATCCGGTACCTCCGGTTCGACGAGCAGGTGGACCTCAACGCGGCCCTGGAGTCCACCGTGGCGGTGGTGAGCCGGGTGAAGGGCGTCGCCCTGGGGGCCGCCGCCGACTACTTCTCGGTGGAGGACTCGGCCGGCGCGATCGCCCGGACCCTCACCAGCGACCTGGCCGTGACGGTGGCCTTCTTCGACATCGCCGCGCTCGCGGTGACCGCGCAGAACGTGGGCCGCACCGGCTTCGGCGGTCCCGGGCTGGACCTGCCGAGCGCCATCAGCCTGGGGTTCAGCCTGAACCTGATCGACACCTACTCCAACGGGCGCCTCCTGGCCACGATCGAGCGGGTCTGGCTGGAAGGCGACGGCGCGACCCGGTTCGGCCTGGAAGGCGGGGCCGTCTTCTACGGGGTGGGACTGGTGGCCCGGGCCGGGACGGGGCCCCGGCTGGCCGGCTCCACGCTCACCAGCCGCGGGGTGGGCGGGAGCCTGGTGCTGGGCCGGGCCGCGATCGACTATGCCTACCGGGAGCGGGTCGGCCAGCCGCCCCTGCACCTGGTCGGGCTCCGCCTGACCCTGTGACCCGGCGCCTCCGCATGGGCATCCTCATCGTCGCCGTCGGCCTCTTCGTGGGGTACGGGGCCGCGCTCGTCACCAGCAGCGAGGTGCGCTACCTCACCCGGGCGGGGTTCGAGGAGATCCGCATCCTGCAGGGCCGGCGCCCGCTCGAGCGGATGATCGCCGACCCCGCCGTGGACGACACCACCCGCAACCTGCTGCGCCTGGTGCTGGACGTCCGCGGGTACGCGGAGGCGCTCGGGTACGATGCCGGCGAGACCTACACCAGCTACTCCGACGTCGGGCGGGACACCCTCCTGCTGGTGCTCTCCGCCGCCCCGCCCGACTGCCTCTGTCCCCACACCTGGAAGTACCCGATCGTGGGGCGGATCCCCTACAAGGGGTTCTTCGACCCGGGGATGGCCCGCCGCGAGATGGAGAAGCTGGAGCGCCGGGGCTACGACGTGTACCTGCGCCCCTCGGGGGCCTTCTCCACCCTCGGCTGGTTCGAGGACCCCCTGCTCTCCACCGCGCTGTCGCGCGACTCGGTGGAGCTGGCCGCCACCGTCTTCCACGAAATCGCCCACAACACGCTCTACGTGAAGAGCGCCACGCCCTTCAACGAGAGCTTCGCGCAGTATGCCGGGTACCGGGCCGCCGAGGAATATTTCCGGGCCCGGGGCGACTCGGTCCTGGCCCGGCGCGCGGCGGCCCGCTGGGCCGACGAGCAGGTGCTGGGCGCCCACTACCACGAGCTGTCCGGGCGCCTGGAGCGGTTCTACGACGGGCGGCCGACCGGGGCCGCTCTCGACAGCGGGCGGGCCGAGATCGCCCGGTGGGCCCGGGAGGAACTGCAGGGGCCGGTCGGCGCCCGGCTGGTGACCTACCGGATCGGCGTCCTGGCCGAGCGGCCGGTGAACAACGCACGGCTGCTGGCGGCCCGGTTCTACCGGACCCATCTCGACTGGTTCGCCGCCTGGGACGAGCGGCACGG
>JBFILX010000054.1:0-11406 GCA_041612035.1 Gemmatimonadales bacterium | reverse complement strand
GCTCGACGCCCAGCGGGCGGCCCTCGCGGGCGACGTGGCCCGGGCGGCCGACCTCATGGCCGCGGCGGCGGAGAAATACCCGGGGACCAAGGCGGCCTACAACCACGCGCTCTGGGCCGCCGGCCTCAACCGGCACCGGGCGGTGCTCACCTCGCTGCGGACCCTGGACGGTGCCCGCGAGCCGATGCGCGGGTGGTACGGGTACGTCAGCGTGTACGCGAACGCCGCCCACGCGCTTGGGGAGTACGAGGACGAGCTGGCCCACGCGGTGAAGTCGCGCGCGGGGTACCCGGGCGACATCCGGCCGCTCGGCATCCAGGCCGAAGCGCTGGCCGCGCTGGGCCGGGTGAAGGAACTCGACCGGGTCCTCGACGAGGTGGCCGGGATGGCGCCGACCGCCGGTGTGAACCCCGGCAACATCATGATGAACGTCGGCCTCGAGCTGACGGCCCACGGCCATGCCGCGGCCGCGAAGCCGGTCCTGGAGCGGGCGCTCGCCTGGTTCAATGCCCAGCCCGCCAGCCAGTTCCGCCAGGGCCGGGCCACGACCCTCTATGCGCTGGGCCGCCACCGGGAGGCACTCGCGATCTGGCAGCAGGCGGCCAGCGAGGCCCCCGACAACTTCGGCGTCAAGGTGTCGGTGGCGATCGGCGCCGCGAAGAATGGCGACCGGCGGCCCGGGACGGCCCTGATGCAGCGGCTGGAGGCCGGCGAGTTCGAGCTGGCTCCCGCGCCCCGGCTCTCGGTCCGGGCCGTGCTGGCGGCGGCGCTCGGGGAGCGGGACAAGGCCCTCGCCCTGCTGCAGGAGTCGGGGGTGCGCGGCCGGGGTCTCCACCGCGATCCGGTGTGGGCGCCGCTGGCCGGTCTGCCGGCCTTCCAGGCCTACCTCAAGTCCGCCGACTGAGCGGACGGCGCGCCCACCGGAAGGGGCCGGCGTCCTTGAGGCGCCGGCCCCTCGTGTTTCCGGCCTGCGGGGGCCGGTGACCGGTGGGCGGTTGAGGCACGACCCGTTGCCACAGGAGGCAGTGATGTCGGACGAGCCCCACGCCCCCGAACTCGCGGCGCTCCGCGCCGAGCTGCGCGAGATCGACGGCCACCTGATTGCGCTCATCGGGCGCCGGCTCCGGCTCAGCTCCCGGATCGGCGAGGCGAAGCGGGCCCTCGGTCTCCCCACCCGCGACTACGCCCAGGAGAAGGAGGTGCTCGATGCCGCCGCAGCGGGCGGGGACCGCCACGGGGTGCCGGCGCCGCTGGCGGTGGAGGTGGTCCGGCGGCTCATCGTCGCGTCGCTCACCCGGCAGGAGCAGGATCGGCTGGCGGCGTCCGCGGGCGGGGCAGGGCGCCGGGCCCTGGTGGTCGGCGGGAGCGGGCGGATGGGGGGATGGTTCGTCCGGTTCCTGGCTTCGCAGGGGTTCCGGGTGGAAGTGGCCGATCCGGTCCCCTGCGGCCTGGGGGTGCCCTGGGTGGCCGACTGGCGGGAGATCGAGACCGACCACGATCTCGTGGTGGTGGCGGCCCCCCTCGCGGCCACGGCCGCGATCCTCTCGGAACTGGCGACGCGGCGACCCCCGGGGCTGGTGTTCGACCTGGGGTCCATCAAGCAGCCGCTTCGCGAGGGCCTGGCCCGGCTGGCCGCGGCCGGGGTCCGGGTGGCCTCCGTCCACCCGATGTTCGGGCCCGACACCGACCTGCTCTCCGAACGGCACGTCATCTTCGTGGAGGCGGGCCACCCCGGGGCCACCCGCGAGGCGCGGGCCCTCTTCGATCACACCCTCGCGATCCAGGTGGAGATGAGCGTGGAGGAGCACGACCGGCTCGTCGCCTCGGTGCTGGGCCTCTCCCATGCCGTGAACATCGCCTTCGCGGCCGCGCTGGCGGCAGGCGACCAGCCCGCCGACGCGCTGGCCCGGGTCGCGAGCACCACCTACGACGCCCAGGCCGGCGTCGCCGCCCGGGTGGTGGAGGAGAACCCCGCCCTCTACTTCGAGATCCAGGCCCTCAACCGCTTCGGGGTCGGGGTGCTGGAGACCCTGGCCGGGACGGTGGCGGCCCTCCGGGACGCCGTGCGGGGCGGGGACGAAGCGGGGTTCGTGCGGCTCATGGAGCGAGGCCACGCGTTCTTCGAGGCGGAGGTCACGCGCTGAGGGCGTGCCGGGCCCCTGTTAGGTTGCGAAGGGACCCGTGGCCCGCAGTGACCGTCTCTCACCCCAAGGAGGATGGATGTCCGTCGCGCGTATCACCGAGATCAAGGCGTCGTCGAAGAAGGGGTTCGACGACGCGGTCCGGACCGGAATCGCCCGGGCCAACAAGACCCTCAAGAACGTCATGGGGGCCTGGGTCGCCGAGCACGAGGTCACCGTCAAGGGAGGGAAGATCGACGAGTACCGCGTGCTGATGAAGGTGACCTTCCTGCTGAAGGACTGACCCTCAGTCCGGCGCGGCGTCCCTGCCCGGGGCGCGCCACCCGGGCGGGGCCTCGGGCCACTCCCGGTCCGGGCTGACGGGGAGCGGCTGGTCGGGCCCCAGGTTCGACGGGTCCACGTCGGCCACGATGAAGTTCTCCGGGGGCACGGGGCGCCCCGCCAGCCGCCGCAGCATGGCGAGCTGGCCGGCGTGCGTCAGCGCATCGGCCAGCGGCCCCTGCAGCATCCTGGCCTCCGTGGTCCCCCGGAGCGGCTGGGCGGACGCCAGCAGCGCCGCCAGTCGCTCCAGCATCCCGTGCAGCCGCGCCACCTCGTCCTCGAGGCTCGGCAGCGGGTCGGGGCGGTAGCGCCCCCCGGTGAAGAACGTGGTGGCGTACCCCAGTACGCTGGTCATGTGCCCGACCAGTTCGGCGGGGGTGCGCACGCCGGGCCCGGCCCGGAAGTCCCCGAAGCCGGGGGGCGCGTCCCGGAGGGCTTTCTGGGTCCGGTAGGCGATCGCCGCGAGGGCGTGGCGGAGGAGCGCCCGCTCCGTCGTCACACCCGGGGCGACGGAGCGCGATGTTCCCGCAGGATCCCCACGGCGAGCGCGGCGGGGATGCCGGCGCCGAGCGCGCTGGCCCAGAGCGGGATCACCATGTCGCCCGCCACGACCTCCACGCGGTAGAGCAGGCGCAGCACGTGGAGGGCGGCGATCAGGAGCAGGAGCACCACGCTGGCCGCGGTGGCGAATCTCACGTGCCCACCTCCTCCCGGTAGAGCCAGGCACCCACCAGCCCGGCCACGATCATCTCGACCAGCCCGACCGCTCCCCAGAGCACGAGCAGGCGCCGGGGGAAGAGGCCGAACATCCCGAGCCCGATCAGGGAGAGCAGATAGCCGGCGGCCCAGAGCACCACGGCCACCGTCACCGCGGTGCGGGGACCGGGGCCGAGCCGCGGCCGGGTGGCGGCGTAGAAGAAGACCAGGGTCAGCCCCACGATGAGGCTCACGACCACGCTGAGGATCCAGGTGCCGGCGGTCATCGGCATGCCCAGGCCGTGGGCCGCCAGCGCCGCCTCCATGTCGGCCATGTAGAGCACGCTCGCGGCCCCCTCGAACACCCAGATGAGCGCGGACGCGACCAGCCCGCCCAGGAGCCAGCGGGACACGTTGATTCCGGACATCGGCACCCCCTGTTGGTGAAGGACTCCGGCCTGCAATGATGCGGTGCGGAGCGGGGGACGTCCAGCAGGGGGTCAGGGGCGCGGGGCGGCGTCCGCTGCCTTGACCTCGTTCCACAGCGCGTCGAGCGCCTCGAGCCCCGCCAGGTGCAGGTCGATGCCGCGGTTGCGCGCCAGTCCCTCCAGCCGGGTGAACCGCGAACGGAACTTGCGGTTGGCGCGGTCCAGGGCCCCGCCCGGCGGAATCCCGAGCTTGCGCGCCAGGTTCACCGCCGAGAAGAGGAGGTCACCGACCTCGTCGGCGATCCGCTCGGGGTCCGCCCGGTCCCCGGCGGTCACTTCGCGCTCGAGCTCGTCGAGCTCCTCCCGCACCTTGGCGAGCGGGCCCGCCGGATCCGGCCAGTCGAACCCCACCGAGGCGGCCCGCTCCTGCAGCCGGAAGGCCATGAGCAGGTCGGGCAGGGTCGGGGGAAGTCCGTCGAGGAGGCTGCGCCCGGATTCGCGTCCCTTGAGTTGCTCCCACGGCTCCCGCGGGCCCAGGTCGAAGAGGTGCGGGTGGCGGCGCTTCATCTTCCGTTCCAGGCCCTCCGCCACGTCGGCGGCGGTGAACTCGCCGCGTTCCTCGGCCAGGACCAGCTGCCAGGCCAGGTGGAGCATCAGGTCGCTGGTCTCCTCGCGGATCGCCGCGGGGTCGCCCTGGCCCAGCGCCTGGTCCAGTTCCATCACCTCCTCGACCAGATACGGGCGGAGCGTTTCGCGGGTCTGGACCCGGTCCCAGGGGCAGCGCGCCCGCAGGTCCGCCACCATCGCCATCGCGCGTCCAAGCGCTGATTTCTCTTGCATTTAGCCTCCTCGGCCGGTATTCTAGTCCGCGCCGTGACCGCGTCAATCACCTGGGACACCGCCCGCGCCTGGGTCAATGTGGACCTGGGCGCGCTCGCCGCCAACGCGAGGGCCTTCGAGGCCCTCGTTCGCACTCCGATCCTCCCCGTGGTGAAGGCCGATGCCTACGGTCTCGGTGTGGCGCCGGTCGTCCGGGCGCTGGAGCCCGCGGCACCCTGGGGCTACGCGGTCGGCACCCCCGAAGAGGGCGAAGAGCTGCGGCGACTCGGCATCAGCCGGCCGGTGCTGGTGCTGACCCCGATGCTGCCGGCGCTCGCCCCCCGGCTCGCCGCCTCCGACCTGCGCCCGTCCATCGGCGACCTCGAGGCCCTGGAGGCCTGGCTCGCGCTGGGTGACCTTCCCTTCCACCTGGAACTCGATACCGGGATGACCCGGTCCGGGGTGCCGTGGAACGACCCCCACCGGCTGGAACGGCTGGGGCGGATCCTCGCCGGGGCCCGGGGCTGGGAAGGGGCGTTCACCCACTTCCACTCGGCGGAGACCGATCCCGTCGCGACCCGCCTGCAGTGGGCCCGGCTGCAGGAAGCGCTCGTCGCCCTGGGCCGGCGGCCCCGCTGGGTGCACGCGGCCAACAGCGGGGCGGGGGTGCAGGACCTCGGACTGGGCGGCGACCTGGCCCGGCCCGGCATCTACCTCTACGGAGGCCGGATCGGTGGGCATCAGCCGCTGCCGGTCGTCTCCCTGCATGCCCGGGTCGTGGCCGTGCACCGGATCGCCCGGGAGGACTCCGTGAGCTACCACGCCACCTGGCGCGCCGCGCGGCCGACCACGATCGCCACGGTGGCGGCGGGCTATGCCGACGGCGTGCCGTTCACGCTCGGCAACGTCGGCCGGATCGAGCTCAACGGGGCCCTGCATCCGGTGGTCGGCCGGGTGACCATGGACATGACCATGGTGGACGTGGGCGATGCGGCGGTGGCCACCGGCGACGTCGCCACCATCTATGGAGGGCGGGTGAGTTTCGACGAGCAGGCGGAGGCCGCCGGGACCATCGGGTACGACCTCCTGACCTCGCTGGGCCCCCGCGTGGTACGTCGTTACCGGAGCGACCCATGAATCCCCATTTCGTCTCGCTGGTGATGGGCCTCACCGCGCAGGCCAGCAGCGCGCTCGAGGGGGCCCTTCCGCCCGGGGTGCCCACCGAGGGCGTCTCGCCGCGGGACCTCGCCCGCACGATGATCGACACCCTGGCCATGCTGCAGGAGAAGACCGAGGGCCGGCTGGAGCCCGAGGAGGCCCGCCTGCTCGCGGACGCGCTGACGGGCCTGCGATTCCGCTTCGTCCAGCCGGGCCAGGCCGGCGCCTGAACCGTTCCCGGGATTCCCGCACACCATGCCGCGCCGCGCCGCGCTGATCGTCCTGGACGGGCTGGGCATCGGGGCCACCCCCGACCAGGCCCGCTACGGCGATGCGGGAAGCGACACCCTGGGCAGCGTGCTGGCCCTGAGCGGGGGTCAGGCCCTTCCGTCGCTCGAGCGGCTGGGGCTGGGCCGCTGCCGGCCGTTGCCCGGCATCGCCCCGGTCGAGGTGCCTGCGGCCGCGTTCGGCGTGGCCCACCCCGCGAGCCCGGGGAAGGACAGCACTACGGGTCACTGGGAGTTGTGCGGGGTGCTGCTCGAGCGGCCGTTCCCGGTCTATCCCGAGGGCTTCCCCGACGGAATCGTCGCGGAGTTCAGCCGGCGGACCGGGCGCGCGGTCCTGGCCAACCACCCGGCCTCGGGCACCGAGGTGATCGCCAGCTACGGCGCCGAGCACCAGCGCACCGGCGCCTGGATCGTGTACACCTCCGCCGACTCGGTCTTCCAGGTGGCCGCCCACGAGGCGACCGTCCCGCTCGACGAGCTGTACCGGGCCTGCGCCACCGCGCGCGAACTGCTGGTCCCGCCCCACGGCGTCTCCCGGGTGATCGCCCGGCCGTTCGAAGGATCACCGGGCCGGTACACCCGGACCCCCCGCCGCAAGGACTTCAGCCTGCCACCGACCGGAACGACCCTGCTGGACCTGGCCGAGGCCCGCGGCGTGCCGAGGGTCGGGGTGGGGAAGGTGGACGACCTGTTCGCGGGACGCGGCATCACCAGCGAGCACACCGCCACCAACGCCGAGGCGTATGACGCCATCCTGGCCGGGTTGCGGAGCCTCCACCATGGCCTGCTGTTCGCCAACGTGGTGGAGTTCGACCAGACCTGGGGCCACCGCAACGACGTGCCGGGGTTCCTGGCGGGGCTGGCCGAACTCGACCGGGCGATCCCCCGGCTCCTCGCTGCGGCCCAACCTGAAGACCTGATTATCTTTACCGCCGATCACGGGAACGACCCCACCACCCCGTCCAGCGACCATTCGCGGGAAGCGGTCCCGGTCCTCGTGTTCGGGCCGCGGGTCCGTCCGGTCGCGCTGGGGGAGCGGTCCACCTTCGCCGACATCGGGGCCACGGTGGCCGAGTTTCTCGAGCTGGGCCCGCTGGCGGCGGGCACGTCCTTCTTGTCCGAGGTATGGAGTGGCTGATTCGCTGGTCGAGGCCGCGCGCGAAGCGCAGGGACGGGCGTACGCCCCGTACTCGAATTACCCGGTCGGGGCGGCCCTCGAAGCCGCGGACGGCCGGGTGTTCACGGGCTGCAACGTGGAGAACGCCAGCCACGGCCTCGCCATGTGCGCGGAGCGGGTCGCCCTCGGCACGGCGGTCGCCGCGGGGGCGCGCGACTTCACGCGGGTGGTGGTCGTGACCCGTTCGGACCCGCCCGCCTCGCCCTGCGGGGCGTGCCGCCAGGTGCTGGCCGAGTTCGCGCCGGACGCGGTGGTCACCTCGGTGGGCCCCGGGCAGACCCTGGAGTGGACGGTGCGGGACCTCCTGCCGGCGGCCTTTTCCCGGAGTCAGCTCCCGTGAGCGGTCGCCTCTGGATCGCCGCCGCGCTCCTGGCGGCGGCGCTCGCGGCGTGCGCGGAGGACCTCACGGTGCCCGGGCAGTGCCCCGACCTCTGCCTCGGCGGGACGCCCCGGATGGAGGAGATCGTGGTGCCCGTGGTCGCCTCGAGCGACACCACGTTCTTCGGCTTCGCCGGGCTGGGCGAGGTGTCCGCGCTCCTGGTATCGAACGCCATTGCCGCGGGCGAGGCCCGCGCCTGGTACCAGTTCGCCGCCCGGCCCGACAGCGTCTTCGTGCAGGAACAGTGGATGCCCTACACCGCCGACTCGGTGGTGATCGCCCTGGGCCTGGTGGCCCGCGACACCGCCCTGTCCGGCCTGGTGCTGTACCTGCACCGGATCCCCTACACGGTGGACACCCTGTCGGGGTTCGCCTTCGTGGAGTCGGCCATGACGCCGGCCACCCTGATCGACAGCATCGTGGTCCCGGACACGCTGCGGCGCGGGCCGGTCCGCGCCCTCCTGACGGGGGAGGCGGTCGCCCGGCTCCAGCTGACCGAGGCGGACTCGGGGCGGCTCGCCATCGGGGTCCGCATGCGGGCGGCCGCGCCCAGCGGGGTGCGGATCGGGTCGCTGATCAGCTCGACCGGGGCCGCCCTGATGACCACCTACGCCAGGGTGGCGGTGACCGACACCGTCCAGCAGCGCCAGACGATCACCACGGCCACCCTGACCAACGGCTGGGTGACGCGCACCCCCACCGTCCACCACCCGGACCTGCTCTACCTGGGCGGGGCCCCGTCCGGCCGGACCGTGCTGCGGTTCGCGGTGCCCAAGGCCATCATCGACTCCACCTCGCTGGTGCGGGCCACGCTGGAACTGGTGCCGGCCGCGCCGCTGCACGGGCTGCCCACCGACCCGGCGGCGATCGAAGTGCGCGGGGTGACCGCCGATCTCGGGGCGAAGTCGACCCCCATCTTCACCTTCCTGCAGAGCCGCGCCCTGCCGGTGGGAACCCGGGACACGGTGCGCATCGAGGTGTTCGGCCTGGTGCAGCTGTGGGCCAGCGCGACGGGGATTCCGCAGACGCTCTACCTGTCGCTCGCCCCCGAGGCGGGCTCCTTCCACGAGCCGGTGTTCTTCTCGAGCCGGTCCGGCCAGGGAACCCCCCGGTTGCGCATCACCTACCTGCGTCCCGCCCCGGTGGAGCGTCCATGAACCGCGCGATCGTCCTCCTGCTGGTCGTCGGGCTGGTCTGGCCCGCGGCCCTCGACGCGCAGGGGTCGCAGTTCGGGGTGCGGGGGCTGGGCCTCCCGGGGCTGCCGATCTCCACCCGGGCGGGCGGGACGGCGGGGGCCAGCGGTCTGTTCGACGCCGAGAGCGCGCTCAACCCGGCCGCCCCGGCGGCGATCTTCCGGCCGACCGCCTCGTTCAACCTGGCGCAGCACTGGCGGACCAGCGAGAACATCTTCGGCGCGGCCTCGGGCAAGGACACCAACTTCCCGCTCTTCTTCACCGCGGGCCCGATCGGCGAGCGGATGGTCGGCACGGTGAGCGCCTCGGTGTACACCGACCGGACCTTCGCCCTCACCCTCACCGACACCGTCCTGCTGCGGGACGAGCCGGTCACCACCTACGACACGGTGCGGTCGCGGGGCGGCCTCAGCGACGTCCGCGCCGCCCTCGCCTTCCAGGCCTCCCGGCGGGTGGCGGTGGGTCTCGGGCTGCACCTGATCACGGGGACCAACCGGGTCGACACCCGCCGGTCCTTCGCCGATTCGTCGTACAACGCGGTAGCGCTCCAGAACGAACTGTCGTATGCCGGGGCGGGCGTGAGTGCGGGGTTCACCGCCAACCCGGGCGGCGCCCTCCACCTGGCGGGCATGGTCCGGTTCGACACCGACCTGTCCATCGACCGGGACACGGTGAGCCTCGGCGACGTCCCGCTGCCGGTCACCCTGGCCGCCGGCCTGCGCTGGACCCCGTCCCGCCGCCTGAGCCTCTCGAGCCAGGCCATGAGCCGCCGCTGGGGCCGGCTCGACCAGGCCCTGCGGGACCGGGGCGGGGCCGGCGCGGTACACACCACCCTGGTGGCCGCCGGCCTCGAGTGGGGCCGCAACGCCCAGCGCCCGGACCAGCTGCCGCTCCGGCTCGGGGTGCGCTGGAACCAGATGCCCTTCCCGGTGGCCGAGGGGCTGGAGACCGGCACCGAGTTCACGGCCGCCCTCGGCACCGGGCTCCTGCTCGGCGGCGGGCGGGCCTCGCTGGATCTCTCGCTCGAGCGGGTCTGGCGCTCGGAGACGGTGGCCTTCGAGGAACGTGGCGTGGCGCTGCGCCTGGGCGTCGCGGTCCGGCCCTGAGGAAGGGATCCCCGTGAAGCGGGTCTACATCGAGACCTACGGCTGCCAGATGAACGTGGCCGACACCGACCTCATGCTCGGGGTGCTCGAGCGGGACGGGTACCAGGCCACCGACCGGCCCGAGCAGGCCGACGTCATGCTGGTGAACACCTGCGCGGTCCGCGACAACGCCGAACAGCGGGTGCTGGGCCGGGTCGGGGAGCTGCAGCGCTACCGCCGCGACGGCACCGTGCTCGGCGTGGTGGGGTGCATGGCCCAGCGGCTGGGACCGGCGCTCCTGGCCCAGGACGCGCGGGTGGACCTGGTCGCCGGGCCCGACGCCTACCGGAACCTGCCGGCCCTGCTGCTCCAGGCCGCCGAGGGCGGCCGCCCGGCCGACACCGAATTCCGCTCCTGGGAGCACTACGAGGACGTCCCGGCCGCCCGACCCGAGGGGCCGGGCGCCTTCGTGACCGTGCAGCGCGGCTGCGACTACAAGTGCACCTTCTGCATCGTTCCGTATACCCGCGGGCCCGAGCGCAGTCGCAGGCTGGAGGATGTGGTCCGCGACGTGGAGCGGCTCAGCGCCGCCGGCACCAGCGAAGTCACCCTCCTCGGGCAGACGGTCAACGCGTACCACGACGGCCGGCACGACTTCGGGGCGCTGCTCCGGCGGGTCGGCGGCGTGCCGGGGATCCGGCGCGTGCGGTTCACGAGCCCCTATCCCACCGACTTCACCGAGGCGGTCGTGGCCGCGATGGCGGAGACGCCGGCCGTCTGCGAGCACGTCCACCTGCCGGCCCAGAGCGGATCGGATGCCGTGCTGCGGCGGATGCTGCGGCGGTACACCCGGGCCCGGTACCTGGAGGTCGTGGCCCGGCTGCGGGAGGCCATCCCCGGGATCACCTTCTCGACCGACCTCATCGTGGGGTTCCCGGGCGAGACCGAGGCCCAGTTCGAGGAGACCCTCTCCCTGGTGCGGGAAGCCTCGTTCGACGACGCCTACACCTTCCGCTACTCGCCCCGGGAGGGCACCCCGGCCACCCGCCTGCGCGACACGGTGCCCGAGCCCGTCGCCGCCGACCGGCTGGTCCGGCTGGTGCAGGCGGTGCGCGACCAGGCCCGGCGCAAGCACCTCGCCCGGGTGGGGACGGTGCATGAGGCGCTGGTCGAGCGACCGGCCCGACGGGGCGACCAGATGCTCGCCCGCACCCGCACCAACCTGCTGGTCCTGGTGGACCTCCCCGCGAGCGCGATCGGCACCTACCGCCGGGTGCGGCTCACCGGGACCACCGGCTCGACCTTCACCGGCACCCTGGTCGGAGGGCCCGCGCTGGCCGTGCTGTAGGGGGGCGGACACGGGACGGGGCACCTGACCCCGCCCCCCGCGCTGCTCCTGCTGCTGGGCTTCGGGGCCGGTCTGGTGACCGGCCTCTCGCGTTTCCCGGCGCTCCCGGTGGCGGGGGCGGCCGCGGCCGCGGCGCTGCTGTTTCCCCCCCGGGTCCGATCACTCGTCCCGCTGGTGCTGGCGGCCGGCATCGCCCACGGCACGGTGGGGCGCCTGGTCGCGGCCCGCGCCTGCGCCAACCGGCTCCCGGCCGGCGCGGTGCAGCTGGCGGTACGGTTGCTGGAGCCCGGTCGGCCCGGCACCGTGGGCGCCGTGTCCCGCGATCCCGCCTGTCCCGGCCGGATCACGCTGCAGTGGCCCGCCACGGCCCCTCG
>JBFILX010000053.1:0-11422 GCA_041612035.1 Gemmatimonadales bacterium | reverse complement strand
GGGGTCATCACGTCGAGCGCGGCGAGGCGGTGCCGGCGACCGATCTCGAAGTCGAGGGGGTCGTGGGCCGGGGTCACCTTGACCGCGCCGGTCCCGAAGTCGGGGTCCACCCCCTCGTCCCCCACGATCGGGATCAGCCGGTCCACCAGGGGGAGCCGGATCTCCCGGCCCACCAGGTCGCGGTAGCGCGGGTCGTCGGGGTGGACCGCCACCCCCGTGTCCCCCAGCATCGTCTCGGGCCGGGTGGTGGCGACCACCACGTGACCCGACCCGTCCGCGAGCGGGTAGCGGAGGTGCCACAGGGAGCCGTCCCGCTCCTGCCGCTCGGCCTCCTCGTTGCTGAGCGCGGTGAGGCAGCGGGGGCACCAGTTGATGATGTACTCGCCGCGGTAGATGAGACCGCGCTCGTACAGCCGGACGAACACCTCGCGGACCGCCCGCGACAGGTCGGCCTCGAGCGTGAAATAGGCTCGGCTCCAGTCGCAGCTGGCCCCCAGCCCGCGGATCTGCTCCAGGATCGTGTCGCCGGTCTGGTCCACGTACTCCCAGACCCGCGCCACGAAGGCCTCGCGCCCCAGGTCGAAGCGGGTGCGGCCCTCCTGGCCCAGCTGGCGCTCCACCACGTTCTGGGTCGCGATGCCGGCGTGGTCGGTGCCGGGCAGCCACAGGACCCGGCGGCCGCGCATCCGCTCGAACCGGACGAGGGCGTCCTGGATGGTGAGGTTGAGCCCGTGCCCCATGTGCAGGCTGGCCGTCACGTTGGGCGGGGGCATCATGATGACGTAGCTGGGCCGGTCGCCCTGGGGACGGGCGCGCCAGAGGTCGAGCGCGGTCCACCGCTGGTAGAGGTCCTGCTCGATCTGTCCCGGCTGGTACTGCGGCGGGAGGGCCGGCTCGGTCATGCGGACCGGGGCGCCCCGTGGGTTGGAGCGTGCCGGTCGTCCTCGCCGCGCACGCGGAGCCGGCTGGTGACCTCCACCGTGGGCGCGGCGCTGGCCGCGAGGCGCATGGCCCGGACCCCGGCGCTCCGGCTCGGCACCCAGCCGTGCAGCTCGACCTGGCCGCGTCCCGCGGGGAGGGCCGACAGCCCGAGCGGCGCGAGGTCGGCGTCGGCGGCCAGCGACGTGGTGATCCGCTCCGCCGTGGCGCCGCCGCTCACCGGACGCACGGCCGGCCGCCGGAACCGTCCGACCAGGCCCCCCAGGGGTCCCCGGCGCACCGGCCCGACCAGCCCCGCGGTCAGGAACCCGGCGGCGAACCCGACCCCCAGCGCGGTGACCGTGGCCACCAGATCGCCCGCCAGGGAGTCCGAGGAGCGTACAGAAAGCCTGCGCATGCGGTTAAGTTAATGGACGCCGGCGCCTTGTGCAGACCCGTCAGCACGCCGGGATTCCGCGGTCTCACTCGCTATGGATCCGACCTCGCCTGGACAGCCTTCCCGCCCGATTCCCTGGCTTCGCTGGGCCCTGGTGGTCGCCTTCGTGATCGCCGGGCTGGTGCTCTACTTCACCCTGGTGCCCACCAGCACGCCGGTGCTGCCGCTGGACGGCGTCGCGGGGGAGCCGTGAGCACGATCCGGATCACCCTGCCCGACGGCAGCGTCCGCGACCTCCCGGCCGGGACCACCGGCCGGCAGCTCGCCGAGCAGATCGGCCCGGGTCTCGCGCGGGCCGCGCTCGCCGCGCGCGTGGACGGTGAAGTCCGTGACCTCGACCGGCCGCTCACCCGTGATGCGCCGGTGGCGATCCTGACCGAGCGCGATCCCGACGCCCTCGCGGTGCTCCGGCATTCGGCCGCCCACGTCCTCGCCACCGCGGTCCGCGAACTCTTCCCCGGGGCGGGGATCGGGTTCGGTCCGCCGATCGAGGACGGCTTCTACTACGACTTCGACGTCCCCCGGCCCTTCACGCCCGAGGACCTGTCCACCATCGAGGCCCGGATGCGGGACGTGGCGGCGCGGGACTACCCGTTCGTGCGCGAGGAGTTGAGCCGCGAGGAGGCCAACCGGCGCTTCGCCGACGATCCGCTCAAGCTGGAGCGCATCGAGGAGCTGAGGGACGACGAGATCATCTCGGCCTACACCGACGGGCCCTTCGTGGACCTCTGTCGCGGGCCCCACGTCCCCAGCACCGGCCGGCTGAAGCACTTCCGCCTGCTGAGCACGGCCGGGGCCTACTGGCGCGGGGACGAGCGGCGCCAGATGCTGCAGCGGATCTACGGCACCGCCTGGTTCCGCAAGGAGGACCTCGAGGCCCACCTGCAGCGGCTCGAGGAGGCCCGCAAGCGCGATCACCGGGTGCTGGGCCGGCAGCTCGATCTCTACTCCATCCAGGAGATGGTGGGCCCCGGGCTGGTGTTCTGGCATCCCCGGGGCGCCCTGATCAAGTGGCTGCTGACCCGCGCGGTCGAGGACGACAACCTGGCCCACGGGTACGACCTGGTCTCCACGCCGAACATCACCCGCGAGGAGCTGTTCCGGGTCTCCGGTCACCTCCCGCTCTACGCCGAGAACCAGTACCCGGCCATGGGCGGCGGCGCCGGCGAGGGCGAGGACGTGCGGTATCGGGTGAAGCCGATGAACTGCCCGATGCACTGCCTGGTCTACCAGAGCCAGCACCGCAGTTACCGCGACCTGCCGGTCCGGCTCTCCGAGGTGGCCAACGTGTACCGCAACGAGCGGAGCGGCGTGCTGCACGGGCTGCTCCGGGTCCGCGGGCTCTGCATGGACGACGCCCACATCTTCTGCACCATGGAGCAGGTGGAAGACGAGATCGCCCTCTGCCTGGGGCAGGTGGACCGGCTGGTGCGGGACGCCTTCGGGTTCGAGCTCGACTTCGAGGTGTCCACCCGGCCCGCCGAGCGGCTGGGGGACGACGCGACCTGGGACGCGGCCGAAGCCATGCTGCAGCAGGCGCTCACCCGCCGTGACATCCCCTACCAGGTGGACCACGGCGGCGGCGCCTTCTACGGCCCCAAGATCGACATCAAGTTCCGCGACGCCATCGGCCGCCTCTGGCAGGGGCCCACCATCCAGCTCGACTTCCAGCTCCCCGAGCGCTTCCAGCTGGAGTACACCGGGCCCGACAACAGGCCGCACCGCCCGGTCATGATCCACCGGGCCATCTACGGCACCCTGGAGCGCTTCATCGGCAACCTGATCGAGCATTTCGCCGGGGCGTTCCCCGTGTGGCTGGCCCCGGAGCAGGTGCGCATCCTGCCCATCGCCGACGCGCAGCAGGAGGCCGCCGCCGCGGTGGCGGCCTCCCTGCGGGCCGGCGGGCTCCGGGTCCGGCTCGACGCCGGCAACGAGACCCTCAACTACCGGATCCGCGAGGCGGAGACGGCCAAGGTCCCCTACATGGGCGTGATCGGCCAGCGGGAGGCGGAGGCCGGCACCGTGGCCGTGCGCACCCGGGGCGCCGGGACCAAGCAGGACGTGATGCCGGTCGACGCCTTCCTGGCTCGGCTCGCCGACGAGAGCCGGCGCAAGCTGCTGGTGCCCTAGCGGCAGCGCCCGATGCCGCCCCGCCGGGGCCCCCGCGATTCCTTTCCTGACTGGAGTTCCGCCGTGTCCGACGCCACCACCCCCGTCATCCTCTCCGCCTGCCGCACCCCGATCGGGAAGTACCTGGGCGGACTCTCCTCGTTCACCGCGCCGCAGCTGGGCGCCCTCGTCCTGCGGGAGGCGGTGCGCCGGGCCGGCGTGGATCCGGCCGCGCTCGACGAAGTGATCATGGGGCACGTGCTGCAGGGCGGGGCCGGCCAGGCCTCGGGCCGCCAGGCCGCCATCCACGCGGGGCTGCCCCCGGCCATCCCGGCCGTGACGGTGAACAAGGTCTGCGGCTCGGGGCTCAAGGCGGTGATGCTGGCCGCGCAGGCGATCCGGGCCGGCGATGCCCACTGCCTCGCCGCCGGCGGGATGGAGTGCATGTCGGCCTCGCCGCACTACCTCTACGGCTACCGCAACGGCATCAAGGCCGGCAACCAGTCGCTGGTGGACGGGATGATCCACGACGGGCTGTGGGACTCCTTCGGCGGCGTGCACATGGGGTCCTACGCGGAGTACACCGGGACCAAGGCGACGATCAGCCGGGCCGACCAGGACGAGTACGCCTACCACAGCCACCGCAAGGCGGTCGCGGCGATGGAGGCCGGGAAGTTCGCGGCGGAGATCGTGCCGGTGGAGGTGGCCGGGAAGCGGGAGACCACGGTGGTCTCCGCCGACGAATCGCCCCGCAAGGACACCTCGGTGGAGGCGCTGGCCAAGCTGCGCCCGGCGTTCGAGAAGGAGGGCACGGTCACCGCGGGCAACGCCCCCGGCCTCAACGACGGGGCCAGCGCGCTGGTGGTGAGTTCCCTGGCGTTCGCCCGGGCCAACGGGCACACCCCGCTGGCGCGGATCACCGGCTACGCGGCCGGGGGCGGGGAGCCGAAGGACCTGTTCTTCGCCCCCATCCAGGCCGTGCGCCACCTCATGCAGGCGGCCGGGACCGCCATCGGCGACTACGAGCTGATCGAGGCCAACGAGGCCTTCGCGGTGCAGGCGCTGGCCGACGGCCGGGCCCTGGGCTGGGACTGGGACCGGGTCAACGTGCACGGCGGGGCGATCGCGCTGGGGCACCCGATCGGCGCCAGCGGGGCCCGGGTGCTCACCACGCTGCTGTACGCCATGCGCGACCGGGGCGCCGGCACCGGCCTCGCCACCCTCTGTCTGGGCGGCGGGAACGCGGTCGCCCTGTCGGTCGAGGCCATGTGACGGCACCGGGCCGGCTGCGGGCGTCGGCCATCGCGCTGGGGTTCGTGGCCGGCGGGTTCCCGCTCGCCGTCGTGCTGTACGTGGTCGGGGCCGGATTCCTCTGGGGGGGGAGCGTCCCCGGGCCGCTGGCGGCAGCGGCCCTCCAGACGGTCTGCACCCTGGTGGTGTTCGGCGCGCTCACCTGGCTGGTGGGCTTCCGCGCCCTGGGGCTCGATGCCGGCGACCTGCGCTGGGTCCCCGGCGGCCGGATCGGCCTCGCCCGGGCGGCCGGCGCCGCGCTGCTCGGAGCGGGGCTGGCCACGGCGACGATGGTCGCGGCGGTGCCGCTGGCGGACGCGGGGTGGACGGCGGACGGAGGGAGCGCGGCGGACTGGGGCCGGACCGGGCTCACCATGGCCGCCGTGCTGGTGCCGGCGGCGTTCGCGGAGGAGCTGGTCTTCCGGGGCGTGCCCCTGGTGCTGCTCGCCGCCGCGTTCGGGCGGGCCACGGCGGTGGTGGCGACGGCGGGGCTCTTCAGCCTGGCCCATCTGCTCAACCCCGAGGTCACGGCGCTGGGCCTCGGCAACATCGCCCTGGCCGGTGTCTTCCTGGGAACGGCCTTCTATCTTCCCGGCGGTCTGTGGGCGGCGACCGGCGCCCACGTCGGCTGGAACCTCACCCTCGCCCTCCTTGCCGCCCCGGTCAGCGGGCTCCCGCTGGCGGTCCCGGGGATCGACTACGACGGGGGCGGGCCCGGCTGGCTGTCGGGCGGCGCCTTCGGGCCGGAGGGCGGACTGCTCGCCACGATGGTGCTCGCCGCCGGGACGCTGCTGGTGGCGCGCCGGATCGGGGGCACGAGCGACGGAGCGGAGCACACATGACACGGACGGCAGCGGTGGTCGGCGCGGGCACCATGGGCAACGGCATCGCCCACGTCTTCGCGCAGCACGGGTGGGACGTCACCCTGATCGACGTCGAGGCGGCGGCGCTGGAGCGCGCGCTGGCCACCGTGCGGACCAACCTCGAGCGCCAGGTCAGGAAGGGGGCGCTGGAGGCCGGCGCCCCGGAAGGGATCCTGGCCCGGATCCGGACCGCCACCGCGCTGGACGCGGCCGCGAAGGCGGAGATCGTGGTGGAGGCGGCCACCGAGGCGCCCGCGCTCAAGTTCGAGATCTTCGCCACCCTCGACCGGGCGTGCGGCCCCGGCACGATCCTGGCCTCCAACACCAGCTCCATCTCGATCACCGAGATCGCCGCGTGCACCGGTCGGCCCGGCCAGGTGATCGGGATGCACTTCATGAACCCGGTCCCGGTGATGCAGCTGGTCGAGGTGATCCGCGGGCATGCCACCACCGACGAGACCACCCGGACGGTGCTGGAACTGGCCCGGGCCCTCGGGAAGACCCCGGTCGAGGTGAACGACTATCCCGGCTTCGTGGCCAACCGGATCCTGCTCCCGATGATCAACGAGGCGGTGTATTGCGTGATGGAAGGGGTCGCCACCCCCGAGGCCGTGGACACCGTGATGAAGCTGGGCATGAACCACCCGATGGGTCCCCTCGCCCTGGCCGACTTCATCGGGCTCGACGTGTGCCTCGCCATCCTCGAGGTGATGCACACCGGCCTGGGCGACCCCAAGTACCGTCCCTGCCCGCTGCTGCGCCGCATGGTCGCCGCCGGGCACCTCGGCCGGAAGAGCGGCCGGGGGTTCTACGAGTATCCACCCCGATAGTCCCGCCCGCGGGCGGCGAGGATCGTCATGGACGTCTTCCGCAGCATGCAGGAGTTCGGGCACGAGCAGGTGGTCGTCAGCCATGAACCGACCTCCGGCTACCTCGGCATCATCGCCATCCACGACACGACCCTGGGCCCGGCCCTGGGGGGGACCCGGTTCTGGCAGTACGACAACTTCGACGAGGCCCTGACCGACGCGCTGCGGCTGGCCCGGGGGATGACGTACAAGGCGGCGGTGGCGGGACTCAACCTGGGCGGCGGCAAGGCGGTCATCGTGGGCGACAACCAGCGCACCGACCGGGAGATCCTGTTCCGGGCCCACGGCCGGTTCGTCGAGTCGCTGGGGGGGCGCTACATCACGGCGGAGGACGTGGGGACCAGCCCCGCCGACATGGAATTCGTGCGGCGGGAGACCGATCACGTGGCCGGTCTCCAGGGGCTCTCCGGGGACCCTTCGCCGGTCACGGGGTACGGGGTGTACATGGGGATGCGGGCCGCCGCCAAGCACCGCTGGGGCTCCGAGAGCCTGGAGGGGAAGACGGTGGCGGTGCAGGGCGCGGGCAAGGTGGCCTACTACCTCTGCCAGCACCTGCGGGAGGAAGGCGCCCGGATCATCGTGACCGACATCGACGAGGGGAAGGTCGCGTTCCTGGTGGAACACCTCGGGGCGACGGCGGTGGCCCCCGAGGCGATCTACGATCAGCCGGCCGACGTCTTCGCGCCCTGCGCGCTCGGGGCGATCATCAACGACGACACGCTCAAGCGGCTGCGGGTGGAGATCGTCGCGGGCGGCGCCAACAACCAGCTGGAGGACCCCGACCGGCACGGCCCCCTGCTCGAGGAGCGGGGCCTGACCTATGCCCCCGATTTCGTCATCAACAGCGGCGGGCTCATCAACGTGTACGGCGAGATCGAGGGGTGGACCCAGGAGCGCGCCAAGCGCAAGGCCCAGGAGATCTACGACACCATCCTGCACGTCTTCCTGATCGCCGAGCGGGACCGGATTCCCACCTACCAGGCCGCCGACCGGCTGGCCGAGGAACGGATCGGGGCGTTTGCCCGGTTGAGCCGCATGTGGATCGGGGGGGACCGGTAATACATTAGGGCCATGAGCGAGCGCATCCCGATCGGGGCCGACCACGCGGGGTTCGAGCTGAAGGAGCGGCTCAAGGACGAACTCCGCACCCTGGGCTACGAGGTCGAGGACGTCGGCACCGATTCGACCGCGTCGGTGGACTACCCCGACTATGCGCACCGGGTGGCGGGCCGGGTGGAACGCGGGGAGGCGGTCCGCGGGGTGCTGCTCTGCGGGACGGGGCTGGGTATGTCCTACGCGGCCAACCGGCACCGGGGGGTGCGCGCGGCCGTGGCCTGGTCGCCCGAGATCGCCCGGCTGGCGCGGGAACACAACGACGCCAACGTGCTCGTGCTGCCGGCCCGCTGCCTGGAGCCGGCGGAGGGGCTGGAGATCCTCCGCACCTGGCTGACCACGCCCTTCCTCGGCGGGCGGCACGAGCGCCGGGTGGCCAAGATCGACGAGCGTTCCGCATGACCCTCCGTCACGGCGCCCCCCTCCGGGCCAGCGATCCCGAAATCAGCACGCTGATCGACCAGGAGGTCGAGCGCCAGCGCACCGGGCTCGAGCTGATCGCGAGCGAGAACTTCGCCTCGCGGGCGGTGCTCGAGGCCATGGCCACCGCGCTCAACAACAAGTACGCCGAGGGCTATCCCGGCCGGCGGTACTACGGCGGCTGCGAGGTGGTGGACGAAGTCGAGCGGCTGGCCATCGCCCGCGCGGTCACGCTGTTCGGCGCCGGCCACGCCAACGTCCAGCCGCATTCGGGGGCCCAGGCGAACTTCGCGGCATTCATGGCCGTCCTCCCGCCCGGCGGGACCCTGCTCGCCATGTCGCTGCCGCACGGGGGGCACCTCTCGCACGGCGCGCCGGTCAACCACAGCGGGCAGATCTGGCGGGCGGCCCACTACGGGGTCCGGCCCGACACCGGCTTGCTCGACTACGACCAGGTGCGCGACGTCGCGCGGGCCGAACGGCCGGGGCTCATCGTGGCCGGCGGGAGCGCCTACGCCCGCCTCATCGACTTCGCCGCCTTCCGGGCCATCGCCGACGAGGTCGGGGCGGTGCTCCTGGTGGACATGGCGCACTTCGCGGGCCTGGTGGCGGCGGGGGTCTACCCCTCGCCCGTACCGCACGCCCACCTGGTGACGACCACCACCCACAAGACGCTCCGGGGGCCCCGGGGCGGCCTCATCCTCTGTCCCGAACCGCTGGCCAAAGTGGTGGACCGGTCGGTCTTCCCGGGCCACCAGGGCGGGCCGCTCCAGCACGTCATCGCCGCCAAGGCGGTGGCCTTCGCCGAGGCGGCGACCGACGACTTCCGGGCCTATGCGCGCCAGGTCGTCGCCAACGCCCGCGCGCTGGCGGGGGCCCTGATGGAGCGCGGGTACGATATCGTCTCCGGCGGCACCGACAGCCACCTCATGCTGGTCGACCTCCGGCCGAAGGGGCTCACCGGCAAGCAGGCGGAGGCGGTCCTGGGGCAGGCGGGGATCACCGTCAACAAGAACACCGTGCCCGACGACCCGCAGTCACCGTTCGTCACCAGCGGCATCCGGCTCGGCACCCCGGCCCTGACGACCCGGGGCATGCGGGAGCCCGAGATGCACCGGATCGCCGCGCTGATCGCCGAGGCGCTCGCCACCGAGGACGCGGCGGCGCTGGCCCGGATCCGGCTGGCGGTGCGCGAGCTGACCGCGGGATTCCCGCTGTACGAGGAGGCCGGCAGCCCGGCCGGCGCCGGGGCCGCGGTCGCATGATCCAGGTCCGGCTGGCGGACGAGGTCCTGGCCCGGATCCGGGCCCGGGAGGCGCGCTACGACGAGCGGGCCTTCGTGTTCATCCTGGCCAGCATCGAGTACCTCCAGCAGGGCCTGCCGGTCCGGCGCCACGTGACGGGACCGGAGCTGGCCTACGCGGTCCGCGAATGCGCCCGCGACCAGTTCGGCCTGCTCGCCCCGACGGTGCTGGACGCATGGGGGATCCGCGACACGCTCGACATCGGGCGGGTCGTCTACGCCCTGGTGGACGTGGGCCTCCTCGTCACCCAGCCGGGCGACCGGCTGGAGGACTTCGAGGCCGCCTACGACTTCTCGGAGGCCTTCGACGACTACTCGTACGTCTGGGAAGGCGTCCGGGGGTCCGACCACGGCGGCGCCATGCGCCGCGGGGAGGTGACGTGACCGAATCACGAGACTGGCCCCGGTGCCAGAAGTGCGCCAGCGGCGCGCTGCTCCCGCTCTCGGACTACGGACGGGACGGCGCCCCCATCACCTACAAGGCCTGGGTGTGCACCAACCCCGAGTGCGGGTTCAACCTGCGCATCGACAACGGAGAGATCTCCATCGGCCGGGTGATCGGGCAGAGCGCCAAGTGACCCGCCGCCGGCCGGCCGTCGGGAGCCCGCCCTAGCGCCGCTCCGGCGTCCCGCGATGGTCCCCGTCCCGGTTCTTTCACCCGCGCAAGCCGCCGCCTGGGACGCCGCCGCCGAGGCGGCGGGCATCGCCCCCGCCGTGCTGATGGAGACCGCCGGCCGGGCGGTGGCCGACCTGCTGCTCGATCGCTTCGCCGCCGCCGCGCGGGCCGGCGTGCTCGTGGCGTGCGGCCCCGGCAACAATGGAGGGGACGGCTGGGTGGTCGCCCGCCGGCTGCACCGCCTCGGCGTCCCGGTCTGGGCCTGTCCCCTGGCCGGCGCCGCCACGCCGCTCGCCGGGACCATGGCCCGGCTGGCCCGCGCGGACGGCGTGCGCGTGGTGGCGCCCGAGGGGCCCTGGCCCGCGGTCGGGTGCGTGGTCGACGCGATCCTGGGCACCGGGGCCCGCGGCGCTCCGCGGGATGCCGCCCGGACCCTGGCCGATCGCCTCGCGGACCTGCGGGTGCCGACCGTCGCCGTGGACGGCCCGACCGGGCTCGACCTGCTGGACGGGGTCTCCCACGGCGCCCATCCGGCCGACCTCAGCGTGACCTTCGGCGGATACCGGCGCGGCCTCCTGCTGGCGCGCGACGAGGCCGGCGACTGCGTGGTCGTCGACCTCGGGTTCCCGGCCGCCGACCCGTCCTGGCCCGTGCTGCACACCCTCGACGCGGCCCTCGCCGCGCTCCCCCCGCTCCCCGCCAGGGCCCACAAGGGCACCCGCGGCCGGGTCGCGGTGGTGGGTGGTGACGTCGGCCTGACCGGCGCGGCGCGACTCACCGCGCGGGCGGCGTTCGGGGCCGGCGCGGGACTGGTGCACATCCTGGCTCCGGCCCCTGCGGTCGAGATCCTGTCCACCGCGGAACCCGACCTGCAGACCCGCGTCCTTCCCTTCGACGCCCCGCCCGCGGGGGACGCCGCCGCACTGATCGGGCAGGCCGATGTGGTGGTCGTGGGACCGGGGCTCAACCGGCACCCCTCGCGCGCGGGGCTGGTGAGCCAGGTGCTCGCGCTGGCCCGGGCCGCGGTGGTGGACGCCGATGCGCTCACCGCCCTCCAGGGGCAGGTCGGGATCCTGACCTCGGCGGCCCGCGAGCGGCCCGTCGTGCTGACGCCCCACGCGGGCGAGTTCCGCACCCTGTTCCCCGAGCTCGCGGCCGGGGCGGCCACCGATCCGTGGGCGGCCGCGGCGGAAGCGGCGAGCCGGACCGGGGCGACGGTGCTGCTCAAGGGCGTGCCCACGGTGGTCGCGGGCCCCGGGGCCCTTGCCCCGGTGACGGTGGCGGCGGGCAACCCGGGGCTCGCGACCGGGGGCAGCGGGGACCTGCTGAGCGGGCTGATCGCTGTGTTTCTCGCCCAGGGGCTCCCGGCGGTGGACGCGGCCGCCCTGGGCGCGCAGGCGCTGGGCCAGGCCGCCGACCTCGCCGCGCGCGGGCGCTCCACGCGGTCGCTCCGGCCGATGGACG
>JBFILX010000052.1:0-11636 GCA_041612035.1 Gemmatimonadales bacterium | reverse complement strand
CGAAGATCAGGTCGAGGTAGCTCCGGCGCACGCTCGCCAGGAACGACCCGTCCCGCCCGAGGGGGCCCTCCGCCATGGCCCCGAACCCGGTCGCGGAGAGGTTGAGTTCCCCCGCCACGCCGTCGCTGGCGCCTTCGCGGAGCAGGACGCTGGTGACCGACCCGGTCCGTCCGCCATAGCGCACCCCGAAGCCGCCCGAAGAGAACTCCACGTCCTGCACGAAGTCGATGTTCACCAGGGAGAGCGGCCCCCCGGTGCTTCCCTGCGAGCCGAAGTGGTTGAGGTTCGGGACCTCGACCCCGTCCACCAGGAAGAGGTTCTCGAACGGGGCCCCGCCCCGGACCACCAGATCGTTTCGCCCGCCGGTGGTGACCCCCACGCCCGGCAGCAGGGCGACGGACTGCACCACGTCCTCCCCCACCCCGGGCGCCCGCCGGATCTCCTCCGCGGCCAGGGCCTGGGCCACCGAGGGGGCGTCGAGCGCCGGCTGGAAGAAGGGGGCGGCGGTGACCGCGACGGTCTCGAGCCGGAGCGGCTGCCGCTCCAGTTCGACCGTGATCGCATAGGTCTTCCCGGTGCCGAGCACGACGTTGGCCTGGGTGACCGGCAGGTAGCCGATGGCGCTGAGCCGCACGGCATAGATCCCCGGGGCGAGCCCCTCGATCCGGAAGGTGCCGTCCTCGCGCGCGATGCCGGCGCGCCCCGTCCCCAGCACCTCCACCCGTGCCGCCGGGATGCCCGCCCGGGTGACCCGGCTCACCACCCGGCCGCTCAGGCCGGCGGTGCCCGCCTGCGCCAGGGCGAGACTGCCCGGCGCGAGGAGCAGCCCGAGCAGCAGAACGAGGGAGGAACGACGCATGCCGAAGAGTACGCCCGGGGCCCCGGTCAGGGTCCCCGACCGTGCGGGTCAGGGCGCCGGGGAGTCCGGGCCGCGGTGGCGCCGGCCCCGTGCGGCGAACCGGAGCACCACGGAGGCGCCGAGGAAGCCCATCGAGACCCAGACCACGGTGCGGTTGTCCAGCGCGATCCCCACCAGCATCACGATGATCCCGACCAGCCCGAGCCCCTGGCGGACCGCGGTCGGCAGGGTCACGGGGCGCTGGCGGGCAGGGTCCGGACCAGGGCCGCGGGGACCGGGATCTCCAGGCGAAGGAGGGCGGTCGAGTAGACCTTGCCCTGGGCGTCGGTCTTGAGGGAGATGGTGCCGCCCCCGTCGAGCGCCCCGTGCAGCAGGAAGTTGAGCGCGTGCAGGTTGGGCAGCTCGAAGCGCTCCACGCCCGAGACCATTCCGCGGAAATGGCGGGCCACGCGGCCGCGCGTGACCTCCTTGACCAGCACCGGGTAGTACTCGGGACGCAGGGCGATCAGCCCCACGTTGGCGGTGTCGCCCTTGTCCCCCGAGCGCGCGTGGGCCAGGTACCGCAGCTGGACCAGCCGGGCCGGGCGATGCCGGGCCGCCGCCTTCCCCGTCTTCTTCGCCGTCGCCTTCCGTTTCGCCCTCGCCATGTCAGGCCTCCAGCACGTCGACCCGGACGTGCGGCTCGATCTGGTCGCGGTCGATGAGGGCGGGCCAGTAGGCCACGATCTCCTCCACCCGCGGCCGCCCGCCCGCGAACCCCGTGACGCTGGGGGGGCCGGTGAGCACCAGGGGGGCGATCTCCCGGGTGAACCGCTCCACCGGGGCCTTGTCCCGGGCCCGGACCCCCACCCGCAGCTCCACCTCCGCCAGGTCGGGCGACGGCGGGCCGGCCAGCCGGCCGTGGGTGGCGTCCACCCCGACGAACTCGGTCAGGACCTGCTCGAACTCGAGCCCCAGGTCGCGGAGCCGCCCCCGCAGGACCCGGTCGGCGGCGCGGGCCTTCTCGAAGGCGTCGGGCCAGGCGTAGACCAGCGTGCCCACCGCCTTGTAGCCGTAGAAGTAGGCGATGGAGACCTTGAGCTGGTCGGTCCGGGGCCGGCCCCGCACCCCCGTCACCCGGACCCGGTCCTTCCCCGCCCGGGCCAGCCGGATGGTGGTGAAGTCGGCGACGCCATCCGGGGTGATGTAGTTGGCGGGGTCGCCCATCTCGTACACCAGCTGCTCGGTGACCGAGGCCACCGACACCACCCCACCGGTGCCGGGATGCTTGGTGATCTCGAAAGTGCCGTCGGCCCGGGCCTCCACGATGGGGAATCCGGGGTTCTCGAGCCCCTTCACCTTGCGCCAGTCCTTGAGCAGGTTGCCGCCCGAGGACTGGGCGCCGCATTCGATGATGTGGCCCGCCACCGTGCCCGCGGCGATCCGGTCCCAGTCGTCGGGGGCCCAGCCGAAGGCGTGGACCAGCGGCCCCAGGGTGAGGCCGGTGTCGGTAACCCGCCCGGTGACGATCACGTCGGCCCCCCGGCGGAGGGCCTCCACCACCGGGGCCATGCCGAGGTAGGCGTTGGCCGACAGCACCCGGTCGCGCACCGCCGACAGGGGCCGTCCGGTGTCCATGTCGAGGAGGGGATGGCCGTCGGCGATGAGCTGGTCGAGCCGCTCCATGATGTCGTCGCCCGAGACCAGTCCCACCTTCACCTTGCCCCCGAGCCCCAGGCGTCGCGCCACCTCGACCACCGCGGCGGCGCACCCCTCGGGGTTGACCCCGCCCGCGTTGGTCACCACCCGGATCCCCCGGGCCACCACGTCGGGGAGGATGCGCTCCATGAGAGGGACGAAGTCGCGCGCGTATCCCGCCGCCGGGTCGCGCGACCGCTGCTTCTGCATGATGGACATGGTCACTTCGGCCAGGTAGTCCATCATCAGGTAGTCGATCGGTCCACCCTGGACCTGGCGGACCGGGGCCTCGAGCCAGTCGCCCCAGAAGCCCTGGCCGGCGGCGATGCGGACGACGTCGCTCATCGCATGATCGGGGGCAGCGGCGGGGCGAGCCCGCCCTCGGTGGTCCACGAGCGTCCGTCGGCCTCGAACCGGGCGCGGCCCAGCAGGTGGAAGGCGTCGCCCAGCGGCCACGGGGCCGGGGCCACCGGCAGGGACCGGTGCCACGACGCGCCGGGCTCGACCCGCACCGGGAGGGGCGCGCCGGCCGGCACCGGCTCCGCCGCGTACAGCCGGATGGTGATGCGGCCGTACCAGCGGGTCACCGACCCCGCGTCGGCGAAGCCCGGGCTCAGCACCACCGCCGCGTCGCGCTCCACCCCGCCGGTCGCGAACGACAGCCGCCCGTGCGCGTAGTTCATCGGGGCGGCGGCGAGCACCCGGCCCGCGCCGTCCTCCAGGGTGAGACCGAAGTCGGTGAAGCGCGGCCACTGGTCGCGGTCGAGCGACAGGTCCACCTCGACCCCGGCCGCCCACGCGGGGATGCGGAACGGGAAGCGGAGATCGTCCGACCCGTTGCCCGAGGCCAGGATGCCCCGCTCCGCCCCGAGCAGCTCCGCCTGGAGCGACCCGGCCGCCGGCGTGGCCGCGAGACCGGTCGCATGGAGTTCGAGCGAGTCGTGGCCGCGCGAGAGCGAGAAGCGCAGCGGCGCGGGGTCGAGCACCAGCATCGGGCGCACCCCGATGGACGGCCCGGCGATCGTCACCACCTCCCACGCCCCTGCCACCCCGTCGCGCCCGTCCACGGCCAGCACCGCCTCCGGTTCCTCCAGCCCCGCGATGGCGCCCGCCCCGCCCCGGGCCGGCATGCCGCCGGGCTCGTGCAGGAATACCAGCAAGGGGGCCCCTCGTCCGTCGGCCGCGGTCAGCCGGAAGGGGCGTCCGCTGTCGGCCAGAACGAAGACGCGGCGCGTGGCGCCCGGGGCGAGGTCGAGCCGGACGGTGTCGACCCGGGCGGGATGTGGCCGGACCAGCGAGACCGGAATGCGGAACGCGGGCCCCCGCGTCGTGTCGGCCCCCCAGCCCGCCAGCACTCCCGGATGCAGCCCCCACTCCGACACGGCGCCTGGCCGCACCCGAACCGTGAGCGACGCGCCCCTCGCGCCGGGGGTCACCGAAGGTGGGACCTCGAGCCACGGCACATCGGTCCGGAGCCGGTAGGTCTCGGGCCCCTCGACCCGCAGCCGCAGCGTGGTGTCCGCCCCGCCGGCCGCGGGCAACACCAGCACCGCGCCGCTCAGGTCGCCCGGTCCCTCAAACCGCGCCGACGCGCCCGTACGCATGCCGCCATCGCGGACCAGCGCCCAGGCCCGCGCCAGGTCCGGCTGGCCGGCGCCCTGATCGAGCAGCCCGCCGCCGCCGACCGGCCGGGCCGAGGCCAGGAGCGCGGCCCGGATCGCGGCGGCGTCGACCGGTCGCCGCTCCGCCGTGAGCCCCGACACGAGGGACGCGGCGAGCCCCGCCACGTGGGGGGCGGCCATGCTGGTGCCGGTCTTCACCTCTTCCCCGACGTCCCAGCGGGGGATCGACGAATAGGCGAGCCCCGGGGCGATCAGGTCCGGCCGGGCCAGCTCCCCGCCCCGCGCGCTGAAGAAGGCCACCAGGTCGGGCCGCGTTCGCCCGAACGGGTCGGGCGGGAGGAAGGCGCCGGGATACGACGCGCCCACCGACACCACCCGGCTCGCGGACCCGGGGAACCCGATGGTCGAGAGCCCCGGGCCGTCGTTCCCCGCGGAGACGGTCATCACCACGTCGGGGTTGGCGGCCAGCACCGAGTCCACCAGGGCGTCGATGCGGGCCGCTCCCTCTGCCTCGTTCCCCACCCCGAAGCTCAGGTTGATGACGAGCGGCATGCGTCGCTGGCGCGCCTGCCGGATGGCGTAGTCCATCCCGGCCAGGATGCTTCCGGTGACGGTGATCGCGCCCCGGGCGTTGTTGGAGATCTTGATGCCGATCAGCTCCGCCCCCGGCGCCACGCCGTCGAACCCGGCAAGGCCGAACAGCTCCTGGCCGGCGGCGATCCCCGCCACGTGGGTGCCGTGGCCGCTGTTGTCGAACACCAGGTCGAGGGTGGGGACGCCGCCGAGGGTCTCGACCAGGTTGACCGCAACCCCGGCCGGGGCGGTCGCGCCCGGCGGGGCCCAGCCGAAGCTCTCCGCGGCCACCCGGAAGTCCCGGACCGGCCGCTCGTTGGCGAAGCTTCCGTTGCCGTCGGTGTCGGCAAGGACCACCCAGCCGTCGGAGGCGCGCAGCACCACGACCGGCAGGCTGTCGCCCACGACCCGGTTGCCGTTGAGGTCGGCGGCGGGCGCCTTGCCCAGGGGCACTTCGCTGAGCACGCCGCCCAGGTACGGGCCGGTCGCGCTGAGCCCCCGCAGCCGTCCGGCGCCGCCCAGGGTCCGACCGGCGACCCGCACCGAGTCGCCGTCCAGCGTCACCGCCGCGAGGGCCACCCGGCCCTCGCCCGAGAGGTCGCGGAGGTCCACCAGCTTGCGGGTGCCCGTGGAGGTCCGAACGAGTCCGGGGACCGAGGGGTCGATCCCGCTGTCGAGGATGGCGATCAGGACGCCACGCCCGTCGTAGGTCGGGTGCACGGCGCGGAAGGCGTCCACCCCGGTCCCGGCGAGGGGCATCCACCCGCGCCGAAGGGCGTCCGCCGGCGGGGCGATCGGCTCGGGCGGCGGCCCGACTTCGAGCGCCGGCGGGGGCTGGTCCGGCATCGGGTGGGGACCCGGAACGGGACCGCCGGGGACGGTCGCCCGCGGCGCGCAGGCGGCGAGCACCGCCGCCGGGACCAGGAACAGCCGGCCCCGCGGGGTCACCCGGCGACCGACGGGGGGAGCACGAAGGCGCCGAGGTGGGGGCCGTCGTAGTTGCCGGCGACGCGGAGCAGGAAGGCCAGCGTGTCCCGGGTCTCCTCCGGCGTCACGATGGCGTCCGCCTGGCCGCGGGCGGCGGCGTAGCGGGCGTCGAGATGCTCCTCGTAGCGTTCCCGCATCCGCTCCATCGCCTCGGTGGTCTCCTCCGGCAGGTCCTGGTCGGCGGCCTGGGCGCGCTGCATCTCCGACCCGAACACCGCGGTGACCGCCGACTCGCCCTCCATCACCCCCATGCGGCCGGTGGGCCACGACAGCAGGAAGTCGGGGTCGAACCCCTGCCCGGCCATGGCGTAGTAGCCCGCCCCCGAGGCGTGGTTGATGGTGAGCACCAGCTTGGGGACCGTCGCCGTGGCCATGGCCTCCACGAACTCGGCGCCGGCCCGGATGATCCCCGACTCCTCCGCCTCGGGTCCCACCATGAAGCCGCTCACGTCCTGGACGAAGAGCAGCGGGAGCCGCTCGCGGCTGGCCGTCTCGATGAAGTAGGCCACCTTGCGGGCGCTCTCGGTGTAGATGATCCCGCCGAACCGGGGCGGTTCGCCCTGGCGGCCCTTCACGAGGCCGCGCCGGTTGGCGATCAGGGCCACCGGCTGGCCCTCGATCCGCGCGTGGCCGCAGATCATCTCCTGGGCGTGGTCGGGCTGGAACTCGTCGAAGCTCCCCGCGTCGAGCAGGCACGCCAGCACCGCCGGCGCGTCGTAGCTCATCCGGTGGTCGTGGGGCACCAGGTCGTAGAGGTCGGCCACCGGACGGGCGGGTTCGACCGGGGGCATCACCCGCTGGGCCGCCCGCGCTGGCATCGGGAGCCGTCCCACGTAGTCGCGGAGGCGGCGAAGGCACTCGGCGTCGTCGGCCACGCGGTAATGGGCCACCGCGCTCCGCTCGGTATGGGTCCGGGCCCCGCCCAGCGTCTCCGCGTCCACCGTCTGCCCCGTGGCGCCCTTCACCAGGTTGGGGCCGCCCAGCCCCATGAAGCTGGTCCCCTCGACCATGAAGATGACGTCGGAGAGGGCCGGGAGATACGCGCCGCCCGCGATGCAGCTGCCCATCACCGCCGCGACCTGGGGCACGTGCAGGTACCGCCGCATGATCGAGTTGTAGTAGAACAGCCGGGCCGCGCCGTACTGCCCGGGGAAGACCCCTTCCTGGTAGGGGAGGTTCACCCCGGCGCTGTCCACCAGGTAGACGATGGGGATGCGCTGCCGCATCGCCACTTCCTGGGCCCGGAGCATCTTGGTGATGGTCTCGGGCCACCAGGCGCCCGCCTTCACGGTGGAATCGTTGGCGATCACCACGACCTCGCGACCCGCCACCACCCCGACCCCGGTGATGACCCCGGCGCCCGGGGCCTGCCCGTCGTACCGGTCGTACGCCACGAGGAGCCCGATCTCGAACCAGGGCGCCCCGGGGTCGAGCAGCCCTTCCACCCGCTCGCGCGGGCTCAGCTGCCCCCGGCTGTGCATGCGGGCCACCCGCTCCGCGCCGCCGCCCTGACGGAGGCGATCGGCCAGGGTGCGGTACTCGTCGGTCAGCTGGCGCAGCCGGGAGGGTCTGGACGTGGCGGCCATGGGAGGGGGCTCAGGAGGAGGCGGCGGGGCGCGAGGCGGCCCACGCCCGGATGTAGTCGACCAGTTCGGCGGTGGGGGTGCCCGGCCCGAACACCCGGCCGACGCCCGCCTCACGCAGGGCCTCGGCGTCGTCCGGCGGGATGATGCCGCCGCCGGTGACCAGCACGTCGCCCTTCCCCATCTCCTCGAGCAGCTGGCGCACCCGCGGAAAGAGGGTGAGGTGGGCGCCGGAGAGGACGGAGAGGCCGACGACGTCCACGTCCTCCTGCACCGCGGCGCGGGCGATCATCTCCGGGGTCTGGTGCAGGCCGGTGTAGATCACCTCCATCCCCGCGTCGCGAAGCGCCGCGGCCACGACCTTGGCGCCGCGGTCGTGGCCGTCGAGTCCCGGCTTCGCCACCAGGACCCGGAGGCGGCCGGCCCCGCCGTGCGGGGCCGGCGTGGACGGACTCATGGGCTCACCGGAACCGGAGCAGTCCCGCCAGTCCGTCCACCTGCGCCGCGGTGTCGGGCGAGTGGAGCACCTCGATCGCCACCCGCTGGCGGAGGGCCTCCTCGAGCACGTCGTCGATCAGGTCGGGCACCGGCACCGCCTCGCCCTCGCCGCGGCACTCGCCGGCGCTCAGCACCAGCCGGCCGCTCCCGCCGCAGCGGTATCCGCCCGTGGCCGCGTCGGGGTTCACCAGCAGGGTCCGCACCTGCCCCCGGGCCAGGGCCCGGAGGGTGTCGCCCACCCCGTTGACCGCCCATCCGGTGCCCAGCGCTTCCTGAAGTTCCCGCGCGGCGGCCGCTTCGGCCCGGGACTCGAACTCGGCGCGGGCGGCCAGGGTCGCCTCCTGCACGTCGGCCGCGGTGGTCTGCTTCAGGTTGAGCTTGACGGTCCCCATCACCCGGTCCCGCAGGTAGGGGTGGAGGAACGGCTCCAGCGAGCTCGCGTCCGCCCCGATCCCCGCCAGGACGATGCCGTGCACCGGGCGCTGGCGGTCGAGGTTGAAGAGGGTGTCCGCGATGGCGCTCAGGTGGCGCTGCTTCTCGCTCCGGATCCGGTTGTGGTAGGCGTGCTCGCCGGCGCCCGGGGCGTCCCGCCGGTCACTGCGGAAGCGGCTTCCCCGGGTCGAATCGCCGTGCAGGTCCGCCACCTCGGTGGCGCCGAAGGCGGTCACCTCGAAGATCCTCGCGCCCCGCCGGTCGAGCACCACGGTCATCAGGCGGCCGACCTCGTCGTTCACCGCGAGCAGCTCCCGCACCAGCGGGGTGCGATCCACCACCAGGCGGGACTTGTAGACCCACGGGAGGGCGATCTTCTCGAACAGCTTGAGCCCGGTGGAGGCGAAGACCGCCACCCCCTGGGTGGAGGGGAGCGACCCGGGGTTCCGCAGTGCCTCCTGCACCCGCTCCAGGTCGTTCGCGACCGCCTCCTGATCGGCCCGGCCGAAGCCGAGCTCGGGGAGCTGGTCGAGGACCTGGCGGGCCCGGTTCTTGAGCTTGATCTGGTACTTGCCGCGGCTGCGGTCACGCGGTTCGAGCTTGAGGTAGCAGCTGACGATGGGGTGCTTGCCAGGCTTCAGTTCGGTCAGCCGGCCAAGCTGCGTCGAGACGGCACTGAGCGACATGGATGTCCCCGGTTCCGCTGAGGTGGGCCCGCCCCTGAGGATAGCCGCATCTCCTTGATTTCTCAAGGCTTAACGGCGCGCCCCGCTCCCCCGTAACGGTCCGGCGGTGCTACATTGCGGGGGTGACCGCCCCGACCGAGACGCGCCCCGCCGCGCCCGCCGAACCCGCCCTCGACCGGCCTGCCCCGCCGGTCCGGATCGTGACCGCCGCCTCGCTCTTCGACGGGCACGACGCGGCCATCAACGTCATGCGCCGGATCCTGCAGGCCAGCGGGGCCGAGGTGATCCACCTGGGCCACAACCGGTCGGCCGCCGAGATCGTGGAGGCGGCGATCCAGGAGGACGCCCGGGCGGTCGCGGTGACCTCGTACCAGGGCGGGCACCTCGAGTTCTTCAAGTACATGCACGACCTGCTGGCCGAGCGGCGGGCCGAGATCCGGATCTTCGGCGGAGGCGGCGGGACCATCCTCCCGGCCGAGGCGGAGGAGCTCCACGCCTACGGCATCGCCCGGATCTACTCCCCCGACGACGGGCGGACGATGGGGCTGCAGGGGATGATCGACGACCTGCTGGCCCGCTGCGGGCCCCCGCCCCGTCCGCCGGCGCTGGAACCGCTGCTCCGCCGGCTGCCCGAGCGGGACCCGCAGGTGGTGGCGGCGCTCATCAGCGTGGCGGAGAACCATCCGGACCTCGCGGCGGTGCTCCGGCAGGAGCTGGCCGGGCGGGACCCCGGGACCGCGGCCCCGGTGCTGGGCGTGACGGGCACCGGCGGGGCCGGCAAGTCGTCGCTGGTGGACGAGCTGGTGCGGCGCTTCCTGGCCGACTTCCCCGAGCAGCGGGTAGCGATCGTCTCGGTGGACCCCTCCAAGCGGAAGTCGGGCGGGGCGCTGCTGGGCGACCGGATCCGGATGAACGCGATCTTCACCCCGCGGGTGTACATGCGCTCGCTGGCCACCCGGACCTCGAACCTCGCCCTGAGCCCCCATGTGCGTGACGCCGTGGCGATCTGCCGCGCCGCCGGCTACGACCTGGTGATCGTGGAGACCTCGGGGATCGGCCAGTCGGACACCGAGATCACCGAGCACGCCGACGTCTCGCTGTACGTGATGACCGCCGACTACGGCGCGGCGACCCAGCTCGAGAAGATCGGGATGCTCGACTTCGCCGACCTGGTCGCGATCAACAAGTTCGACAAGCCGGGCTCGCTCGACGCCCTGCGGGACGTGCGGAAGCAGCTGCGCCGCAGCCGGGAGGCCTGGGACGCGCCCGACGACGGGCTCCCGGTGGTGGGGACCGTCGCCTCGCAGTTCAACGACCCCGGGATGAACCAGCTCTACCGGATGGTCATGGATACGGTGGCCCACCGTACCGGGGCCCCGCTGGGGGGCGAGGCCTCGGCCCACCGGCGGCTCACCGCCGACCGGACCACCATCCTGCCCGGCGACCGGATCCGCTACCTGGCGGAGATCGCGGAGACGATCGAGGCGGAGGGTCGGACCATCGAGCAGGAGGCGGCGACGGCCCGGACCTGCTACCAGCTCCACGGGGCGATCGCCGCCCTGCGGGGCACGGCGCCCGGGGAGGGTATCCTGCCGCCGCTCGAGGCCCGGCCGGACGACCCCCCCGGGGTGAAGCCCCTGCTCGCCGCCTACCGGGAGAAGCTGGCCACGCTGTCGGACCGGTCGGTGACCCTGCTCCGGGAGTGGCCGGCCACCGCCGCCAGCTACCGGGAGCCGGTGTTCCGCTACCAGGTGCGGGGCCGCACCATCGAGCGGGAGCTGTACACCGAGTCGCTGGCCCACCTGCGGATCCCCAAGGTCGCGCTCCCCCGCTACCGCGACTGGGGCGACCTGCTCGCCTGGCTGCTGCGGGAGAACCTGCCGGGCCGGTGGCCCTACACCGCCGGGGTCTTCCCGCTCAAGCGCGAGAACGAGGACCCGACCCGCCAGTTCGCCGGCGAGGGCGGTCCCGAGCGGACCAACCGCCGGTTCCACTACCTCTCGGCCGACATGCCGGCCAAGCGGCTCTCGACCGCGTTCGACTCGGTGACCCTGTACGGCGAGAACCCGGCCCGCCGGCCCGACATCTACGGCAAGGTGGGGAACAGCGGGGTGAGCATCGCCACCCTGGACGACGCCAAGAAGCTCTACAGCGGCTTCAACCTGTGCGACCCGTCCACCTCGGTCTCGATGACCATCAACGGCCCCGCCCCGATGCTGCTGGCGTTCTTCCTGAACGCCGCGGTGGACCAGCAGTGCGAGCGGTACCTGCGGGCCGAGGGGAAGGCCGACGAGGCGCGGGCCCGGGTGGAGGAGCTGTACCGGGCGCGCGGGATGTCCCCGCCCCGCTACCAGGGCGAGCTGCCGGCCGGCCACGACGGCCTGGGGCTGCTGCTGCTGGGGGCCACGGGCGACGAGGTGCTGCCGGCCGAGGTGTACGGCCGGATCCGGGCGGAGGCGCTCAGCACGGTACGGGGCACGGTGCAGGCCGACATCCTGAAGGAGGACCAGGCCCAGAACACCTGCATCTTCTCGACCGAGTTCGCGCTCCGGATGATGGGCGACATCCAGCGCTGGTTCATCGACCGGCAGGTGCGGAACTTCTACTCGGTCTCCATCTCCGGCTACCACATCGCGGAGGCGGGCGCCAACCCCATCACCCAGCTGGCGTTCACCCTGGCCAACGGCTTCACCTTCGTGGAGTACTACCTGGCCCGCGG
>JBFILX010000051.1:0-11915 GCA_041612035.1 Gemmatimonadales bacterium | reverse complement strand
GTCTTCGCCCCCGGTCCGCTCAACGCGATCACCGACGTGGCGGGGGTGCTGGTGGGACAGCAGACGCTGGTGGAGGGGGATTCGGTCCGGACCGGGGTCACCGCCGTCCTGCCGCACGGGGGCGACCTCTTCCGCGACCGGGTCCCGGCGGCGCTCCACGTCGGCAACGGGTTCGGCAAGCTGCTGGGCGCGACCCAGCTGCGCGAGCTGGGCGAGCTCGAGACCCCGATCCTCCTCACCTGCACCCTGTGCGTCTGGCGCGCGGCCGACGCGATGACCGCCTGGCTGCTGGAGCGGCCCGGGATGGCCCCGGTGCGGTCGCTGAACCCGGTGGTGGGAGAGACCAACGACGGCGCGCTGAACGCCATCCGGTCCCGGCCGGTCACCCCGGCCGCGGTGCGGGCGGCGCTGGAGGGCGCCCGGAGCGGGCCGGTGGCGGAGGGGAGCGTGGGGGCCGGCACCGGCACCACCGCCTTCGGGTGGAAAGGGGGGATCGGCACCGCGTCGCGGGTCCTGCCGGCGGCGATCGGCGGCTGGACGGTGGGCGTCCTGGTGCAGAGCAACTTCGGCGGCGTGCTGCAGGTGCTGGGCGCGCCGGTGGGCCGGGAGCTCGGACGCTACGCCTTCCGCGACGCGGTCGAGCGGCAGGGCGACGGGTCCATCATGATCGTGGTGGCCACCGACGCGCCGCTCTCCGACCGGAACCTGGAGCGCCTCGCCGCCCGCGCCATCATGGGGCTGTCGCGCACGGGGTCCTCGGCCTCGAACGGCTCGGGCGACTACGTGCTCGCCTTCAGCACGGCGGAGGACGTGCGGCGACGCCCGCCCGCCGCGGGACCGCGGCGGGTCGTGACCGACCTCGCCAACGAGGCGATGTCCGGGCTGTTCCAGGCGGTGGTCGAGGCGACCGAGGAGGCGATCTACAACTCGCTGTTCATGGCCACCACCGTGTCCAGCCGGTTCGGGACGGTGGAGGCGATCCCGCTCGACCGGGTCCGCGGGATCCTGGCGCGCTACGGACTGGGCCGGCCCTGACCGGCGGCGGCCAGCCGGGGCCGGGCGGCGAGGGCGGCGCGTTCGATCCAGCGGGCCAGGGCGGACGCCGGCGCCAGGGAAGTGGGCCGGTAGCGCATGGGGAGGCCGGCCAGGTCGGCGGGGAGCTTGGAGCGGTCGAGCGCGCCGCGGCTCACCAGGATCGTCACCACCGTCACCGAGTCGCCGCCCCGGGCCGCGAGCGCGGCCACCGTGTCGCGGAGGGCGCGCACCGCGGCCGCCCGCACGTCCGGGGCGGCGTCGTCCCGCACCTGCCCGTGCCGCACCTCGCCCCAGCCCCCCGCCTCGGCGAGCGCCAGGGCCACCCGTTCGAAGTCGCGCTCCCACGCCGCCAGGTCGTCTTCCCCGCTGGGCCCGTGTCCCACCAGGAAGAGGGGCGCGGTGGGCGACGGTGCCGCGGCGAGCGCGGGCTCGGTCTCGAGCAGGGCGGGGGCCATCTCCGGCGCGCCGTCCAGCGCGCGGGTCACCACCATCGTCCCGTCGTCGCGGTGCCCGTGGTGGTGGTCGTGGCCCGCCAGCTCCGGGGGCAGCCGGTCGAGCTCGCCGGCGTAGTAGCGGACCTGACGGTAGTGACTGCCGTGCGAGGAGACCATGAGCGGCACCACCACGATCGCGCTCGCGCCCTGCGCGGCCAGGGCGCGCACCCCCGCGTCCCAGCCCGCCGACTCCGCCTCCGGCCCCATCAGGAAGGCCGTCGCCACCGGACCCGTCCACGCCACCTGCGCCACGGTCCGGCGCACCAGATCGTTCCAGCCGGCGTCGGCCCCGTGAGCCACCACGAGGAGGCCCGCGGTCTGACCGGCGGCGACGCCGGAAGTGCTTGCGGCGAGAAGGGTTACGGTGGCTATGAGGGACCAGGAACGCATCGGGCGACACCCGTTGAGAAACTAGGTGAGAACGATTCTCATCGTACGGACCACGGAGTGTACCGGGGCGGGGATGTCGGGGTCAAGCAAGAAACGGGATGGGGTCAGCGCCCGTTGCGGGCGGCGTCCACGAAGTCGCGGAAGAGGTGGTGCACCCGGTGGTCCCGGGTCTCGAAGACCTCGGGGTGCCACTGCACGCCGACGGCAAACCGGCGGTCGAGGGCCTCGATCCCCTCGGCCAGGCCGTCGGAGGCGATGGCGGTCACGGCGAGGTCGCGCCCCAGCCGCCGGATCCCCTGGTGGTGCATGCTGTTCACCATGAGGTCGTCGGTCTCGAAGGTGCGCTGCAGCTGGGAGCCGTCGACCAGCGCCACGGGGTGCGCGGGGTGGTCGCGCGGGAACCCGGCGGTGGGGAAGTAGTCGTGCTTGATCGCCTCGGGCAGCTGGGCCCCGATGTCCTGCAGCAGGGTGCCGCCCCGGGCCACGTTCATCACCTGCAGGCCGCGGCAGATGCCGAGCAGCGGCTTGCCGTCCTCCAGCGCCCAGGCGGCGAGCTGCAGCTCCACCCGGTCGCGGGCCAGGTCGGTGACGCCGCACAGCGGGTGGCGTTCCTCGCCGTAGGTGGCGGGGTCCATGTCCACGCCGCCCGCCAGGATGATCCCGTCGAGCCGGTCGTAGATCTCGCGCAGGGTGGCGGGGTCGTCGTCCAGCAGGGGGATCATCCAGGGCACCGCCCCCACCGCGGTGGCGGCCAGGTAGTAGCGCTGGTTCATGACCCAGGAGGGCGGCAGGCCCTCGGGGATGCCTTCGATCGCGTGCAGGGTCTGGGTGGGGATCCCGATGACGGGTCGGGCGGTGCGCATGATCGGTCTCAGCGGATGCCTTCGGCGGTTTCGCGGATGAGCTGGTCCACCACGTCCTTCAGGTCGCCGGTGCGCTGAAAGGTGGCGAGCTGCCGGTCAGCGCTGGTGCCCTCGTCCATGATCCGGTAGGCGTACTCGACGTCCTGCCGGCTGCCCAGCTCGTCGAGCACGTCGTCCAGGAACCAGGCGATGAACTCGCGGATCAAATCCCGTGCCGGGGCCTCGGTGCCGCGGCCGAAGTCGATCAGCCGCCCGTCGAGCCCGTACCGCACGGCCCGCCACTTGTTCTCCTCCAGCAGCGGGTCGGGATAAATGCGGAAGGTCATGTTGTCCCGCCGGAGCTTCCACAGCTTGGCCACCAGGGCCTGGAAGATGGCCGCGATGCAGACCGCCTCGTCCACCCGGGTGGTGACGTCGCACACCCGGAACTCCAGGGTGGGGTGGGTCCAGTTGGGCCGCACGTCCCACCAGATCTTCGAGGCGTTGGGGATCGAGTTGGTCCGGGTCAGGGTCTCCACCAGGCCCTCGAAGTCGCCCCAGGTGTCGAGCCGCGGGGGCACCCCGGTGCGGGGGAAATTCTGGAACACCACGCTGCGGTACGACTTGAGCCCGGTGTTGCGCCCGATCCAGAACGGCGAACTGGTGGTGAGCGCCAGCACGTGGGGCAGGAAATAGCGCGACACGTTCATGGCGTCGATCAGGAACTCGCGGTCCTCGATCCCCACGTGCACGTGCATGCCGAAGATCAGCAGCCGCTGGGCCAGGTCCTGCAGGTCGTGCTTCACGCCGAGGTAGCGGTCGAGCGGGGTGATCTCCTGGGTCTGCCAGGCCGAGAAGGGATGGGTCCCCGCGGCCACGATGGCCAGGTCCTTCCGCGCGGCCAGGTCGGACACCAGGCGGCGCAGCCGGATCAGCTCCTGGCGGGCCTCGGCCGGGGTGCGGCACACCCTGGTCCCCACCTCCACCATGGACTGGTGCAGCTCGGGCTTCACCTCGCCCAGCACCACCACGTCCTCGGTGAGGATCTCGGTGATGTAGCTCCGCAGCTCCCGGCTGACCGGGTCCACGATCTGGTACTCCTCCTCGATGCCGATGGTGAGCGAGGGCGGCGACAGGTTCATGGCCGGCGCGGCTCCACGACGAAGGTGGGGACGGTGGACCCGCCGCCCGCGGTGACGTTCACGAGATCGTGGGTCGAGATCCGGGTCAGGCAGCCGTCCACCACCGCCCCCTCGAACGCGAACGGGGCGGTGTCCACGATCCGGTCGTGCAGCACCAGGCCTCCGTCGACCAGGCCCGGGAAGGGCCGGGTGGGGAGGGTGACCCGCTCCTGCACGATGGACGGCCGGTCGAGCGCGAGGCGGAGCGCGGCCTCCCAGGTGGACTGGTCCACCTGCCAGCCCAGCACGATGCCCGAGCCGCCGTAGTCGTCGTTGGGCTTGAGCACCATGCGCTCGCGCCGCCCGGCCAGGAACGGGAGCAGGTCCACCCGGCCGTCCTGGTAGCTCGTGGGGCCGTCCTCCACCACCCGGGTCCACGGGATCCGGCGCCGGATCGCGGCCAGCTCGTCCGCGCTGAAGAGGCCGGCGTGCCGGTCGTCGTGCAGCACCGCCAGGCTCGCCTTCTTGTGCAGCACCTTGCAGCGCACCCCGTTCACCATGCACACCGCCCCGTCGGTCACCGCCCGGAGCAGGGGATGGTCGGCCCCGGCCCGGTCCACCAGCTCGTGCAGCAGGATCCGCTTGTAGATCAGGTTCACCGGGGTGCCGCGCGCCGTCAGGGTCCCGTCCCGGTACTCCAGCTCCTCGGGGTCGGCGATGAGGCAGGTGAACCCCCGCAGGGTGAAGTAGTCCCGGAAGACCAGGAACTCGCTCCGGGTGGGCACGTCGTGCCAGTCCACGATGGCGAGCGCCGGGGTCCGGCCCCGGCCGCCGTTGGGGAACGCCTCCCAGGCGCCCAGCAGGGTCTGCAGCACCCGGTGCCGGACCGGCAGGGTCCAGAGCACGAAGTCGCGCAGCACGTCCCGGGTGACCGGCATGTCCAGGAAGATCTCGGTCAGGGCGTCGGTGAACCCGGCGCCCGCCGGGGTCTCCCCGTTGAGCTCGGTGACCCAGAAGTCGCTTCCCGGCTGGTCGAAGAAGGCGTCGATCCGGGCCAGCGCGCTGGGCGGCCCCGCGGCCGGGTCGCGCCCGAGCAGGTCGCGCTCCCAGTCGGTGAGCCGGAACCGGTCGAGCACCGCCGGGTCGGCCAGCGCCGCCGCGAAGACCTTCGCGAAGGCGCTCAGCAGCAGGCGGCACTCGGTGCGGAGCAGGTCGTACTGCCCGCGCGAGAGGAAGCGGGGCCGCAGCACGTGGCACAGGGCCCGGTCGCCGAAGGCGAGTCCCCGGCGGGCCTGTTCCGCCTCCAGCCACTCGGCCGACTCCCGCGCGCGCGAGCCCCGGGCCAGCGCCTGGTGCCAGGCGTCGACCGCGTCGTCGGGGTTGGCGGGCGCGGGCCGGGTCACGCGCGCTTCCGGCGCCGCGTGGCGGGCGGGAGGACCGTGGGCTCCGCGTGGGCCCGGCCCTGGAGGAACCGCTGCCACCGCTGCGGGCCCGCCGGGGGACGGGGCTCCAGCGCCAGCCGGATGGCCACGTCGGCCATGGTCTGCACCGCCCACTCGAAATAGGTCGGGGTGAGCGAGTAGAGGTCGAAGTCGGGTGCGGGGTTCATGAAGTCGATCGCGTACGGCTCGCCGTCCTTGATGGCCCACTCGATCGAGTTCATGTCGTAGCCCAGCGCGCGCACCAGCAGGAGCGACTCCCGGACGATGCGCTCCCGCAGGGCGGGGTCGAGATAGTCGGGGTCGACGTGGTACTTCCGCTCCTTCGGGTCGTAGTGGATCGGCTGGACGGCCTCCTGGCCCAGGCAGAGGCAGCGCACGAACTGGTCGAAGTGGATGAACTCCTGGGCGATCATGGTGAGCAGCCCGGACTCGTCGTACCGGCGGAGCAGCTCGTCCAGGGTGTGGCAGACGTACACGTCGCGCCATCCGCCGCCGTAGGCGTCCTTCAGGATCAGGGGCAGGCCGACGTGCTCCACCACGCCCTCCCAGTCGAGCGGGAAGGCCAGGTTGCGCAGGCTCTCGTCGTGCTTGATCCCCGGGAGGTACTCCTTGTTGGGGAGCAGCACCGTCCTGGGGTGCCGGATGCCGAGCGAGGTGGCGAGCGTGGCGCCGAAGAACTTGTCGTCGGCCGACCACATGAAGGGGTTGTTGATGACGGTCACGCCCTGCAGCGCGGCGTGCTTGAGCCAGGTGCGGTAGAACGGGACCTCGTGGGAGATCCGGTCGATGATCACCGCGTAGCGCGCCGGGTCGTCCATGGCCGGCGCCCCCAGGGTGACGAACTCCGCCACCACCCCCGCGTTGCGGCGTCGCACCTCCTCGATGAAGGCCGGCGGCCACGACCACTCGCGTCCCACGATGAGTCCGATCTTCTGCGTCATGCCATGCTCCCGGCGCCCTCGGCGCCCGTGTCGTCGTCGCTCGGGTCGGCGGCCCCCAGCAGGAAGGGCAGCGCCCCCCGGAACCGCCGGCCCCAGTCGCTCTCGTGGTGGGCCCCCTCCGCCACCTCGCGATAGCGGAGCCCGACCGCCGCGCTCCAGCCCAGGGCCGCCAGCCGGTCGCGCAGCCGGCGCACCGAGGCCACCAGGGTCGCGTCCTCCGCCGTCCCCGCGTCCAGGTAGAGCCGCCGCGGGGGCGGCCCGGGCGGAACCGCCGCGGCGAGCAGGGCCTCGTCGGCGAACCAGGCGGAGGGACTGAGCCCCGCCGCCGCGCCGAAGACGTCGGGCCGCCGGAACAGCGCGTAGAGGCTCACCAGCCCGCCCAGCGAGGAGCCCGCCACCGCGGTGGCGCCGGGCTCGGGCCGGGTCCGGAACGAGGCGTCCACCAGCGGCTTCACGGTGTCCACCAGGAACCCCAGGTACAGCTCCCCGTCCCCCCCGCCGTGCTCCGGGTCGCGGAACGGGCTGTACTCGAACCGGCGGAACCGGCCCCGGTTGGAGATCCCCACCACGATGGCGTCGAGCCCCCGGCGCGACCACCCGGCCAGGGTGGCGAGCAGGTCCCAGTCCCCCGCGTAGCTGGTGGCCGGATCGAACAGGTTCTGGCCGTCCTGCATGTAGACCACGGGGTACCGGGCGTCGGACCGGTCGTGCCCCGGGGGCACGGCCACCACGACATCCCGGTAGTTCTGGAGTCCGGGGCTGCGGAGCTTGGGCCACCGCCACAGCGTGGGGCCGGGGCCCGGGGTCGGGGCGGCGCTCGGCGCCCACGGCTGCCATGTGGTCACAATCCCCCGAAACCTAGCCCCGGCCGCCGCCGCTCCCAAACCGCGCGGGCCCCGAAACGACGGGCGCCCGGCCGGCCTGGCCGGGCGCCCGAAGCCGTCCGGGGGAAGGGTCAGAAGGTGGCGCTCACCCCGCCCAGCACCCGGGCCCCGTTCACCGACCCCCCCACCAGGCTGTACCACGGGGTGTCGAAGAGGTTGGTGCCCGAGGCGAAGATCCGGAAGTGGTTGTTGAGCCGGTAGCCCGCGTCGGCGTCGAACAGCGCGACGGGCTCGACCCATCCCATGAACACCCCCGCGGCCCAGGGGAACCCGGAGCTGGTGCGGACCCCGACCCGGGCGTCGAAGCCCTGCGGGCTGTTGTAGCTCACCGCCATCCGGCTCCGCCACTCGGGGGTGTTGGAGAGGAGCTGGTCGCCCACCGCCACCAGGTCCTTGTCCACCTCGTAGTCGAACCACGAGAGGTACCCGTCCACCCGGAACCGGTCGGTCATCTGCCACCCCGCGCCCAGGTTGGCGCCCCACATCTCCGCCTTGCCGGCGTTGGCGTACGACACCACGATGGCGGTGCGGCCGTCCTCGGTGCGGGTGAGGCCCAGCCCCGCGAGCCGGGTGGCGGGGCTCCCGAGCAGGGCGCCCCGCACCGCGCCCTCGAGCGTGGGCCGCAGGGAGGCCGGCACCGCGGCGGGCGCGGTCCAGGCCTGGAAGGCCGGGTTCACCCCCGGCAGCAGGTCGGTGACGAAGTCGGACAGGAAGTTGTAGAACCCTTCCAGGGTCACGTACGCCCGGCGCGAGAGGTCGCCCCGGTAGCCGAACTCGAGCCCGGTGGTCTTCTCCACCTGCAGGGTCGCGTTGCCCCGGGCCCAGACCGGCACCGCGGCGGAGTTGTCGAACAGCTGGCCGCTGGGCACCCCCGCCAGGGCCGCCCCGAACGCCTGCCGCATCCCGGCCTCGAGCAGGCTGAAGTTGGCCGGCGCGCCGGCCGCCGCCCGGAGGAAGAACTCCGAATAGTTGGGCGTCTGGAACGCCCGGTTGACGGTGAACCGGAACGAGTGGTTCCGGTCGGGCGAGACCACCAGCGAGGCCTTGGGCGAGAACTGGCCGTCGATCAGGTTGCCGTCGTCGTAGCGGGCCGCCGCCACCAGCCGGAAGGCCGGGGAGAACTCCCACGAGAACTGGGCGAACCCGGCGTAGTAGGAGTCCGACCGGTTGTCGTTCTGCGGCAGGATGAGGGTGGTCTCGGTGTCGAGGTTGATGCTCCGCGCCGAGGCCCCGACGACGAAGCGGCCCCGGTCGTCGGCGAAGCTGAAGTTCTTCTGGCCCTCGGCGTGGAAGATGTCGCTGGTCTCCTCCAGCGGGGCGCCGGAGGCCAGGGAGTACTGCGGGTCCACCGTGCGGCGCCCGTTCCAGTACGCCATCAGGTTGTAGCCGGCGTTGTCGAGCGCCAGCCGGGCCCAGGGGCGCAGCGCCCCCGTCACCTGCACCCGGCCGATGCCGGTCACGAACACCTCGTTCTCGGTGCGGGTCACCCCGCCCTCCGCGGTGACCACCGAGCCGTTGCCGGCGTAGTAGTCCACCCGGCCGGTGCCGTAGAGGCTCACGATGGGTTCACGGTCGCCCTCGGCCGCCCCGGTGGTGGCGTTGCGGGTCTGTCCCAGGAGGGGCCGGAGCTCGCGGCTCACCTGGGCCGCCGTGTCGCTCACCCCGGCGTACTCCCGGCGCATGTCGAGCCCGTCGCCGCTGGTGCGCGAGCGCGACCAGGTGTCGCTCCGGGTGTACCCGAGGTTGAACCGGTAGCCGTAGCGGCCCTCGCCGAAGACGCCGGCCTGCCGGAGGTCGGCCTTCCTCGAGCTCAGCATCCCGCCGCCCACGGTGAACTTGGTCCCCACCACCTCGCGGGCCGCCGGGGTCCCCAGGTCGAGCACCCCGTTGTAGGAGTTGGCCCCGTACAGCGCGGAGCCCGGCCCGCTCACGAACTCCACCTTCTTGAAGTCCTCGGTGGGAATGGAGAGTCCGGTCCACTCCTGGGCGCCCAGGAAGGCGATCGAGAGGTCCCGCCCGTCCTGCAGCACCAGCACCCGGCGGTTGAGGGAGGAGTTGAACCCGCGGGCGTTGACGTTGAAGTCGTTCACCCCGCTCTGGGTCAGGTCCACGCCGGGCACGTCGCGGAGCACCATCGGCGCCTGGCCCGAGACGCTGGTGCTCTGCAGCACCCGCGGGTCGATCGAGGAGATCTCGGAGGGCGCCTGCACCTGGCGCTCCGGGGTCCGCGAGGCGCCCACCACCACCAGGTCGGCCAGCGACACCGGCAGCGGCGACAGGCTGGCGTCCACCGTGACCGTCCCGTCGCCGGCGACCGTGGCCGGGTACTCGGTGGCGGCGTAGCCCACCCAGCGGAACACCAGGGTCTGCGAGCCGGCCGGCACCCGCTGCAGCAGGTACTGGCCCTTGGGGCTGGTGACCGTGACCAGCGAGAGGCCCTTCACCGAGACGGTCACGCCCGCGATGGGGGACCCGTCCTCCGCCCGGGTGACGGTCCCGCTCACGCTGCCGAGGGCCTGTGCCGCGAGGGACCCGGGCAGCAGCAGGGTGGCGAGGAACCAGGGCGCGACGACGCGCCGCACGAGGCGACTGGCGCACATATAGAGGATCCGTCCTGTCGGAATAAGAGTGGTATCCCGCTCCCGATCCGGAGCGATACCAACATGGGGACGGATGCGATGGACCGATAGAGGGGGTGGGGCCGTCTCGCGGGTCGCTAACGCGTGAAGCCGGTCCGGACCACCCGGACCCCGGCATCGTCCCCGGTCCCGGTGTAGGCGACCAGCAGGTCATTGCCGACCGTTGAGATCCGGGGGAAGCCGGCCAGCCGGGCCCGGCTCACCCGGGCCAGGGTGCGGGTCTCGGTGACGCGGTTCCGCGCATCCACCCGGCTCACCCGCCACTCCGCCTCGGCCCCGCCCAGCGCCTCGAGCCAGACCACCGCCACCGCGCCGTCGGCCAGCGCGGCCAGGTGGACCCGGCCCAGCGGCTGGCCGGCGTCGATCGCCAGCCGCCGCCCGAAGGTGGCCCCGGCGTTGGCCGACCGGATCAGGTAGACCTTCGGGCGGTCGCCCACCCCGGTGTACCAGGCGAGCGCCACCCGGTCGCCGTCGGCGGCCAGGGCGGGACCGTTCACCGGACACGCCCGGTGCTCCCACCGGTCGGGGGCGGGGATGGCGGGGGCGGACCACCGGTCGCCCAGCTGGCGCACCACCGCGATGTCGCGGATCTCCGTGGGGCTCCGGTCGCGGTATGCGACCACCAGGCCCCGGCTGGTCCGGACCACCGCGGTCTGGCAGCACTCGCAGGTCCGGTCGTCGAGCTCGATCTCCTCGCCCAGCCGCGCCGACGGATCGAGGGTCGTTGTCCGCACCCCCATGGGACCCGGCACCGGGTCGCCCATCCGGCGGCCGTCCAGCCAGACCAGGTCGACGCCGCCCCCCGGGCGGGGGCTCATCGAGACGAACCCGTGCTCGGTGTCGGAGCGGTCGCGGTGCGCCGGGAACGGCTCGCCCCACGAGGCGCCGCGGTCGGTCGAGACCGACACCATGACGTGGTAGGCGTAGGGCTTGGCGGCGGTCTTCTCCAGCCAGTGGGCCACCCAGTGCCCCTGCGCGGTCTCCGCCAGCGAGGGGAAGTCGGCCCAGTTGACGAAGAACCGGTCGCTCTCGCGGATGGTGCCGGGCGCCGACCAGCGGCCGGCGGCCTCGCGCACGGCGAACCGCAGGGCGTGGCGTTCGGCCGAGACCGGTTCCAGCCAGGTGAGGATGGTGCGGCCCCCCGCGCCGGGGGCCAGGTGGGGCGTGACGGACCCGGCGGGGAGCCGCAGCTCGACCACGTCGGCGGGCGGGGGCGGGCCCGGTGATCCGGAGGCGCCGGCGCCGAGGGCGAGGAGGCTGACGAGCAGCGAGCGGGTCATGGGCGATCGGGGGGCACGGGGATCCCGGAATCTACGCCGCCCCGGCCGGGGCTCAACCCGCCGCGCGCTTCCGCTCCCGGGTGGGCCGCAGCAGGTCCCGCAGGGTGGTCTCCTGGAAGAACGCCGTGGTCGCCTCCGCCACGTGCTTCCAGCGCTCGTGCGCGGCGCAGGCGGTCTGGTCGCTGCAGACCGGGCGGCCCAGCACGCACCGGGACCGTTCGCTGAAGTGCTCGAAGGGGGCCACGATGTCGATCAGGGCCAGTTCGCCGGGGGGCCGGGCCAGCTCGAACCCGCCGTGCTTCCCCCGGGTCGAGGAGAGCACCCCGGCCCGGGCCAGCTGGTGCAGGGTCTTGGAGAGGTAGTTCTGCGGGATCTTGAGCGCCCGCGCCAGGTCGCCCACCCGCGACGGCGCCCGCTCGGGGTGCTCGGCCAGGTAGACGGCGGCCCGCAGGGCGTACTCGGCGGTCTGTGAGAGCATGGCCCGGGCGATCGAGGAATTGACTGGCGTGGACATGGCGAAGATAGCGTCCCGGGTTACTTGATATTCGCATGATGATATGATATTTTTGCCTTCCCGACAAGGGCACCCCCCGGGAGTCCGACCGTGAACGACGCTTCACGAAGAGTTCATCGGACCTCGATCGGCGACCGGGTAGGATGCCCGACCGAAATGGTTCCCATTGGCGGGCGGCCCGGTGGCCGCCCCTCACCTCGAGGACGGACGATGTCTGCACCCACGCGCTGGATCACCATCGGAGCCCTGCTGGCCCTCGTCGCCTGCGGCGGCGGCGAGGCCCCCGCGCCCGCCGCCTCGGGAGGCGGGGCCGCGCCGGGGAGCGACCTGACG